>JBEKGC010000371.1:0-9696 GCA_050013055.1 Streptosporangiaceae bacterium
CCCCGCCCGGGTCCTCGGCGCGACCCTGATAGGACTGTCCGTCACCATCTTCACCGCCACCGAACTCGCCGAAACACGCAACGCCGCCAAGGCGAACACGACACCGTCGAAAGCCTGACCGGGCAGTCTTGCCGGCCGCAGACGCCCAGAGACCTCGACAACGCCGCAAGAACCATCCTCGGGCACCTCGAGCATGATGGTCGCGAGGCCTGCTGGTACTGCCCGCTCCGGGCAGCTACGTCATGCGAGATTACGCACCTGGCCGGAGAAGGCGCGGGTGACGGCGGCGGTTCGGCTGGACATTCAGCCGGGTGTAGATGGTTTCCAGGTGGGTGCCCACGGTTCCCTCAGATATGCCGAGGCTGCGGGCGGCCTGGGCGTTGGTGTGCCCGGCGGCGAGCAGGCGCAGCAGGTCCCAGTGCCGGCTGGTGAGCTCGGGGACGGGGCGTGACAGATCGCAGTATGAGCCGAGGGAGATCATCGTGAACGTAGTCCGGCGCATCCGCCGTCTCGTGAGCGTCCTGGCCGGGCTGGCTGGGGTCCTGCTGGCATCGGCCGCCGCCGTCCCCCGCCGCTATTGCAGGGACGGATCCGATACCGGACCCAGCAGGGTATATCGGGGATCCCTATATCGGGACCTCCCCTGTCGCGCCGGTTCCGGCGACTGCTATCCACGTGATCAACACCGGCGGCATGCCTGGCTGGCAGGTCATCCTCATCGCCATCGGGGCTGCCCTGCTCGGTGCCACTGCCGCGGTGCTCCTGGACCGGGCACGAGCCACCCGCCGGAACGCGGTTACCGCAGCCACTCCCCCCGTATCACCAGCGGCCTGGCGACTAGCCGGGCTATGAGCAAAGGAGTAGCCAGATGAGCACACCCGCAGCCAATGTCCTCAGCAGCCAGCACTGGGTCCACTTCACCGACTCCCAGCAACGCGAGGTATACGTCCTGTCCGGGAGCTGCCAGTGACCACCGGGGACACGGTCGGCGCCTACGCCCGTGCGGGCGCCAGGGCACCGACCTGCGCGATGCCCTCACCCTCATCTGGTGACCAGGCGGTGCGCACTATTTGATAAAAGTCAGGTCGCAGAAGGCGAAAACCCTAGTTATCGGCGTGAGCGGTTCCTTCGCGGCCCACGGGTCTTAAACATTACGACGGAGCCTGCGGTGCTGAATCGCCGTGAACGGCAAGCGGATCTCGTGCGAGCCGGTTCGCGCTCAGCGGCCGATGTGCGTGTTAGTGATCGACGTGAACTGGCATATCAGCGCCGCGGCGAGAAAGACGAGCCCAAGGGCGATTTCGTTGAAGCGACGCAGCTCACGGCCGCTAGCGGTGAACGCGAACATCATCATCGCGGCGACGGTCAAAATGAGGGCGAGGGCGTCCATGTGAGCTCCTCATGGTCAGCTCCAGAGGTCTGGGCGGTAGCGTGCGGTGGTCTGCAGTTTGTTGAGGTAGGCCGCTGCGCACTCGGGCGGCATCGAGGCATGTTCGGTGAGGACGTCGGCGAATGCGGTCCGGACGGCGTCGCGCATCGGCTGCGAGCCGCAGACGTAGACGTAACCGTCAGCGGCGAGCAGGCGCCAGACGAGCGCGCCCTGCTCACGGATCCGGTCCTGGACATACTCGCGCCGGCCAGGCCGCTCGCGGGAAGTCGCCACGTGAACGTGGTTGAGCACTCCCTCGGCCGCGAACCGCCCGATTTCGTCCCGGTAGATATAGTCGAGGCTGCTCGAGCGGATGCCGTTAAACAGTGCCGCTTCTGCGAGTGAGACGCCCGCGCGCTTCAGCGCCAGCCGCTCCCAGAGGAACGCCCGCATCGGGGCGAAGCCGGTACCTGCGGAGACGAAAATCATCGGGTTGGTTAGGTCCTCCTGCAGGTGGAATCCGTCGGTGCTGTCCAGGAAGATGTTCAGGCGGTCGCCGTCCCGAAGCGTGTGCATGTAGTGCGAGCTCATTCCGCGGAATTCACGGTCGGGTGTGAGCGGTACGGGTGTGGCCTCGAGGCCGACGGTCAGCTGGGCCACACCGTCGCCGTGGATCCGCGGACTCGAACTCACCGAGTAGTAGCGCGGCCGGAGCGGTTGCGCCACACACAGGAACTCGAAGATATTAAGCGAGCAAGACGGGGACTCATCCAGCAGGCGGAGCACGTCGTAGCCACCAGCGTCGATCGCGGTGCGCAGCAGAGAATCGGGACCGTCCGGCGCCTGCAGGACGTCCCTGATCCCCGCCAGCCTCGACCGCTCGGCGGGGTCAGCCACCTTCTCGAGCATGAGGTCGAGAAGTGGCACCGTCGGTCTGCCCGTGATGTCGATGAGATTGGTGAGCACGTTGCGAACTTGAAGCACGACGCCCTTCGGTACGGCGCGAACGTTCATCGTCTTCGGCGCCATAAAGAGACCGTCGTGCGCAGCGCCGAGGCGCCGCGCGAGCCGCTCTACCCGCTCCTCGTCATTCCTCGGGCAGACGCCGAGGTGGTCGCCGGCTCGGTAAACAACGCCCGGCGGCAGGCTGATCTCCAGATGCCGCGTCCGCTTCGGCGACTCGGCCGCCTCCAGCTCCCGGCACAGAAGGACACGCGCCTCGACCGTTTCCTTCCCGACGGCGTTCGTGAGGATCGTCGGAACCAGCAGCACCCGCGACTGCGACATGGAGCGCGTGATCGAAGGGAAGCTCATCGACCGACCGACTGGCTGCGTCGCGAGGTCATCACCGTGAAGAGACCTCTGCATCGCCGTGTTCGAGTCAGGGCCTGTCAGAGCTCCGGTGGCCGCCACCTCGGCAGTGATGCGCGCCGCTGCGCTCTGCGTGGGCCGCGCCCCGGACAGCTCGAGGAGGATGGGCCAGACGCGGCTGTTCCAGTCCAGGTGAAGCTGTTCCCACACCGGCGAGCCCACGTCGCCGTACGCGAGCTCGGCGAGCGGTGTAGCGCCGAGCCCGGACAGTTTCCTGTGCACATAGCGGGGAAAGGCAAGGAACGCATTCCACTGGCTGTTGCCGAGACCCCAGACGAGGTACCGGCAGTTCCGCCACGTCTGAGTCCCGGGTTCTGTGCGTTCGAGCCACAACTTGAACGCCGTCGCGTTGGATGGGGGGTTCGACGTATAGGTGGAGGTCATGATGACAAGCAGCCAGGGCGCAGCGCGCAGCGGCGACGCCGCGAGCTCGTTCAGCGTCATCACCTCGCTCCTGTAGCCGTGAAAGTCGCTCCGTTCGGCGAAACGCTCGGCCAGTTCCTTGTTAGCGCCGAAGTTGCTGCCATAAGCGATCACCAGATGCTGGTAAGCCCCCGTTGCCGGGATTTCGGTCGGTTTCCCCCAGTCGCGCTCCACGGCGGGAGCATGAGCCTCCGGGCGGTCGTGCAACCCGGTCGGCTCGCGCCGGTGCCGGACCAGGTCGCGCGGAAGGCGGGTGACGGGAACCGAGGCCGGCTTCGTCGTCACGACCGTGTTCTTCGTCACCGTCGCGCCGGGCGCGAGCCGCAGCTGGTATCGCCGGTAGATCTCGAACAAGACGACCCGGAGCATCATGAATGTGACCTCTTGCGCCATGCACTGGCGCTTCCCGATGGAGAACGGGATGAAGGCGTGGCGCGGTCGGCTGACGACCCTGTCCATCGCGAACTGCTCCGGATCGAACCGGTCGGGATCCTGGCCCCAGTAGCGCGGGTCACGCTGCGCGGCGAGCGCCCCAACCAGGATGATGTCGCCCTTGCGGAGGCGATAGCGGCCGAGCGTCCCGTCCTTGAGGCTGCGGCGGATCGTGACCGGCATCGGCGGGTAGATCCGCATTGTCTCCTTGATCACCTGTGTCGTGTACGTCAGCGACATCAGGTCGTCGTACTGCAGGTCGTAGTCCGGGTCGCCGCCGGTGATCCCGTCGATCTCGGCGATCAGCTTCTTCTCGACATCCGGGTATATGGCCAGGACATAGGCCAGCCAGGCGCCCGTGATCGACGGTCCGTTGAAACCGTTCGAGAGGTGCATGAGGATCTGGTCGCGGACGGTCTCGGCGTCGAGGAACTCGCCAGTCTCGGGATCAGGCGTGCTCACCAGACGGCTGAGGAGATCCGTCTGCTGCCCGAGCGGGCACGAGTGCATGCGGGCGCGAACGAGCGCGTCGGCCGTCTTGAACAGCTCCTGGTTATGACGGCGGTAGAGCTTCCGGCGCGCGCGTCGCGCCCGGCCGGCGAAGGCCGTGAAGTCCGGACGAGGCTCGGCGACGCGCAGGATGCTCTCCTTCGTACTCGCCGGAACAGCCGCTGCGAATGGGTGCGGGTCGCCAATACCGTCGAGCAGGCCGAAGTCGTAGGCGCACGCGCCGCGCCCAGAGACCTCCAGCGTGTAACGCTCCATCCAGGCGCGCGCGTCGAGCGCCTCGTCGTCAGGAACCGCGGACCATGCCGCCACTAGCTTGCGCGCCTGATCTTTCATCCGCTCCAGTTGCGTCCGCTGATGCGACGGCGCGTACCACGGCAGCATCACGCGGCGGACCTGGTCGTAATGCTCGCCATCGCCGATTACCGAGATGCCGCCGCCACGGGAATTGCTGAGCTGTGAAAAGAAGTTGATCTCCTCGACGCGCTTGCCGAACTGCTCCTCGTCCGCCGCCACCTCGTCGAGCAGCTCGGGATCCGAGACGACGACCAGCCGCCACTTCTTTGTTGGGATCCCGACGGCGTAGACGTGCCCGAACCGGCGGTAGTAGTCGAGCTGCGTGTCGTTGTCATTCAGGATGTCAAAGTTCGCGAACCGCTCGCCCTTCGGTACCAGCCAGCGAATCGCATACGGGATCTCGAGCATGCGGTCACCGTCAACAGGCGAGGCGGCGGCAAGCGGCGGTGTCTCCTCAGCGTGTACGCCGGCCACACTTCCCAGTTCGGCGTGGTAGCCGGAAACGCTGGGATCGGCAACCACGATATCGTTATCCGGCGCCCGACGGATGCGTAGCCTGGACGGCACTGACCCCGCGGCTCCACTGATTGCGCAGCTCAGGACCGGCCCGTCAGCAGGATCGCCGAGGCGGAGCAGGCACTCCCCGTCGACCTCGATCCGGTCCACTCGCCGCCCGCCGATGTAGGTGCCATTGGTGCTGCCGTTGTCCGCCAGCACCCAACGGCCGTCCTCAATCCCGAGCGCCGCATGATGCCGAGACACGCGGGCATCGGTCATCACGATGTCGCACTGAGGATCGCGGCCGACCAGGTACGAGGGACCTGGCGGCAGGTTCCGGTCAAATCCTCCAGACCGCACTACCAGCGGTGGTACGGGCCTGCCGCGTGGTGGATCTCCTGACACCAGCGCGCTAACTGGCAAGTGATTCATGTGACGCCTCCGCCTGCGGCTAGTAGCCGTCCCTAGCGCGCGTTCACCCGGGGTCGCCCGGGAAGCGGAGCCTGTTGCTTCTCGATGGCCGCGAGAATACCGTCCCAGAGGAGAATCCTCGCTTCAAGCGCGCTATTGATAGTGATGCAGCATTCCTCCCAGCGGCTGTCATCATCGCCGCACAGATCTGCCAGCATCTGCATCGCCATGGGAGTGTGCTCCTCGCTGTCCACCTGAATATGGCGGGCCAGGTAATCGCAGAAGGTATCGAGACTCTTCTCATCCGCCCGAACCGCCGCGACCTGATCGAACATATCCGGAATGAGATCCTCGCGGCCGAAGGCGAACGCCGCCGCCTTGCAGTGCACCGGTGCGTTCTCGATAAAGCCGCAAGTCGCTGCGACGAACGCGGTCGATGGCTCGGGTGCGGCTACCGCTCCGAGTGACGACTGGACAGGCTCACCGCCTCTCAGGAGGGCAATGAATGCGTCGATGGCCGCGGTACTCGCGCCCGATTCGGCCATACCGCACAGGTAGAGCTCAAAGTGACTGATGAAACCGCCGTTCAGCTCATCGCTTTCTTCCACGAGCACGATATCGTTGATGAGGCGGCGGCTACTGGTAGCGCCCGCAGGTATCCATGGAACGTTCACGCAAGTGAGTTCCCGCTGTAGGGATTTGAGCAGCGACATAAAGTCCCAGACGGCGAACACGTGATGCTCCATGAACGTGTTGATCGCCGTAATCGTGCTTAGCTGCTTGTACATCGGATGAGTAACGACCTTGACCCTGATGGGCTCAATTTCCGTGGTCAGCCAATCGATACGTGAGTGGGTCTCGCCCCAGTCATACCGCGACATTGTACGGTCCTCTCTGATTGACCGCATATGGCGTAGTTACCAGCGCGGCTAAACTGCTTAGGTGCTTGACTTAATACGTCCCAGCTGCCGATATACGGCAACACGTCGACTGGCATTCCGGTCCGTTACGACGACGGCGACATTACGGAAGTGCTGGATGGGGACCATGACGATCTCCTCGACTCAGGACGAGTTCAAGGCGACAGTACGGCAGCTGACTCGCGCCCCGGATCGGGAGGGATCACCTAGATTGCCTGTGCTATTCCCTATATTTCCGCGGCGCCGCCCAGCCCGAGCCCGGCGGCACTCACGCAGCGGCGCTACCGCAAGATGAACCCGATGGTGTGGACCGCGAGACTGTAGTCAAAGCCGGCTGACACCTGCGACACACCGCTGAGCCCATATACCTGCACTGGTGTCACCCTGGTGGTGGTGGTGCCGTCGCCGAGCTGGCCGTTGGAGTTGTTCCCCCATGCGACCACGGTGCCGTCGGAGCGAAGCCCGAGCACGTCGTCGTAGCCGGCGGCGAGCTGGATGATCCCGCTGCCCGGGTTCAGCGTCTGGGTGGGGCTGTAAAGGATGCCATTCCCGCTGCCGACGCCGAGGTTGCCAAACAGGTCCTGGCCAAGGGGTCCGTCAGCTGGCCGTTGCCGACCTGGCCCCAGGTTTCCTGCCCCCAGGTCCACAGCGAGTGGCGCAGGAACCCTAGTTTCACCGTGGTCTGGATGGCCATGCCGAAACTACCGCCCGCCGCGATCTGGGTCACCCCCGACAAGCCGACCACCTGCACCGGCACATCACGGTTGTCGTACACGTCAGGTACTTGCGCGCCAAGCTCGTCGTAGAGGTTATCGCCCCAGGCCCACACGGTTCCATCGGAGCGCAAAGCCAGGCTCCAGTCGTCGCCCGCGGCGATCTGCGTGATATCGGACAGGCTGGAGAGCTTGACCGGTGTATCGCTTTGGATGAGGTTGCCGTCGCCCAGCTCGCCGTACTGGTTGTCGCCCCACGCCCATACCGTGCCATCGGAGCCAAGTGCGAGGCTGTGGGACCAGCCGGCGGCTACCTGCGTGATGGTCCCGCTGATCCCGGACACCAGCTGCGGGCTCGCCGCAGACTGGGCCGGGCCGGTTCCGAGCTGCCCGAAAGCGTTAGAGCCCCAGCTCCAGACGCTGCCGTCGGAAATAACGGCCAGGCTGTGGTCGTACCCGGCAGCGACCTGAGTCTCGTTGGAGCCGACGTTAACGGCGGTCGGTCGCTGCACAAACGTGCCGTCACCGAGGTTGCCGTGTTCGTTGTCGCCCCACGCCGCAGCCACCTGAGCTAGGTGGACGCGCGGGAGCGGCCTGGCCTGAGCTGCTGCGGGCATGGCCACCACGCCTGCAGCGACCAGCCCGAGCGTCAGCGCGTTCGACATGACGCGCCGTCGGCTCCGTCGATGTGTCATGGTCTTTCCCTTCACCAGAGCGGATCGTTACTGGTGAAGGTAGGGCGATCAAGGGTCTGCCGGATTCGGGAGTGCTTCCCCATATTTGCCGGGCCGCACCCCATATTCGGGGATGCCTCCCCGGCGGTGACACACTGCTATCTCAGCGCGAACGCGAACCGCCGTTCGGTACGCCTGGGCGAGAGGGCGCTCGATTGGCTACGGCCGCGCATAACGGGGGTGATCTGTATACGGCCGGCCATGCGGATGGCCGGCCCGGCTGACCGACGTGTGGCTCTGCAATGAGGGCGCAGCGCGAGATCTCAGGTGAACGCGGACAGGACTGGCCGGCCAGGTGGTGGCGTCAGCTACCCTGTACGGCGGCCAGTATGAGATCGATGGTCTCCTGTGGATGGCTGATGAAGGCCACGTGGGAGCTGCTGACCTCGACCGTGTGCGCACCGGCCCGGGCCGCCATCGCCCGCTCCGCTACCGGCGGGATCGCGTTGTCGTTGCTGGCGACCATGTACCAGCTCGGCAGCGTCTTCCAGCCCGCCGGACCTGACGGCGTGCCCAGGCACGCCAACGTCACGGGCCGCTGGCTCACGGCCATCACGGCCGCCAGCGCCTCCGGCAGGTCGGCGCAGAACTGCTCGTGGAAGAACTCGGGGTTGATATAGGCGTCGCCGTCTCCGTCGGGCATGCCGGGGTAGGGACGCACGAGGAGGTGGCCGGCCAGGTCGTTCGATGCTCCGTCGAGTGCGCCGGCCGCGGCCAGCGTCTCGCCTTCCTCGGGCGCGTACGCCGCGATGTAAACCAGGGCGCGGACGTTCGGCGCGCCGACGCTCGCGTTGGTGATCACCGAGCCGCCGTAGGAGTGCCCGACGAGCACGACCGGGTCCTCGATCGTGCTGAGGAACGTGCGCACGTAGTCGCCGTCGCTGATCACGCCCCGCAGAGGATTCGCTGGCGCGTACGCACGGTAGCCCAGCGCGGACAAGCGCTGGATGACTTCTGACCATCCAGAGGCATCGGCGAACGCACCGTGAATCAGGACGATGGCCGGCTTTGCGTCTGGCTCCATCGTGACCCCCAGGACCAGTAGGCAATCGATCATGGACAGCATCGCGCCTAAGTGCTCTGGCTGTCCATACTGGCATCCATTAATGTTTTGGCGCGAGTCGGCTGCGGGCCCATCTCGGTGGCCGACGGCAGGTCCCAGGGTAAGTGGGCATGGATTCCCGGCAAGTTGATATGAGATACAGACAGTTATCGCGATGCCAGGGCCGGGTACCCATGATCGAATTCACCGAGCAAGGCGAGCTGCCTGAGGACCTCACTAGCCTCGGGGACGTCGAGGTCGGTGTAGAGGGCCAGGGCTTGCCGCCAGTGGTGGTGGGCCCGGCTGAGGTCGCGGCCGGCCTTGTGCGCATGAGCCAGGCCGTCGTGCGCGGCGCCCTGTTGGTACTTGTCGCCGATCCGGGTGGCCAGGTCGAGCGCGAGTCCATGCTGCGCACGAGCCTGGCCTGGCTGGCCGGTCGCGAGCATGAGGTTGCCCATGCCGTTGAGTGCCTGCGCCTGGCTGGCCTGGTGGCCGATCCTGCGGAACAGCGTGAGCGCCTGCTCGTAATCGTCGGCTGCCTGCTGGTAGTGGCGTTGCTGCCCGCGCACCTCGCCCAGGTCGCAAAGCGCCTCCGCCTCGCAAGCCTGGTCGCCGACCTCACGCGAGCGGGAGAGGGACTGCTCAAGGTGATGAACCGCATGCTCAAGGAGCCCCTGCTTGCGGCAGACCGTGGCTAGGTTGGCGAGCGCGCAGGACTGCCCGCTCCGGTCACCGAGCTCGCGGAAAACGGCCAGCGCCCGCCGATGGTAAATGGCTGCTTCCTCATAGCGGCCTTGCCGCCAGCAGATGGCACCAAGGTTATCGAGGGCGCGGGCTTCGCCCGCCCGTGCGCCGATATCGCGGAAAATCGCCAGCGCCTGCTCGTAGTGGCCGGAGGCCTGGACGTACTCGCCCTGCCGCCACGCGAGGAGACCGAGATTCCCGTGCGCGCGGGCTTCCCCCGTCCGGTCGCCGGTCT
>JBEKGC010000372.1:0-7766 GCA_050013055.1 Streptosporangiaceae bacterium
CACCGCAGCGGCCGCAAACGACTCCGCCATCCCGCCGTCGGCCAGCTCGACCTCAACTTCGAAGCGATGGAACTCCCCTCCGAGCCCGACCTGCGCCTCAACCTCTACACCGCCGACCCAGACACACCTGCGGCCGACGGACTCAAACTACTGGCCAGCTGGGCCGCCACCCGCATCGTCGGCAACACCGGCACGCGAGACGCCCACGACGTCCGCTGATCAACCAGCACCAGCAAAACCTGCTTGTCGGCGCATTCGGCCACGCCACGACTGCAGGACGGCTGGACGCGGGAGGCTCGCCTTACTGCTCCGGAAAGTTCGGGGGATACGGCGCATCCCCAAGACCGCGCATCTCCACATCTATGCTCGCTGTCCGCGACTTCTTTCTCTGCCCGTCATGCTGAGCGATCTGGCGCGGAAGGCGGTAAGGACAGCCGACTTGTTCACTGTCTCATCGAGCCCGGTCAAGCGAGCCAGGGCGGTCCCTGGAGAGTAGAGTTGGCTCCGGCCCGCGGGTTTCGTCGAATCTCGTCCAAGCCGACCAAGACAGGAAACGTCATGGTAGCTGAAAGCTCATCGATACATGACTTCTTCATTTCCTATAAGCATGCGGACACCAAGGATTTCGCGGCTAAGCTAAAAGCCACCCTCGTGGCCTTCGAGGCGGACGTATGGCTGGACAGTGAGATGATGCATCCCGGCGATTCCTTGTTGGCTGGAATTGAGGACGGGATAAGAGACTCGATCGACGCTATTGTTATAATGAGTGAACATTATTTCACTGGCTGGGCCGAGGCGGAGCGTTCAGCACTTTTTGCGAAGATGGTATCGAAGAGGCTGCGGATAATTCCTATCTGGTATTGCCTCCAAGAGGAACGGGTCCAAGACCTGGCACCAATGTTCGCAGGTATGAAGGCGATAAAAGTCGCGGATGACAGCGAGAACTCGGCTCTTCAAGCGGCGACTGAGGTAATGCAGGGCTACAAACGATCGCAGCGGCGAGCGCGGCTGTTCGATCTATTCTTCCGCGCTGTTTCGCGTCATGTCCAAGACCGAGATCTTGAGGTGTGGATCGCGGTATTGGCGGACGACGTAAAAGCGCTCGAGAAAGCCCTGCAGGCAGGCGGTGACCCGAATATTACCGATGCCGCACTCTGGAACAGGTACAACAAGATCATCACGGAGCACAAGGACGTCTTCCCGGCGTGGCGGCGACTCTTCCTGTACTTGACTGAAGAAGGCAGTATCGGCGGCGGCAGTGGCGGTTGAGTTGCCTAATTGTCCGCCCCGGGCCGTAGCCCTGGCAGGCTCTAAGCCTCGTTGCGCAACGTCTCAACGATTTTAGCGACGCGCTGGTCGTACTCATTTCGAGAGGCGTCCCTGAAGTCGACATAATACCGTGTTGCCGCGAAAGCGGGCAGTTCGACATCGTCGATGATCACGGGAATGAAACGCCACCCGTCCTCGATCGATTTCTGCATCATCGCGGCGTATTCTTGGCGTCCCCAGCCACTGACGACCGATGCCGGGCTGAACACGAGAATACCGACCGCTGACTCACGGATCGCCTGCTCAACCACGTGGACTAGAACATCGCCAGGCTTGAGGATCACCTCGTCACGCGCAACCCTCAGCCCCGCATCCTCAAGTCGCCCCGCAAACGCACTAACCCAATCAAGATCATCGTGCGAATAAGACACGAAAACGTCATAGGCGTGGCCTACCGCGCCCTTTTTCGGTGACGGCGCGGCCACAGCAGAATGTTTCACTCTAGATTTCCACCGCGGACGGACCGCTATCCACGCAAAAAACGCCCCGGCGACACCAGCTAGGCTGCCGATCACCGTGAAGATCAATCCCGCCATGTTCACGCCCACCAGACTAGCTAGTGGCACCCCACTGAGCGGATCACGCAAGCTGGTGCCGCGGCAGTGAGGTAACGTTCGCCCCGCTTCCAGCCGCCGTCGGCCCCGGGCCCGGCCACGACTACGATGGTCCGTCGCTGTTGCGGGGGTTCGCTGGTCAGGCCCCGGAGGCGGGTCCGTCGCGGCCTTGCTGGTGGTGCGGTGGCGGCTGGGGGTGGCGATGCGGGGTGTATACCGTGCCTGGTCCGGCCGGGCGTCAGGCGGGCCGGGTCGCCCGGTTTCGCGTGGAAGATCGGGCTCTTACGGATAGTTTGGTACCCGATAGGGTACCAAACTATCCAGGTGAGCCGAATATTCCACGATCTTTTTCGATAGCTGTGACGGGCGGGTTCCGTGTGCGGGAAGCGGCGGGGGTGGCGGCGCGGGGTGCGGCGCTTCAGGCCTTCAGAGCGTGACGCCGCTTCGATCGTGAGCCGTCGCGCGGGCCGGTGTTCACCGTCGGCGGATGGCACGGGAACGACAATGAACGGACATCGTGGCGCCTTGCGAGATTGATGCGGCAGGAGGAGCGCCAGCGCGGGCCGTCCGTGGAAAACCAGCCGTCAACCGCCCGCGTGACAGGCACCGACGCCGTCCGCTTACGTCCGTGCGCACCGGGCGCTACGAGCGGTAGCCCGGTCCGGCGGCGCCGCGGCTCCGGCTGGCTTGCGGAGGGCTATGACGTGGACGTCGATGCCGAGCGCGCCCGCGTCCCTGATGATCCGCGCTACCTTCGCCGCGGAACGGAGGGCCTGGTCAGCGGCCCGAGATCGCGTGCAGTGCGCGCTGGGCCCGGCGTTGCAGGATGGGCAGGCGCAGCCGGTCGGCCGCGGCGCGCGCGTCCTGGGCCGTGAGCAGCGCCTCTTGCGGCCGGCCCAGCCGCGCCAGGCTTTCCGCGAGATCGGCCAGAAGCTGGGTCTGCTGGATCAGGTCGGCTCGCTCCGCGGCCGCCTCTCGCGCCCGGGTGTGCTCCGCGAGCCCGCCCGCATGGTCGCCCAGCCGCACGAGGATCGTCGCGAGGGTGCTGCGGGCCGATGCCTCAATGCGCAGATCCGCCGCCTCGCGGGCCAGGTCGACGGCCTGGCGGGCGTGACCGGACGCGACCTCAGCGTCCCCGAGGTCCCGGTACGCCTCCGCGAGCAGACGGCAGGTTTCCGCCTGGTTGAGCCGGTCTCCCAGCGCCTGGTGCAGGTCCCGGGCCTGGGCGAGCAGACCCAGGGCCTCGTCTCGGTGCTGACCGGCGGCGGCCCGGTCGCCGTCCGTCTCGGCGGAGCGCGCAAGCTCCAGCCGGGCCGCGGCGATGTTGGCGAGGGTAACGGCCTCTCCGGCGGTCCGGCCGCTGCGCCGGTGCGCTTGCAGCGCCTCGGCGAACAGCGTGATCGTCTCCGCCGTGTGCCCCAGCGACCAGGACACGGCGGCCAGGTTGTTCAGCAGTACGGCCTCGGCCGCCACCCAGCCCGCGCGCCGGGCCTGGCTCAGGCTCTCGGTGAAATGCCCGGCCGCGGCGTCGTACCGGGACTGCGCGAACCGCACCATCCCGAGTTGCAGCTCGGACGAGGCCACGGCGATCGGGACGTCACCCGCGGCCCGCCGGGCCGCGGATGCGGCGACCATCCCGTCCACGGTGTTCGAACGCATATAGAAGTAGCCGGCCAGCCGATCGGCGATGCGCACCGCCGGGTCCGCCCAGCCCCGGTCCGCGAGCATGACGACCAGCGCGACCAGGTTCGCCTGCTCGGAGTCCAGCCAAGCCAGGGCGGCGGTGCCAGCGGCGAAGGCCGGGCGGTGGGGCGGACCGCCGGCGTCGCGGTCCGGCAGGTGCAGCCGGTGCGGATACAGCAGCGTCGCGGCCGACCGGATCGCCGTCATGGCACCGGCCGCTAGCCGGCCGATCGCGGCGTCGCGTTCGGCGTCGCTCTCCTCGGACTCGGCCAGCTCGGTCGCGTACAGGCGCAGCAGGTCGTGCAGCCGGTACCGGCCGAGGGTGTATTCGTCGATCAGGTTGCGCGCCACGAGCCGGGCCAGGATCGACTCGGCTTCGTCGGCCGCGATGCCCGCCACGGACGCCGCGACCGGTACCGTCAGGTCGGATCCCGGGACCAGTCCGGCCAGCCGGAACATGCGTCGCAGCTCTGGTTTGAGCGCGTCGCAGGACAACTGGAAGGCCGTACGCACCGCGGCCTGCGGGTCTTCGGGCACGGCCAGCCTGGTCAGGCGGTCGCCCGAGGCCAGCCTGGCTACGTAGTCCGCGACTGGGTAACCAGGCCGGGCGGCGAGGTTAGCGGCGGCGATGCGCAGGGCCAGCGGCAGGTGGGCACAGAGCCTGGCGAGCTCGGCCATGGCTGCGGACGGTTCAGCCGCAGCCTGGCCCCCCATCGCGGTGACGACGAGGGCGGCGGCTTCCGCCTCCGGGAGCGGGCGGACTAGCACCGTTCCGGCACCGTCCCGGGCCACCAGACCCGTCATGCGGTCGCGTGCGGTAACGATCGCGGCGCTGCCCGGCGCGGCGGGCAGCAGCGGGCGGACCTGCTGGGGGTCGAGCGCGTTGTCGAGCAGCAGCAGCACCCGTTTACCCTCCAGCCGGGTGCGCAGCAGCGCCGCCGCCTGGTCCTCGTCCTCGGGGATCCGCTCGTCTGACTCACCCAGGGCGGAGAGAAACCCGGCCAGCACCTCCAGCGACCTGGCCGGCCCGGAGGCTGAGTAGCCGCGCAGGTTGGCGTAGAGCTGGCCGTCGGGATACCGCTCACGTTCGCGGCGTGCCCAGGTGACGGCCAGGGCGGTCTTGCCGACTCCGCCCATCCCGGTTATCACCGCGACCGGCGCGGCCTGCGCCGCGCCGTCCGCCGTGAGGATCCGGTCCAGCGCCCCCAGCTCGTCCGCGCGTCCCGTGAACCCAGCGCATGCCGTGGGGAGCTGGGAGGGCGGCTCCGGGGCCGGCGACGCGGTGCCGGACAC
The DNA here is from genome assembly GCA_050013055.1 of Streptosporangiaceae bacterium. Lineage (GTDB taxonomy): Bacteria > Actinomycetota > Actinomycetes > Streptosporangiales > Streptosporangiaceae > Palsa-504. The sequence continues at coordinate 4,860 of JBEKGC010000372.1, forward strand.
CAGCGCGGCGCCGGGCAACTGTCCGCGAAGTACCCGCAGGTGCGCCGAGGTGACCTCGGGTCCCGGGTCGACACCGAGCTCATCGCTCAGCCGGGTCCGCAGCTCCTCGTAGGCCGCGAGGGCCTCGGCCTGCTGCCCGCCCCCGGCCAGGGCGAGCATCATCCGCGCGGCGAGGCCCTCGTGCAGGGGTTGCTCGGCCGCGAGCGTGCGGAGCGCGGGAACCATCGGGCTGTACTTACCGAAGGACAGGCCCAGCTCGGTCCAGGCCAGCACCGCGGCCGTGCGGCGGCTGATCAGCGCGATCGCCGCCGGATGCAGGTGCGACCACCCGCTGCTACCTCCCAGCAGCGGCCCGCGCCAGCAGTTCACGGCCTCGGCGTAGAGCTGCCAGGCGGGCAGGCCCGCGCCCTCCGCTGCGGCTCGCTCGGCGCGGGCGGCACGGTCGCCGAACTCGGCGGCATCGGACTGCCCGGCCTCGAGCCGAAGCCGGTAGCCCTGGCCGGTGCGCAACACCACGGACTTCGGCCCGCCGTCATCCAGCAGCTTGCGCAGTCCGCCCACGTAGGTGTGCACCAGCTGGCGGCAAGTGCGGGGCGGCGAGTCGTCCCAGAGGGTGTCGATGATCTCGTCGAAGCCGACTTCACGCTGCGGCTGGATCGCGAGCAGCCCGAGCAGGGTCCGCAGCATCGGCGAGGCCACCGCGACCACGATGGGCCCGCGGCGAACGGTCAGCGGACCCAGCACCTCGACGCGCACGAGGCCGTCGCCGGATCCGCCTCCGGATCCGGATCCGGAGGCGGGGGCGGGGGCGACAAGCAAGGCGGCGTCCATGTCCAGCGCGGCGGCGAGCCGGCGCAGCGAGGCCGCCTGCGGCGCAGCCACGGCGCCGTTCTCCAGGGCCCGGACGGTGCGGACGCTGACTCCGGAGCGTTCGGCGAGCTCGCGCTGAGTCAGCCCGGCCCGGGCTCTCCACTCGCGTAGCCGTCCGGTAACGGTCCGGTCCTCGCTCACGCCCTGATTCTCGCGTCCCCGCCCCTGGACGTCCACACCCTGCGTCTCCCCGTCTTGCCTGTTTCTGCCGCTCACCGTCGTTGACCTGGCCTTTTTCCCTACAGTCGCGGCCCAGCGGCGTTACCCCTCGTGGTCCCTAGTGTCGGAAGCACGGTCGGTCAACACGTGACCGGTCACCAGCTACAAAGCACGGAGGAAGTCATGAAGACCTTCAAGTTCAGCGGCAAGCGCCTGATCACCGCGGGCGTGCTGGCCGCGGGGCTACTCGGCACCGGCGCGCTGACGGGCACGGCGCACGCCGACACGCTGACCGTCACCCAGGGAACCCAGGCGTACTGGATCACGGCGGGTTATGACGGCCTGAACCTCGCCGTCGCCGGCGGCTCGACCGCCAACGGCACCCGCATCATCCAGTGGCCCAACGACGGCGGTGCCGAGCAGAAGTGGTTCCTCGACGCGGTCAACGACAACGGCAGGCTCATGGGGTACATGCTGCGCAACGACAACAGCGGCCTGTGCATGTGGACGGACGACCAGGCCGGCGACGACATCATTCAGGGGGTCTGCACACCCGACACCAACCAGGACATATTCGAACAGCGCGTAGCCTCGCCGCTCGACAACTACTTCACCGAGGACGGGTACCCGGACCTCGCCCTGGACGTCTCCGGCGGGAACGGCAACTGGGGCACCAACATCGACGGCTGGTACAGCACCGGCAGCTATAACCAGGACTTCTACCTGACCCCTACGAGCTCCTGATCACACGCAAGCGCAGGCCATCCTGCGCAGCGGAGACCATTCATAGACGTCCTGACCGAGCACGCGGTGGCGTAGGCGGAGATGAAATGGCCGCGCCTGGCGCCGCGTTTGCGGGCCAGCCTGGCTGGCAACCTACACCGAGAATGGGAGAGCCTTGGCGAGCTCGCTGCTCAGCGCCGTCGCGTTCCCACGAGAAGCCGGGTTTGTTCAGCAGGTGCTGGAAGAGCTGGCTGGCCCGGGCGGTATCCGCCCGGGCTAGCCGCCGGAACGGGAGCGCTGAGATGCTGTCGGCTTTCAGGTACCCGAGCACCGCCTGCCGGTGCTCGGAGTCGGCGGCAAGCCCGGGATTCTCAAACGCTTCGCGCACCAGGGCAAAGTTCGCCAGGAACATCAGACCTTCCGTTTCGTCACAGGACAATGCGACGGTCGGCGCGCTGGCAAGCTCGCCCGGCACGTTGAACGCCGGTGTCCGGGCAGCGACGTCGGCGTCGAGGCTGCTTTCCTCCGAGTCGGCTTCCTCGAGCACCCGGCGGGTGTACCAGGTAAGAAAGCCGTTCATCCGGGATGCCACCTCCGGCCCTGGCACGACGATGAGGTCGCTGCCGAAGAACTCGATGAACATCGCCCGCTGCTTGCGCGTCAGCTCCCAGCCCTGGGTCACCTTCTCAGGGTTGCGGAACACCAGCCGCGGATACCCGGCCGCCAGTTCCGCTGCCACCTGGAGCACCACCGCCCGCTGGGACGCGCCGAACGTCTGCTGCGTCCCGCTGAGCATCCAGCCGACGCTGATGGGCACCATCCTGGCGATCATGAAGCATCCCGGCTCCATCGAAGCCAGGGCAACCGGGCCGGCATTGGAGTAGACCCGGTAGGTCAGCTCGTCGATGAGATTGACCGCGATGATCGCCTCGCCATCCCACTCGCGGATCTCGAAGACTCCCTCTACCACGTCGCGCCAGCCGAGCAGCATCTGGCGGTCGGCTTCCGCGAGCTCAGGATGCGCCCAGACGAAGGTCTCCACGACGGTACGGTCGCCGGGAAGAGGACGCTGCAAGATGAAGTGGTCGATGATGTTGATGAACTCGGATTCATCAACGGCCTTACCGCCGGAGCCCGCCCTGAGCGCCTGGTCAA
>JBEKGC010000373.1:0-9624 GCA_050013055.1 Streptosporangiaceae bacterium
GAGCGCGCACGCGCCGACATGCACCGGCTGAGGGACGAGGACCTGTCCGCCGAGGCGGACGCTTGGGAGTACGACGCCGACGGCAACATCCGGATCACCGGCACAAGCCTCACCGTTCCGGCGCGCCCGGCCGATCCCGTATGATCCGCGGCGCCGTCTACCCGGTGGATCTGGGCGACGCCAAGCGCGGGCACGAGCAGCGAGGCCGGCGCCTTGGACTGGTCATCAGCATCGAGCAGAACGCCTGGTCCACGCGCCGTCCGCCTGGTGGGAACTCGACGACTTCAGCACCGAACCCATCGACCCGGACGACTTCCGGTTGCACGTCCCGCCTGGTACCCGCGTCGTGGAGGAAACCGGCAACCCTATCACCGACGCCACCGCGGGAATTCCCGGCCTGGCCGGCATCGCGGCCCGTACCGCCGTCGAGACCGTCCACCGCACCGCCAGCGCCGTCTCCGCCGCCCGGAGCTTCCTGGACGACCTGCGCGGCCGTCGCTAGACAGGAGCACGCCGCTGGTTGCCCCTCCCAGGCCGGTAGCTGGCCCTGGACGTAGTCCCGTCTTTCCCGACTCACTCGGTTCCTAAGTCGCCAAGATCGTCGGCCAGGTAGTAGACCGAAAATTTCGGGAGATAACCTAGCTGGGCGGCGCGGAACTGTCGCGCACGACCAGCGTCGTGGAGAGCTCGATCCGGTTCGGCGACTCGTCGCTGGGCGGCGGTTTCTGCAGCACGGTGCGCACCGCCAAGGCCGCCATTTGGGCCACCGGCTGGCGAACCGTCGTCAACCTCGGATTTCGCTATCGCCGAACCGCTCGGGGCTAACCGACGTGGCGGCGTTGGGACGCCGTCACCCCACGGCGGTCCGGCCGAGCTCGCGGATGCGCTGACCCTTCCGCCCTGAAGTCCGTAAACGACAGCGCTCTACGCAGTTGCGTAGCGCGACAAACGGAACATTGTTATTAGTTCGAACAATTTCAGATCGCCGACTCGGCGCTCGAGGAATGTCGGATGTGAGCCGCATGCACGACGCCCATATCAGGCGTTATCGACGCGCTGGTCCGCAGTGAGGTCAGTAGTGGTAGCGGGCCGCAAGGATGATGATCTCCGCTTCGGTGACGATGTAGACGAGGCGGTGCTCGTCATCAATCCGCCGGGACCATGCCCCAGGCAGGTGGTACTTGAGCGGTTCGGGTTTGCCGATGCCGGTGAACGGATCTCGCCGTACGTCCTCGATCAGCTTGTTGATCCGCGCGAGCATCTTGCGGTCGGTCTTGAGCCAGGACGTGTAGTCCTCCCAGCCCTGGTCCTCGAATACCAGCCTCACCGAGCGCTGCCGGCATCCCCGTCGGGGTCGATCAGGGCATGCTCGGCGGTGTGCATGCCGTTCAGGGCGTTCTCGTAAGCATTGAGCAGCCGGCGGGCGTTAGCCGGCGAGCGCAGCAGGTAGGCGCCCTCGCGCAGGGCGGCGTAGTCCTCGGCGGAGACGAGGAAGGCGTTGCCGTGCCTGGAGACGATCTCGATCGCGTCGTGGTCCTCGTTGACCTTCTTACAGATCGGATCTCGCGCGGTGTGTGGTGACGCTCCGTAGGTTGACGTCAGGCGCTCGCTGTGGTGGTCGTGGACCGGTTCGTGGACCGAGCCATCCGTGCATACAGTGCAATGAGGGCCATCGGCGGCAAGGCTCCGTGGTATCCGCGCAGCTAGCGCATCCGGAGCGCCGGGCCGAGCTTCTCATAATCCGCCGGTCGTGGGTTCGAGCCCCACCCGCCCCACGGATATTTTTGGATAAAGGTTCGAAAAGTCTGGTCGGCAAGAACTAGTGGTACGGTTCGATTCGCCGTCCCCGGCGTGGATGGCTACGAGAGATGGTGGCCGACGCCTTCGGTACCGGCGCCCTCGACGACGCCGCTGCCGTCCACCCAGATGCCCCAGTCAGTGATGCATCTGGTCTCGATTGTCACCGAGGGGCCGGGCCGCACTCCGGGTGCGAGTTCCCGGCCGATATCGCGGATGACCGCGTGTCCGGCGTCCTCCCAGGATTCGACCCGGGCCCACCGGAGTTCGTCGGCGTCTGCTGCGTCGTAGCGGACCATGAGCTGGCCGCCGGGAGGCAGGTCGCCGCTCAGGAACCGGGATCGGGTTTCCGGCAGGGTCTGAGCCGCTTTGGCCAAAGCATCCATGAGAGCGCCGAACTCCGGGATGTAGTGCCAGCGCGGCTTCTCGAAGCCGAACATCCCGTGGCACATATCGGCGATGAAGTCCTCCCAGCTCGTGTCCCAGCAAGCAGGCGGGCATACGGTCAGCCAGCCCCCGGAGTCTTCATTTTTCACGGGATCGAACTGCAGCCCGATGGCGGCAAACATGCCGCCCCGGTTCGGGACGCCGCTTGCCCGGTCCAGGTCCCGGCGGTGAATGTCCATCTCGGCCGGTACCCGCAGGAAGCGCGGCAGGTGGAGCAGGCCGGTAGCCTTCGGGGTATCTTGCGCGCGGGCGATCAGGTCGGACCAGATCCGGAAGGCCACCCCGTTCAGTAGCGAGGTTAGCTCCTCCCGCAGCTCCGGCGATGCGGGGCCCAGCCTGAGCTCGGGCAGCCCGAAGCGGCGCATACCATCGGTCATTACCGCGATCACGCCCTGATAGCCGACGTCATGCACGCGCACCCAGGAGCTGAACGTGAGGCCGATGGCTATGTCGCCACTGACGCTGGCCGGAATGGTCAGCGTCGTGTCGGGCAAGGCGGCCAGCGCGTCCTCGGCGGTCAGCACCTGGATCGCCTGCAGGTCCAGCACGGGTGCGCCGAGCTCGGCAGCGAGCGCCGCGGCCGGGCCGCGCGCCTTCCATTCCTGCATGCCTATCAGCGATGCTCGCTGCGTGGCACTGAACCGGACGAACGCGCGCGCACGGGCGAGGAAGACCCGCTGGTCCGGAGTACCGAACAGCTCCCTGTCCAGCAACCCGGGCGGCAGCAGACCGGCTGCCTCGACCGCGACCTTCACCACCCCTTTGGCGAGCCACCCCGCCGTTAGCGTCCGCAGCGGCCCGGTCAGCCTTGTTTTGACCGCCGTGCTGGCCTTCTGCCTCGCTTCGGCCGTTCCCATCGGCGTGGGTACCGGGACTACATAGGTTGCCGACACCATCTTCGGCACCGGCAAGACCAGTTCTTTCATCGTCCGCTCCTCACATGCCGCCGCGCGGGCGAGCACAGAATGACGGTAAGGCAGCCCTCTGACAAACCAGGGCATGAGCGAAGCCGGTCAGCGACTGCGCGTCGCAGCGCTACCCAGGACCAGGGAACTCTCCGCGGGATTGTGAGGTGGTGATGGTAGCGGGCGTTGTGCCGTTCACGTCGTCCCTGCGGTCGACGCACGGCGAGAACGCGGGAAATCGGGTCGCTCTCAGTGCAGTACCGGGGCCCTCTGCCAGTTGCTCGAATCGGTGGTCGGCAGCGGACGAACGCGCCCTGAGGCGCCGGATCGTCAGCTAAGGCTTCCACGGTGCGGCTGACGGATCATCCCGGCCTGGTCGGCCATGAAGCGGACAAAGGTCACCTGCGCGATCTCTGACCAGACGATCCTCACTGGGAGCCGCCGAACACCTCAGCCATGAACCCGTCGTGCGACTTCAGGCCCGGCTGTCCGGCCGCCTTCCCACGCCTCGTGCTCGGCGATGGCGGCGTCGATCTCGGCTTCCTCGACCTGCTCGGCGGATGCGCGGTCCCGCAGGGCCCTCAGCGTGTGGTACTCGTGCACCGGAACCACGACAGCGGTTTCGCCACCGAGACGGATGACGTCGTGACTGTCGTGCAGTAAATTGCGATCATCGTAAAATATGGCGTAATGTGCAAAATATGGCGACGCGAGACACCATTACGGATCTGACGGACCTGACCCACCCACTACCGGAGCCTCCCGGCGACAGTGACGACCCAGACGGCTGGTCGGCGCTGTGCGACGAGGTGGCCGAGGATCGGGAGGCATACGAACAGGGGCTGCGGCTGTCCGTGGACCACGAGGACGACTTCGACCCGCTGCTGGGCGAGATCGCCGCGGCGCGAAACGCGATGCTGGCGGCGGAGGCGCGGATGCGGCTGCTCGTCGCCTACGGCCGCGAGTTCACCCGGCCCCGCCCGTACCGGCTGGAGGACCTGGCCCGCGCCGCCGGAATGTCGATCTCCGGGGTGCGCACCGCCTACGACGCCGACGAGATCGCCGAGGTGACACGGCTGACCGGGGCCAGGTCGGCCCGCCGCCCCGCGGAAGCACCGTGACCGGCGGGCCGAAACCCGGCTGCGCGTGCGTCCCTTCGTGGCCCTCACCGGGCCCGGCCCTATTACTACGATGGTCCGTTGTTGTTGCGGGGACGACTGCGGGACGACAACGGTGGAACATCGTGGTGCCTCGCGAGCGGGAGCAGGGCAGCACGGGCGTGCAGGATGGGGCGGGCTGGCTCACGGGGACCGCGGGCGGCCGGTCGTCGCCGGGCGTGACCCTTCGCTGCCGGTTACCCGGGCCAACGCTCATTTATGCGGTGCTAGCATATCGAGCTCATGCCGACGGTAACGTTTTTGTAGCTGGGATCCGGTCCTAAGATCCGAAGTCGAGCGCGCCCTGGATCTGCTGCCGGTAAAGGCTTACCGCCCGTCTATGTAGTGCGTGTAGATATCTCACAGCATGCGCACGCTGTTGCCCGCGAGCGGTGATCTCGCCGGGTGCTCCAGTGGCGTTCAGGCATTATGATCGCGGCATGCCGCAGACTGTAATGTGTTCATTGTGAGCCCAGGATGCTGACAGCGAGCAACTCAGCGGCCATGAGCAAGTCGCAGCCGCGAGGCCGTGAAGACCCGGACTCGACGCTGCGCGGTAGGCTCCGCGGGTACCAGCGGTAACGCCCGCTCCGAATCCGGGAGAAGAGTTGAGTACCGACGAAGCGCGCATCTCGCTGCGGGTCAAGGTTCCGACGGAGGACGGCACGGCCGTCATAGAGATGACGGGTCCGGTCGCGCCGGAGAATGGCCTGCAATTCTTTGGTGACTGGTTGCTGGCCGCGCTCGAGCAGCACGCGGATGGTGCTGTTGAGGCGGCACGCCTCATGATCGCTGCGCTCCAGGAACGGGGCTGGGAGGGCGACGACGTCCTGGCCGATCAGTTTGACGCGTTGCTGGGAAGCACCGCGATGCCGGATCTGCGCCCTCTACGAGTGGATCTGGATGAGCTGGCCGGCATCCTTGAAGGAGATCCGATGGATGGCGGCGGACGCGTCGACCTGACGACTGGTGAGGTCTGGCCGGCACCAGCCGTCGATTACGCGTGGGAGATCGGGCAAGAGGATGAGAACGAATCGGACGATCCTGATAAGTGGCTGTGGGTGCACTGCGAGGGCTCGCGGGACGGCTACCGGGACATGGAGCGGTTCATCGGGACCGTGCGTGACCCAGGGCGCGCCGACAGGCTGGAGATCGCCATTTCCGGGCCAGGAGCATTCCGGCGGTTCAAGGACGTCCTAGACCGCTGGCCCGGAGAACTGGATCGGTGGTATGCATTTTCCGCGGAGCGTCAGCGTGGCCGGGCCCGGGCCTGGCTGGCCGACGCCGGTTACTACGTCCGCAAGGGCCTCCCTCCCTCCTGACCTGATGGACCGCGTCATGCCTCGGGCTCGCCGGGGTTGTCGCCAGGTCGAAGGTACAGGTGAACTTCTCGCCCGGCCGCAGCCTGCCCAGCCTGGCCTTGGCGCCATCCTGGAACGAATGCCGACGCTTGGGTGATCCTCCAGGGTTGCCGTTCCGCTCAGGCGCCACGTATCGCCATGCCGGCACCGAAAGCCAGCGGTGCCGGTGACATCTAGGACGGCTCTGAATAACACGTGAGTCGCTGTCCGGCGTTTCTGCCGGCAGTGTGTTCGATCGTCTGGGATGATCTTCTTATGCAGGGAAGATCACGGCCAGACCGGGAGCTGCTGGACGCGGAGATGATCGCGGGACACCTGGTGCCGGCGGGCAGCGTGTTCGCGTTCCTGGCGGAGCACCGGGCGGAGCTGTTCCCTGACTCGTTCACGGCGGACTTGTTCCCGTCCCGGACGGGTCGGCCGTCGCTGCCCGCGGACCTGGTCGGGGCCGTGCTTGTTTTGAAAGAGCTGTATGACCTGTCCGATCCGCAGACGGCGGATGCGCTGAAGTTTGATATCCGGTGGAAGGTGGCGTGCGGCCGGTCGCTGACTCAGGTGAGTTTCGACCCGTCGACGCTGGTGTACTGGCGAAAGCGGATCGCCGCGTCGCAGCGGCCGGGCCGGGTCTTCGATGCGGTGGCGGCGGTGATCGCCGAGACCGGCGTGCTGCGGGGCCGGCGTAAGCGGTGCGTGGACTCGACCGTCTTCGACGACGCCGTGGCGACGCAGGACACCGTGACGCAGCTGGTGGCGGCGATGCGGAAGGTGGCGCGGGTGGTGCCTGGTGCCGCGGAGGTCATCGCCGGGGTGTGCGCGCTGGATTACAGCAAGGCGGGCAAGCCGGGCATCGACTGGGATGACCCGCAGGCGAAGGAGGCGCTGGTCAGCGATCTGGTGAATGACGCGCTGGCGGTGCTGGCCGGGCTGACCGGCGAGGACGCGCCGGAGCGGGATGATGCGGCTGCGGACGCGCTGGGGCTGCTGGCGCTGGTCGCCGGGCAGGATGTCGAGCCCGCCGGAGAGTCGGACGGGACTGACGGGCGGTGGCGGATCGCCCGGAAGGTGGCCCCGGACCGGGTGATCTCCACCGTGGACCGCGAGGCCCGCCATACCCGCAAGTCAAAGTCGAAGCGCCGCGACGGGTTCCGCGGGCATGTGGCCGCCGAGCCGGAGTCCAGGCTGATCACCGACTGCGAGATGACGATGGCGACCGGGGAGGGCAGCACCGATGCGGAGAACGGCGTGAAGATGGCCGGCCGCGACCGGTTCCGCCGTACCGGGCCGCAGGCGGCAGCGGATCCCGGCGCAGACGACGACGGTCCCCAGGGCACGGCGGAAGAGCAGGCCACCGGGGCCAGCATGGTGGCCCGGCAGGCCGGGGACATGCCCGCCAAGACGGTGCACGACGGCGAGCCGGCCAGCGATGCTGACCCGGCGGCGGACGGGCAGCGGCTGGAAATGTACGGCGACTCGGCGTATGGCAGCGGCCAGGCCCGCGCTGACTACCGTGACGGCGGGCACGACACCGTCATCAAGCCCGGGCCGCTGCGCCCGGCGGTGCCCGGCGGTTTCACGATCGATGACTTCATCGTGGATGAGCAGCAGAGCACCGTCACCTGCCCGAACGGCGTCACCCGCCAGATGAGCAAGAACCGGGCCGTGACGTTCGGCGCCGCCTGCGCCGGATGCCCGCTGCGGGAAAGATGCACCACCGCCAGGGACGGCCGGTCGATGACCATCCACCCGCATGAGGGCCTGCTGCGCGAAGCCCGCGCACAGGCCCGCACGCCGGAGTTCAAGCAGGCATACCCGACCCGGTCGAGCATCGAGCGGACCATCGCCTGGATCGCCACCTGCAACGGCCGCCGGATCAGGCTCCGCTACATCGGCACGGCCAGGAACGACGCCTGGCTGCACAACCGGTGCGCCGGGATCAACCTGCGGACACTGGTCAACGCCGGCCTGACCCGCTCCGGCGGCGCCTGGATCCTGGCCTGACCGGCCGGCAGCCCCCTGCGCGGGCTGCTCCGGCCCGCTGGCCCGGCACCCAGCCGCTCTCAGCAGGCCACCAGGCGCCGCATATCACGAAAACCAGAGGACGGACCCGAACCGCTCACTGCATGCCCAGCCCGCGCAGCGAACACAGGGCGGACCGCCGGCAAGCCTTGTTCATAGGCGTCCTAGGGGAGGGTGGGCGGGCGGCAGCAGGCGAATCCCATCGTGGCCGTTGACATCGAGTGGCCAGGATTGCGGCGACGCGATTACGCGTTACCTGCCTCGCCGCTGAGGACGACCGTTACGTCCTGCGTGTGAGCATCTACCTGGACCTGGATGCCCATGCTGTTCGCGACGCCACTGCCGGGAGAATCCGGGACGGCGGCACCGCCACGACCCGGATACGAAAGGATGACGCCACCGTAACGGGGGTCTGTCGGACCGTAACCCTTGAGCCAGGGCGCCCACAGACGGGACGGAACTCCGGCGGTACTGCCGTCAGATCCCGGGCGACGGGCTTGCCCTGACCCGGCCAGGCCACGATGTACCCGCGCTCCTCCAGGCGGGCGCAAGCGCTGGCGTAACGCTCAGCTTCCCAGCCCAGCCGGTCCCGGATCTCATCGCTGTCCGTCGGAGCTCCGTCTGCTGGAAGCAGAGCGAGAAGCGCCACCTCGTCCTCGCTAAGTGCATGATCAGCCTGTTCCACATCAGCAGCCTATGTTTCTGTTTGCTTGAGCAAGTGGACTTCGTCTTTGATCTCTCGAGCCAGATCGTCAGATGGCCGTCGCTGTACTGGAGCCCCGGCCGCGTCATTGCCGTCATTGATCTTGAGCCGGACAGGTCCCTGCGCTGCGCCTGCCCTACCTGGCCCAGTCTGCCCACGCGGGTGCCACCCTTGACATATTGTCTATCAAAGTGATATCATTTTGATAAGTGACCGGAGTGGTCGGACACCGATGACCACAGGAGGCATCCCATGTACGCACAAAATGACAACACCGCTCCCCATGATCCTCGCGGCACTACCGTGAGGGCCCTCCTGCATCAGATGCGTCCCTGGCCACCCGTGTGGCGCAGGCCAGTGGAGGACCGGCCGCCCTACGCCGTGTGGGTCATCGGGGGCCTGGTCGTCTGGGCATTCCTGCTGGCTGGCTTTATGGCATGGGGCCTGCACAGCACATCCCGTACCACCATCTGGGCCATCTTCGCAGGCTGGTGCATCGGCGTGCTCGGTGCATCCATTGCCCGCAAGCTCTACAGGTGAGGCACCTTAGCGACCGGGAACTCCGCCATCTTCGCCAGGCTCCAGGCAGAGAAGCCGGTCACGCTCGGCTGGCCTCGACTTGGTGATCTTCTTGATCCCCGGCGCCGGCCCAAGGCGCCTCCTTGCACTGCTTCTCTCGCATCCAGCCAAACAGCGGCGCGGGCACCCGTCCGGCACCCCTGCTCGATCGCCCGGGGCGGCCCCGGTGCAGCTGGAACCCGGTCACCTCGTCAACGCGACGGCGGCGTCCGCGGCCGAGGCGAACAACTGCCGGCGCGCCGATTTGGCCGTCATCCACCCACGGTGCTGCCATTCCCGGCCGGCCAGCGAGTCTCCGGCCATCACCACCTCGCCGAACGGGATGGAGCGGTAGCGGGCGATCGCCATCAGCGCGGACGCTTCCATCTCGACGACTAGACACCCTTCCTCCACCCGGCGCGAGACCCGGGCCCGGGTCTCGCGGTAGATGGCGTCCATCGACCAGCTCAGGCCGTGCGTCGTCTCCACGCCGGCGGCGCTAAGCGCGCCGGCCAGGCTCTCGGCCGGACCCGGGTCAGCCGAGACGACCCGGCCGGCCGGCAGGTAGTGGAAGGACGTGCCCTCGTCGCGCACAGCGCCGGTCAAGATCACCGCGTGCCCCATCACCAGTTCCGGTACCAGCGCCCCTGCCGCACCGCAGGCGATGACTCCGCGAACTCCGC
>JBEKGC010000374.1:0-6794 GCA_050013055.1 Streptosporangiaceae bacterium
GTCCGGTTCATCGGCGGCGGGCTGGCCCCGTACGCGGCCGGCCGGCTGGTCATCGCCGTGAATATCCATCTCCCGTTCTTCATCGCCGCGGGCGCCATCGTCTTCGGGATGGTGATCTTGTCGACCGGCCACCGCCTGCTCACGGAGTCCGAACGAGTCCAGGCCGAGCAGGTCAGCGCCACCGTGCCCGCGCCTGCGCCGATGCCCGCGCCGGTGGCCGCGCTTGTGCCGGTGGCGGGCACGACGGGCTCGCCTGAGGCGGGGGCCGACGGCCACGGGGGTCGCCAGGGTCGCCGGGGTGGCGTCGTCCTCGCCGCCATCGACAGCTCACCGGTGGCCGCCCTGGTCACAGAAGCCGCGGCCCGGCTCGCGACGACGATCGGCGGCGTGGTGCACGTCGTGCACACCCAGGAAGACATCACCGCGGGTGACGGCGGCACCAGCGGTGAGGACACCGAGGCGGCCCGAGCCGTGGTCAGGAACCATCTGGACCGGCTGGCCGCCCATCACGTCCCCGCCGAGGGCCAGATCTTGCTGCACGCCCCCGATCACGGCACCGCGGGCCGGATGGTCGCGGCGTACGCCAACACCATCGGGGCCAGCACGATCGTGATCGGCGCGCCCACCCACGGCGGGCTGCCGGCCCTGATGGACGGCAGCGCCAGCCGTGAGCTATGGCGGCACACCCGGAGCAACGTCCTGATCGTCAACCCGGACGCGCCCGGGGTGTGGGGAAGCAGATCAGCCGATGCCGAGCTTCTCCGCGGCTAGCTTGGTCCCCTCCACCCGGTTCCTGATCTTCTGCCAGGCGGTGTCACGGGCGAAGTCCGGTGACCCGTGGCTGGGCTTCTCGTCGATGCTGAACGGCGAGAAGCCGCAGTCGTCGGTGCTGCCGAGCTGCTCCTTCGGGATGAAATTGGCCGCCCGGATCAGGGCGTCGCGGACCTCTTCCGGGCTTTCCACCCGCGGGTTCAGCGGGTTGATGACACCGACGTAAGCCATCTGGGCGACGCCGTCCGCGTCGGAGCGCAAGTGCTCCCCGATCAGCTGGTACACCGGGTCCTTGTCCCGTTCGCTGGCCAGCTGGATCAGGAAGTAGCCCGCGTTGATGCCGAACATCGACGGCAGCAGGTCGCTGTAAGGCACGTCGGCGCTGTGCACGGAATCGCGGTCACCGCCCGGGCAGGTGTGAATGCCGATCCTGACCCGCTCCTGCGCGCTGAACCGCTCCATCACCCGGTTGTTCAGCTCGATGAAGTGCGGCAGCATGTTCCGGCCGGTCCAGGGGTTCCGCGGGTCGTTGCGGGTGGCCAGCCGTCCCTCGGTGAAGTCCACGGACACCCGCGCCGCGCCGGCCGCGAAGGCCTGCCTGATGTCCTTCTCGCATTCCGCGACCAGGTCATCCTCGAACTGAGCCTGGGTGTAGCCGGGGAGCTCCTCATCCAGGGGGTACAGCAGCGCCAGCATAGACGGGGCGATCACGGCCTGCTTCATCGGCGTGTGGGCCATCGGCAGGGACTTGGCCAGAGTGTCAGCGGCGTAGGTCTTGTACCGGAACGGACCGCCGGTCAGCCGGGGCAGCTGGCGCCGGTGCCCGTCGGCGAAGATGGCGAAGTACTGACCGCCTGTCCCGGCCAGGTGGTCAGCCAGCCCGGTACCGGCCAGCGTGTCGGTGATGGCGTAAGTCGCGAAGCTGGACCAGCGCTGCTCGCCGTCGGAGATGATCGGCGCCCCGGTCCGCTCCAGGTGCTCGATCGAGTCCTTCACGGCCTTGTCCTGCTCCGTCTCCAGCTGATCGCGGGTGATCTCCCCCGCGTCGTAGTGCGCGTAGGCCTGCTGCAGCCAGCTCGGGCGCGGTAGCGAACCGACCGGCTCGGTGGGAATTCCGGTGGCGGTTCTCGGGTCGTAGTCGGTCATGGCGATTCGTTCTCCCTTAGGTCGTCTGCGAGCGCGGCACTGCACGGCAGAGCTAAGCAGCCTGACTCATACCGTTCCCGGCGTGAGGATAAACCGGCCCGTTTCAGGCATCGGGAAGACCTGAGCGGGGGCGCGACGGCGGCCAGACGTCTTCTTCAGACGAGCAGCGGCAGCGCGGCACCTTCGAGGGCCAGCAGCTGCTGCTTGCGCTCCACTCCGCCGGCGTAGCCCCTCATCGTGCCGTCCGCGCCGATGACGCGGTGGCACGGGCGGACGATCGCCAGCGGGTTCGCGCCGATCGCCGCCCCGACGGCCTGGATCCGGCCGCGCGGGACGCCGAGCCGTCCGGCCAGCGCGCCATACGTCGTGGTCGTGCCGTAACCGATGGCGTCCAGGGCCCGCCAGACCAGCTGCTGGAACTCGGTTCCGGCCGGGGCGAGCTCGAGGTCGAACACACGCCGCTGACCGGCGAAGTAGTCGGTGAGCTGCCTGGTCACCTCGGCGAACGCCGCCGGGGCGAGGCGCCAGTGGCCGGGTACGGCCGACGCGTTCCGCCAGCGGGGCATCGATACCTGGGTCAGGGCGATGCTGTCCCGCCCGGTCTGCGCCTGGCGGCCGGCCAGGAGCAGCTCACCGACCGGGCTCGGCATCGTCGTGTAGACGTTCATTTTTTCTATTCCTCGCTTCAGCGGGTCGTTTTCTTCCTCCAGCGTAGGGAGGTCAGGTGACGTTCGCTGGCGGGATTCGGACAGCACGCTGGCCCGGACAGGCCTCGCTGTGGCGGTAATGCGCACGGCGCCGGGCGCGGGGGGCTAGGCGGGTGCGGGGGGGTCGTCGGGGAGCGGGCGGCCGCCGCGAGACACCGTGGCCCGGAGGGCCTCGGCCAGGGTTTCGAACGCGGGCAGCGCGGCGACGAGGGCGGCCTGCTGATCGGCGGGCAGGCCGTCCACGCATTCGGAGATAATCGCGCTTCTTTGCGCGGCGATCCTTTTGTGCCTGAGCTGGCCTTCTGGTGTCGCCTCGACTCGGGCGGCGCGGAAATCCTCGGGATCGCGGAGCCGCTTTATCAGCCCGAAAGCATCGAGCTTGCCGATCACCCGGGACAGCATCGTCGGGTTGATGCCCTCAATCTCGGTCAGCTCGGCCAGGCTCAGCGGCCCCCGGCCGACGGTGATGCCGAGCACGGACGCCTGCGTGGGGGTGAGCCCCTCCTCCCGGGAGGCGGCGTTGAGCTGCCGGGCCAGCTGCAGCACGACCCGCCGCAGGCGGATGACCGTATCGCTGTCCATACCCGGCGCGTCCTTCCTGCTGGCCCGAACCCCGGCACCTGACGGCCGGCCGGCCTGCAGTATACGTGCGGCGGCGGGATCACACCGGGCGACGTCAGTCGTCGGTCGCCAGGATCACGTCCGAGGCTTTGATGATCACGATGACCTCTTTGCCTTCGGTCAGGCCGAGCTGCTTGGCCGCCTCGACCGTGATCGAGGACACCAGACGGGAGCCGCTGGCGTCCAGCTCGACGTTGGCGATGGCCTCGCCGTAGTTGACGGCGGTGACCCGGGCCGGGATCTGGTTTCGCGCGCTCAGCTGCATGGTGTGGCTCCTTCGAATCGTCAGTACGGGGACAGCCGGGTCTTACCCACCTTATCGGGCAAATACGTCTAATTCCGCACCCCGCATAACTAGATGTGCGTGATGGGTTACTATAAGTCACGGTACACGAGAGCATTCAGCGGTAACCCAGGAGATTGGAATGAAAGGCAAACCGGGAAAAATGCTAAAGCTGATGCGCGGCTCCGCCCGAGGCAGCAGGTCAGGCGATCAGCTGAGCGTGACCGGCGAAATGACACAGGGAGTCGAGGCTCCGGCCGCTGCGGAAAACCCCGGTGCCGTACAGATACCCAGGCAGGCAGCCGTGGCCGGCGGGTTCAGGGAAGGCGATCGCGTGATGCTCGCGGTGCCGTTCTGGGGTGCGCTCGACCAGGAGACCGGGGTCCTGGTCAGGGACAGGAACGGCGCCCAGTCGGGAAAGCCGCCCACCTACCGGGCGCGCAGTCAGGGCACCGTCATCTACCCGCATCCCGCGCCTGAGGATTTCATTTATGACATGCGCGCCAAGGGCAGCTACCTCATCATGATGGACGACGGGAGGAAGCTTTACGCCAGTAGCTCATCACCGCAGCCGTGGGTGAACTCCGACCTCAAGCGCATCCCCGGGCAGTGCCAGGTGACGCACCGAAATGGACAGACCTACGTGCGGCCGACGTTCAATAGACTCGACCGGGTCCAGCTCAAAGAGTCGTTTATCTGCCGGAATAACGGCCAGCGCTACGAAGCCGGATGGCGGGGCACGATATTCCTGATGGCCAGATCCATGCAGGAATGCTGGGACACCGGCCTGTACGAGGTCTCGCTGGACGACGACCCGGTCCGCGGTGACCGGGGCATGGTGACCGTCTACGCCGAATCACTCGTCCTGATCCGGCCCGCGCCGCACGGCTCGTAACGGGGTCAGGAACCGGCCAGGTCGAGGGCGGCCCGGATGATGGAATCGGTGTCGATCCCGTTGTCACGGTAGAGGTCCTCGATCGAGCCGGACTGGCCGAACTGCGCCACCCCGAGCGCCGCGTGCGGCACGCGGTTGATGGTGGCCAGGAAGGCCAGCGTGTGCGGGTGCCCGTCCAGCACCGTGATCAGCGGGGCGGCGCGGTCCGCCGGAAACGCCTGACCGAGGATCCAGGCCGGTTCGCCGGTCCCCAGGTCCAGGCCCTGGCGCGCGCGCAGGGCCCGGAACAACAGGCCGGGGCTGGTCACGACGACCACATCGGCGGGCACGCCGACCGCCTCGAGCCGCTCCGCAGCGGCCAGCGCCTCGGGCACGACCGCGCCCATCACGGCGATGGTGGCCCGGGGATGCTCGGTGCGGCGCAGCAGGTAGGCGCCGGCCACCACCTGCCGGCGGCGCCGTTCCCTGACCGCGGGATCTGCTCCGATGCCGGCCAGCTTCTGGCTGACCGGGCGGGTGGACAGGCGCAGGTAGGCCGAGCTGCCGCCGGGCCGGCCCAGCCGGGCCAGGCTGGCCAGCAGGCACCATTCCGTGTCGATGGCGAAGGCAGGTTCGTAGCTGACGCAGCCCGGCTGCTCGATCCCGATGGACGGCGTGGTGATCGACTGGTGCGCGCCGCCTTCCGGAGCCAGGCTCACCCCGGACGGGGTGCCCACCAGGATCGACTGGCCGCCCGCGTAGATGCCGAACGACCATGGCTCAAGCGCGCGCTCCACGAACGGGTCGTACAGGACGCCGATCGGGAACAGCGGCTGGCCCCAGCGGCTCCAGCTGGCGCCGAGTTCGCCGAGCAGGCCGACCAGGTTGGTTTCGGCGATACCGAGCTCGATGTGCTGCCCGGTCGGCTTCTCCCGCCAGTGCAAGATGGTCTCGGCGTCGTCGGCGAACCAGTCCATCCGCTCGCGGGCCGACCACACGCCGACCTTGTTCACCCAGCCGCCCAGGTTGGTGCTCGAGCTGACGTCCGGGCTGACGGTCACCACCCGCCCGGCCGCCTCGGGTGCCACCCTGGTCAGGTCGAGCAGCGCCCGGCCCAGCGCCGCCTGGGTGGTGGCCACCCCGGTCGGCGTGCGGCCGAGGTCGGCGGGCAGCCCCGGCGGGACCGGCGGCGGCACCGGCGGCCGCCGGAGCCGCCCGGCCGTCTGCTGGCACAGCAGGCCGGCCGCGCTGTCCGGCGCCGGGCGGTGCCACGGCTGGCCGGCATCGGTGCCAAGCTGCGCCGCGAGCTCGGTGATCTGCTCGGTGGTGAGCAGCGCCGAGTGGTTCTGCGGGTGCCCCTCGACGGCCAGGCCGTAGCCCTTGATGGTGTAGGCCAGGATGATCGTGGGCCGGTCGTCGCAGACGGCGTCGAAGGCCGCGTCCAGCGCCACCAGGTCGTGCCCGCCCAGGTTGCGGATGGCCCGGGTCAGCGCGGTGTCGTCAAGCCCGGCGGTCAGCTCCGCCAGCGAGGCGTCGTCGCCGGGGAGCCTGCGGCGCAGTTCGGCCGCGTCGCAGCGCAGCAGCCGCTGGTATTCGGGGTTGGGCATGGCGTCGATCCGGCGTCGCAGCGCCGCTCCGCCGGCCCGGGCGAAAAGCTCGTCAAGCAGGCGCCCGTACTTCAGCGTGATGACCTGCCAGCCGGCCGCTTCGAACATGCCCCGCAGCCGGTCCGCGGCCATCGCTGGTACCACCCGGTCCAGCGACTGCCGGTTCACGTCCACCACCCAGACGACCTCGCCGAGCTCGGCCACGCCGGGATCGACGATGGCCTCCCAGACGGCACCCTCGTCGAGTTCGGCGTCACCAAGCAGCGAGTACTGGCGGCCCGCGGCCGGGGAAGCATCGCCGGCGAAGCGGTTCCCGAGGTACCGGCGGGCCACCGCGCCCCAGATCGGGGCGGTCGCGCCGATACCGACTGATCCGGTCGAGTAGTCCACCGGATCGGGGTCCTTGACCCGGCTTGGGTAACTCTGCAGCCCGCCGAAGGCCCGCAGCGTGGGCAGGTAGGACTCGTCGAGCTCGCCGAGCAGGTAGTTGATCGCGTGCAGCACGGGTGAGGCGTGCGGCTTGACCGACACCCGGTCGGTGGCGCGCAGATGGCGGAACCACAGCGAGGTCATGATCGAGACCATCGACGCCGAGGACGCCTGATGGCCGCCGACCTTGAGCCCGCCGGCATTCGGCCTGACCCGGTTGGCGTGGTGCACGATCGCGGTGGACAGCCAGAGCACCTGGCGCTCGATCTCGCCCAAGGTGTCCAGGTCGGCAGGTGCGGCCCGCAGCTCAGTCATGGGTGCATAAGAGCACGACCGCGCCGGCCCGCACAAATCGG
>JBEKGC010000375.1:0-6762 GCA_050013055.1 Streptosporangiaceae bacterium
TTACCGACCAGAAAGTTAGGCTTATGAGCAGCGAAAATAGTGGAGATTAAGCGTGGACCTGTTTGAGTATCAGGCGAAGGAACTGTTCGCCGAGTACGGCGTCCCTGTCCAACCAGGCAAGGTGGCCCACACGGCCTCAGAAGCGCGCGAGATCGCCGCGGAGTTCGCCGCCTCCGGGCACTCCCTGGTCGTGGTGAAGGCCCAGGTGAAGGCGGGCGGGCGCGGCAAGGCCGGCGGCGTGAAGCTGGCCGAGGGCCCGGACGAGGCGTACGCCAAGGCCAGCCAGATTCTCGGCATGGACATCAAGGGCCACACCGTGCATTCGGTGCTGATCGCCCAGGCGGTCGACATCGCGGCCGAGTACTACCTGTCGTTCCTGCTGGACCGGGCCAACCGCACCTTCCTGTCGATCTGCACGGTGCAGGGCGGCATGGAGATCGAAGAGGTGGCGCACAGCAGCCCGGAGGCGGTGGCCAGGATCCCGGTGTCACCGCTGGCCGGGGTGGACAGCGCCAAGGCCGCGGAGATCATCGCGGCGGGCCGGATCCCGGCGCAGGCCGCGGCGGGTGCTGCCCTTTTGGCCGAACGGCTCTGGGCGATGTTCGCCGACGAAGACGCCACGCTGGTCGAGGTGAACCCGATGGCGCTGACCGAGGACGGCCAGGTGCTCGCGGTCGACGGCAAGGTGACGCTGGATGACAACGCCTCGTTCCGCCAGCAGCACGCGCGCTTCGACGACATCACCAACACCGACCCGATCGAGGCCAGGGCCAGGGAAAAGCATCTCAACTACGTCAAGCTGGACGGCGCGGTCGGCATCATCGGCAACGGGGCCGGACTGGTCATGTCCACCCTGGACGTGGTGGCCTACGCCGGCCAGGCGCTCGGCGGGATCAGCCCGGCCAACTTCCTCGATATCGGCGGCGGCGCCTCCGCCGACGTGATGGCGAACGGCCTGGAGATCGTGCTGTCCGATCCCAGCGTGCGCAGCGTGTTCGTGAACGTCTTCGGCGGCATCACCTCCTGCGACGCGGTGGCCGACGGTATCGTCTCGGCGATCGGCATGCTGGCCGAGCGCGGAGAGCCGGTGAACCGCCCGATCGTGGTCAGGCTCGACGGGAACAACGCCGACGAGGGCAGGCGGATCCTGGACGAGGCGGCGATTGGCGTGGTCGAGCAGGTCGCGACCATGGACGGCGCGGCCCGCCGGGCCGCTGAACTCGCGGCGAAGGGAGCCTGAGATGGCCATCTTCCTGACCGGCCAGAGCCGGGTCATGATTCAGGGCATCACCGGCTCAGAGGGGCGCAGGCACGGAGCCCGGATGGTGGCCGCGGGGACCACCGTGGTCGGCGGCACCAACCCGCGCAAGGCGGGCCAGCAGATCGAGCTGAACGGCGCCGAGGTGCCCGTGTTCGGCACGGTCGCCGAGACCATGGCGGCCACCGGGGCGGACGTGTCTGTGGTGTTCGTGCCGGCCTCCGGCACCAAGGACGCGGTGATCGAGGCGATCGAGGCGCGGATACCGCTGTGCATCGTGATCACCGAGGGCGTGCCCGTGCACGACACCGCGCAGTTCTGGGCTCGCGCCAGCGCGGCAGGCAACGTGACCAGGATCATCGGGCCGAACTGCCCGGGCATCGCCTCCCCCGGCCAGTCCAACGCCGGCATCATCCCGGCGGACATCACTACCCCCGGCCGGATCGGCCTGGTGTCCAAGTCGGGCACGCTGACGTACCAGATGATGTACGAGCTGCGTGACGTCGGCTTTTCCACCGCCGTCGGCATCGGCGGCGACCCGGTGATCGGCACCACCCACATCGACTGCCTGCAGGCCTTCGAGACCGACCCGGACACCGACGCGATCGTGATGATCGGCGAGATCGGCGGCGACGCCGAGGAGCGGGCCGGGGCCTTCATCGAGCATCACGTGACCAAGCCGGTCGTCGGCTACGTGGCCGGTTTCACTGCCCCCGAGGGCAAGACGATGGGGCACGCGGGCGCGATCATCTCGGGATCCTCGGGTACCGCGCAGGCCAAGAAGGAGGCCCTGGAGAAGGCAGGCGTCCGCGTCGGCAAGACCCCGAGTGAGACGGCCGCCCTGGTCCGCGACATCATGCGAGCCAGGTAAAGCGGGGCCTTTCGCCGGTTTTCCCCGCCCGCCGGGCGGCGCGCCTGCTTGGGTCGCGGGCCGATCGTTGCCAGGATCGGGTTCGTGAGTGTTTCCGCCCAGGCACCGCCGGTTCCCGACCCCCTCGGGTCGGCGGGCGGCGCTGGGTCCGCACCGAGAACCCAGCCCGCCCGGCCGCTTGTCGTCACCGGGGGCATCGCGGCCTGCGCGGCCGCGGGCACCGGGCTGGCCGTGCTCACCACGCTGACCGCGATCGGCTGGATCACCGCACCGCACGTCGGCATCGGCACCGGGCTGGGCGGGGTGCTGCGCACCGCGGCCCTGCTGTGGCTGGTGGCGCACCACGTCGGCTTTACCGTCCGGGGGGCCGGCCGGATCGGCATGCTCCCGCTCGGCCTGGTGCTGCTGCCCGGGGCGCTGCTGGCGCTGGCCGGGCGGTGGGTGGTGCGGGTCGGCGCGGTGACCCGGCTGCGCCATGTCGGCTATGCGGCGCTCGCGCTCGCGCTGCCTTACGCTCTGCTCTCCGGGGCGCTGGCGGTGGCGAGCCGGACCGCGGTGGCCGCCCCCTCGCTGCTGCAGGCGATCGTCGCGGCCTTCCTGCTGGCCCTGGTGGCGGGCGGTCTCGGTGCCGCCCGCGGGCTGGCCCCGTGGTCCCGGCTTGGGCGGCTGATGCCCGCCCGGCCCCGGTCCATCGTCATGGGCATGCTCGGCGCGGCCGGCATCTTGGGCGCGGTGGGCGCGGTGCTGGCCGCCGCCTCCCTGGCGGTGCACCTGCCCGAGGTCAGGGCGGCCAGCACCGCGCTCGGGCCCGGCCTGGGCGGGGCCGCGCTGCTGCTGCTGGCCCAGCTCGCCTACCTGCCGAACGCCATTATCTGGGCCATCGCCTACACCCTCGGCCCCGGTTTCGCGTTCGGCGCGGGGACGGCGGTCACCCCCACGGGTTCTGTGCTCGGCGCGGTGCCTGCCTTCCCGATGCTCGCCGCGCTGCCTGCGGGTCCCCGCCCCGAGGGCCCGGCCTGGGTGCCGGTGCTCGTGCTGGCCATGCCGTACCTGGCGGGCCTGTTCGCCGGGGTGGTGACGGTGCGGATCGCCCCCACGCCGGTCCTCGAGGCGGCTCCGCTGTGGGGCTTCGCCGCGGGGGCGGCGGCCGGCGCGCTGGCCGGCCTGGCGGCCGCGTTCTCCGGCGGCCCGCTCGGCGACGGCCGCCTGGCCGCGGTCGGCCCGTCCGGATTCCAGGTCGGCCTGGTGGCCATCCTGGAGGTCGGCGTCACCGCCGCGCTGGCCGCCGCCGCCGCGAACTGGCTCATCCTGCGCCGCGCGACCAAACGGCCGGCCGGCCTCGCGCCGCCGCCCGGACCCGGTCCCGGGCTCCGTCCCGGACTCGTCGACGAGACCGACGATGCCGGAGGTCACCGGATTTACCTGGACCCGTGGGCCGGCTACGAAGAGGACCCGGACTAGCTACCGGCCGCCGCCCTGCAGGACGCTGAACTCGCCGCCGACCGAGTTGGTGAACTGCGTGTGGCAGGTCTGCTGCGCGGCCACCGTGTTCGCGCCGGCCATGCAGTTGTAGTAGGTGTTCAGCTGGGGCCAGAACACCGCAAGCACAAGCAGCCACAGCGCGCTGAACGCCACGGCGAGGCAGCCGAGCACGATGCCGCTGGTCCCGCCGCGGGGACGCGCCGTGCCGCCGCGCCTGGCCCGGCGGTTGGCCCCGGCCCCGAGCCAGATCGCCGTCGCGGCGAACAGCAGCGACAGCACGGCCACCAAGATGCCGCGGTGCAGGTTGCCGAGTCCGAGCGCCAGGCCGATCATGGCCAGCGCGGCCAGCGTCAGCCCCATCAGGGCACGCTGCCTGGTGGCGGGATCGGAAGGCGGCAACTGCCGGGCCGGCGGCATCCCTCTCGGTTGCGGCCCGCGTCCGCCAGGTGGCTGGTATCTGGCCATCGGCTTCTATTGTGCCCCCTTCGGCGACCACCCGGGACGTGCCCTAGGGTCGTGAAAGTGAGCGCCGGGAGAAGTGAGCGCCGGGAGAAATTGAACGGAGACAGATCGTGGACGCGAGGCTGGTGGTGCTGGTCTCCGGCGAGGGGACCAACCTGCAGGCGCTGATCGACGCGTGCCGCGCGCCTGATTACGGCGCCGCCGTCGTCGCGGTCGGGTCCGACCGGGACGCCATCAACGGGCTGGCCCGCGCCGAGCGGGCCGGCCTGCCGGTCTTCACCGTCCGGCTGGCCGACTATCCCGGCCGGCCGGAGTGGGACCAGGCGCTCACCGGCGCCTGCGCCTCGTACCGGCCCGACCTGGTGGTGCTGGCTGGTTTCATGAAACTGGTCGGCAAGTCGTTCCTCGACGCGTTCGGCGGCCGGTGCGTGAACACGCACCCGGCGCTGCTACCGTCGTTCCCCGGGACACACGGCGTGCGGGACGCGCTGGCGCACGGGGTGAAGGTCACCGGCTGCACCGTCCTGCTCGTCGACGACGGCGTGGACGCCGGGCCGATCGTGGCGCAGGCCAGCGTCCCGGTCGCCGATGACGACGACGAGGTCACGCTGCACGAGCGGATCAAGGTGGCCGAACGGGCCTTGCTCGTCAGCACAGTGGGCCGGATGGTCCGCGAAGGCTGGTCCGTCCAGGGCCGGAAGGTGAGGATCGGCAGTTGACTCAGATACCGATCAGCCGCGCGCTGATCAGCGTCTACGATAAGACCGGCCTGGAGGAGCTGGCCGCCGGGCTGCACGCGGCCGGCGTCGAGATCATCTCCACCGGGAGCACCGCGGCCAGGATCAGCGCCGCCGGGGTCCCCGTCACGCCGGTGGAGCAGCTCACCGGGTTCCCCGAGTGCCTCGACGGGCGGGTGAAGACCCTGCACCCGCGGGTGCACGCCGGGCTGCTCGCGGACACCGCCAACCCCCGGCACGAGGCCCAGCTGGCCGAGCTCGGCATCGAGCCGTTCCAGCTGCTCGTCTCGAACCTGTACCCGTTCGAGGCGACGGTCGCCGCCGGGGCCTCGCCGGGCGAATGCGTCGAGCAGATCGACATCGGCGGCCCGTCGATGGTCCGGGCCGCGGCCAAGAATCACGGCTCGGTGGCCGTGATCGTCGACCCGTCCAGGTACGGCGACGTGCTGGCCGCGCAGGCCGCGGGCGGTTTCACGCTGGACACGCGCCGCCGGCTTGCGGCCGAGGCGTTCGCGCACACCGCCGCCTACGATCTGGCCGTGGCATCGTGGTTCGCGACCACCGGCGCCCCGGACGAGACCGCCCGCGAGGCCGGCTGGCCTGCGGTCGCGGGCGCCCTGTGGCGGCGCGCCGAGGTGCTCAGGTACGGCGAGAACCCGCATCAGCGCGCGGCCCTGTACCGGGACAGCAGCCGCGGCGGCATCGCCACCGCCGAGCTGCTGCACGGCAAGCCCATGTCGTATAACAACTACGTCGACGCGGACGCGGCCCGGCGGGCAGCCTACGACTTCGCCGAGCCGTGCGTGGCCATCATCAAGCACTCCAACCCGTGCGGCATCGCCATCGGCGCCGACCTGGCCGGCGCGCACGCCAAGGCGCACGCCTGCGATCCCGCCTCCGCGTTCGGCGGGGTCATCGCGGCCAACGGGGTGGTGACCGCGGCGCTGGCCCGGCAGATCGCCGAGGTGTTCACCGAGGTGGTGATCGCGCCCGGTTTCGACGCCGAGGCGCTGGATATCCTGTCCGCGAGCAAGAACGTCCGGCTGCTCCGCTGCCCGGCCCCTGTGCTGTCGGCGGTGGAGGCGCGGCCGGTCAGCGGCGGGATGCTCTGGCAGTCCGCCGACCGGGTGGACGAGCCAGGCGACGATCCGGCGAACTGGGAGCTCAAGGCGGGGTCGGCGGCCGATGCGGCGCAGCTGGCCGACCTGGCGTTCGCCTGGAAGGCGTGCCGTTCGGTCAAATCGAACGCCATCTTGCTCGCGTCCGGCGGGGCCTCGGTCGGGGTCGGCATGGGCCAGGTCAACCGGGTGGACTCCGCTCGCCTGGCGGTGATGCGCGCGGGGGACCGGGCGGCCGGCTCGGTCGCGGCCAGCGACGCCTACTTCCCGTTCGCCGACGGATTCGAGATCCTGGCGCAGGCCGGCGTGGTCGCGGTGGCCGAGCCGGGCGGCTCGATCCGCGATCACCTGACGGTCACCGCCGCGCAGGCGGCCGGCGTCGCGCTGTACTTCACCGGCGTCCGGCACTTCTACCACTAAGGGACGACGCGTGACCGCACAGGTACTTGACGGCAAGGCCCTCGCCGCGCAGATCCGGGCCGGGCTGACCGAGCGGGTGGCCGCGCTGGCCGCCCGCAACACCCTGCCCGGGCTCGGCACGGTGCTGGTCGGCGATGATCCGGGCAGCCGCGCCTACGTGAACGGCAAGCACAGGGACTGCGCTCAGGTCGGGATCGCGTCGATCCGCCGGGACCTGCCCGCCGACGCGACCCAGGCGCAGGTGGAAGCGGTGGTCGACGAGCTGAACGCCGACCCGGCCTGCACCGGGTACATCGTCCAGCTGCCGCTGCCCGCCGGCCTGGACGCCCACGCGGTGCTGAACCGGATGGACCCGGCCAAGGACGCGGACGGGCTGCACCCGGTCAACCTGGGCAAGCTGGTGCTCGGTGAGCC
>JBEKGC010000376.1:0-6759 GCA_050013055.1 Streptosporangiaceae bacterium
CGCAAGGACGTGGTCATCCCGATCGGCACCGTCACCGGGGTGGTGGACGTCGTCCAGCTCAACATCACCAAGCAGCAGGTGGAAGATCTCCCGCCCGTCAACCTCGATCGCCCCCGACCTGCGACCTAGAAACCGGCCCCGCCGACGGCCGGCGATGAGCCGGAGGTAGCGGGGTGGTCACAGGTCGAGGACCAGGTCGTCGCGTGGCTGCGAGCAGCAGATCAGCACGCTGCCGTCGGCGGGGTCGTCGACCGGTGCGGGGGCGTAGCGGACCGTTCCTGACATGACCGCCGTCTCGCAGGTGTGGCACACCCCGATGCGGCATGACCAGCGCACCGGCACGTCGCAGGCTTCGGCGAACTCGAGCAGGCTGGCGTAGCCGGGGTCCCAGCGCGCGCTCAGGTCGCTGCGCGCAAACGCGACCAGGGGGCCGCTGCCTGGCTGGCCGGCGGGCGGGTGCGGCCGGCCTGCGGCCGCGGCTGCGATGCCGGGGGTCAGCGCGGGCCCTGCGCCGAAGACCTCGGTGCGGATGCTGGCCGCCTGAATACCGCCCGCGGCCAGGGCGGCGGACACGTCCGCCATGAACGCGGGGGGTCCGCACAGGTAAGCATCGGCGTCGCGGGGCAGGTCCAGGGCGGCCAGGACCGGCGCCGACAGGCGTCCCGCCGTGTCGTAGTCGCGGCCCTGGATGTCATCAGGGCCCGGACTGCTGTAGCAGATGTGCCGGTGCGCGCCGGGCAGCGCGGCCAGCAGGGCGCGGGATTCGGCCGCGAACGGCTCATCGGCGCGGCGGCGCGCGCCGTGCAGCCACCAGATGTCCCTGGTGGACCGGGCCGCGGCCAGCGCGTGCAGCATGGCCAGCACCGGTGTCGCGCCGACACCCGCGCTGATCAGCAGAACCGGCGCCTGGCCCGGGCGCAAGGTGAAGGTGCCGCGCGGCGCGGCTGTCTCCAGCAGGTCACCCGCCCGCACCCGGGTGTGCAGGAACTGGCTGGCGGCGCCATGCTCCTCCCGCTTGACACTGATGCGGTAGTCGCGGGCGCCCGGGGGTCCCGACAGCGAGTAGCTGCGCAGCAGCGGCGGCTGGGCCGGGTCAGGGTGCAGGCGCACGGTCAGGAACTGTCCGGGCAGGGCGGGCGGCAGGCTGCCGCCCCCGGGATCGGCCAGCTGAAACGAGATCACCGTCTCGCTCTCCCGGCCGGTTCCGGTCACGGCGAGCGGCCGGAACCCGGGCCAGGCCGGCGGCGGGCTCGCTTCGGTCAGGCCCGCGTTGCCGGCCGCCTGCCCGGTCTGGTCGAGCATCTCCTGGAACGAGGCCTTCCACCCGCCGCTGAGCGCCGGGATACGCAGCGCGCGCAGCAGCTGCTGCCGGGGATGCCCGGGCAGGTACAGCAGGGCGTCCAGCTCCGCGACCGTCATGGCTTCCGGGCCGGAGTCAAGCTTGATGATCTCCTGCCCGGCCTGCACCGTGCCCTCGGTCAGCACGCGGAAATAGAATCCGGGCCGGTGGTGGGAAACCAGCAGCGCGGGCATCCGGGGATCATCCATCCGGATGCCGACCCGGTAGCAGGTGACCCGCGGCTGGGTTACCTCGAAAACCGCGCCGCCGATCTGGTACCTGTCGCCGATGCACACCTGGTCGTCGGCCAGTCCCTGCAGGGTGAAGTTCTCCCCGAACTGCCCGTAGCTGAAGTCATCCCGTTTCAGCTGTTCCTGCCAGTACCGGTAGGACTCGATCTGGTAGACGAACACCGCCCGCTGCTCGCCGCCGTGCCCGGCCAGATCACCCTGCCCGTCACCGTCGATATTGAGCCGCCGCACCAGCTGCGGCCCGGCGACCGGCTTCTTCCACACCGCCGTGTGCACGGTCCTGCCGTGCCAGGTCACGTCCCGCGGCATCCCCACATTGACCGACAGCAGAGTGCCAACCCGCTGCCCCGAAGTCACCACAAGCTCACCTTCTCACAGCGGCGCCCCTCTCCGCCGTCTCGCAGACCAGGGGTAAGGCCAGGGATGTCACGGGCGCGACGAGCCCGCCGGCCGGCGATGCTGGAGCAGTACCAGCAGTAGCAGCTGTGCCGGCGCACACCGGCGTCGGCGGGATGTGAGACCTAACCAGTGGAGGTACCAGATGGCCGAGTTCCCACCGCCCCCAGAAGGAATCGTGCTGGCCCACTTCATCGTCTCGGCGGATGTCGAGCGCTCCCGGCGCTTCTACACCGAAGTGCTCGGCGGCAGGGTGGCCTTCTCCGGTCCCGGAGGGCTGACTTATGTCGCGCTGTCCAACAGCTGGATCATCATCAATACCGGGGGAGGCCCGACCGACGACAAGCCCGCGGTCACCCTGGAGACGCCGCGCGATCCCGACCGGGTCAGCAGCTTCCTCAATATCCGGGTGAAAGACATCGAGGCCGTGTACGCCGAATGGAGCGCCCGGGGTGCTCATTTCCTCACGCCGCCGAAACAGCACAAGTACGAGATCCGCTGCTACATCCGCGATCCCGACGGTCACCTGATCGAAGTGGGGCAGACCACCGACCCAGACGGTGACTGGTCACCCGCTCACTGGCCGTCGGGTACCTCTCGCGGGGAGTCATGACCACCGCCGTCATCGGCACCGGGGGGATCGGATCGGTCATCGCCCGTCAGCTCGCCTCAGGCGGCGAGACCCTGCGGCTCTCAAGCGCCGACCATGAGTCGGCCCGAAGGCTGGCCGCAGAGATCGGTTCCGCTGCGGTCGTCGCCGCCGATAACCGCGACGCGTTGCGGGGCGCCGGTGCCGTCGTCCTCGCGCTGCGGTTTGGCGTGCTGAAGGCCGTCATAGCGGAGATCGCCGACTCGCTGACCGGCAAGCTCGTGGTCGTTCCGAGCAACCCGGTCAGCGCCGACGCACAAGGTAACATCTCGCGTCTCCTGCCGGAAGGCCAATCCTCTGGCAAGGTCGTAGCCGGGTGGTTGCCGGCCGGGGCTCGCTTGGCCATGGCGTTCGGAAGCCTGTCGGGCGATCTCTTCGAGTCCGCTGGCCACCGGTCACCGGAACCGGCGGTCCTGTTCTACGCGACCGACGACGACCGGGCCGGCCAGGAAATCGAGCGGCTGATCCGAACGGCGGGCTTCGAGCCGGTGAGGGTGGGCGGGATCGAACAGTCTGGCCGGCTCGAGGTGGGCGGCGACCTTCACGATCTCGTCGTCGGCCCGGCCGAGGCGCGCTCATTGATCGGCGGGGCCTGATCGCTTCGCTGCCCTGGAGGTAGCCGCCCGACGGCTGCGAGCTGCCTGGCTAGCGAACCCAGGTCCGCAGGAACTTCCCGATGTGCTCGGTGGCCTCGGCGGCCTCGGGGGTGCCGAGCATGATCGGGTAGACGTGGGGCAGGCCCTCGCCGATCTCCAGGGTGACGTCGACCCCGGCTCCGGCTGCGGCTGTGGCCAGGCGCTCGGAATCGCTGAGCAGCAGGTCGGCGGTGCCTACCTGGATGAGCAGCGGCGGCAGCCCGGACAGTGCGGCGAACAGCGGCGAGGCCAGGGGTGTCGTGGGGTCTGCCCCGGCCAGGTAGCCGGCGGCGAACTGACGGAGCATGGCGGGGGTGGAGAACGGATCCTGATCGGCGCGCTCGGTCATCGAGACCCCCGAGCTGGTCAGGTCCACCGTCGGGGACATCAGTGCGGCGGCCGCGGGCAGGGCCTCCCCGGCGTCCCGCGTGGCCACGAGCAGGGCGACGGCGAGCCCTCCGCCGGCCGAGTCGCCGGCCACCGCTATCGATCGTGCGCTCAGGTCCTGGTCGGTGCGGAGCCAGCGCCACGCGGCCAGGACGTCGTCGATGGCGGCGGGAAAGGGATGCTCGGGGGCCAGCCGGTATTCGGGGAACAGCACCCGCATCCCGCTCGCCCGTCCCAGCCGGGCGGCCAGCTCGCCGTCGCTGCGCAGCGACCCGAGCTGGTAACCTCCGCCGTGCAGGAACAGGAGCACCCGTCCGGTGTCCGCGGCCGGGGCGGCCAGCCAGTGGGCCGGCACCCCGGCGGCGGTCACCTCCGTCACCAGCACGTCGTCGGGCACCGGATGAAGGCGGCCGGCGGGGGCGAAGTCAGCGCGGCGCTTTTCCAGCGCCGGCGGGGCCTGGCTGGCACTGGCCTTCTGCTGGTCCCTGACGACGTCGATCGCGTCCTGCATGGCCTGGCTCGGCATGTCGGCATCTCCTTGGGTTACAGGCGGGAGGTGAGCTCGGTCACGATGTCCGCCGCTGACTGTGACTTCCGCACGAGTGCGACGTCCTGTCCGGCCCACATCGAGAGCGCTTCGATCTCGCCAGTGGTCCCGGCCATCGGCGGCGCCGGCTCGTAACGAACGATGGCTTCGCCGGAGGCGAAGTGCGCGATCACGTCGCCCTGGCCGGGACGCTGCGCGAGCGGGGGGCGGCCCGCGGCCTCCCACGCCCTGGCCGTCGAGTTGCGGAGCGCGCGGTGCGGAGAGTCGGGCCACCCGACCTCGTACAGGTCGGCATACAACTGCGGATCGGTCTCGGCCGCGGCTATCAGCGCACGCCGGTAGTCCTGGTGGATCGGCATCTCCTCAGCCATCAGGAACCTGGTGCCTAGCCACGCGGCCTGGGCACCCAGCGCCAGCACCGCCGCGACGCCGCGAGCGTCACCGATCCCGCCAGCCGCAATGACCGGCACCGGCGCCACCGCGTCCACCACAGCGGGCACCAGCGGCAGGGTCGCGATGGTGCCCCACACGTGCCCGCCGGCCTCCCAGCCCTGCGCGACGACCACGTCCACGCCGGAGGCGACTGCCCGCCGTGCCTCCTCGGCGTTCCCGACCGTGTGCAGGACGACTCCCCCGGCGGCGTGCACAGGCTCGATGTAGCCGCTGGGATCTCCCCACATGAACGAGACGACCCGCAAGCCGGCCGCAAGGGCCTGGTCAAGGCGACGGTGCTGGTCTTCGGTGAGAACGAGGTTGCCTCCGAACGGCCGTTCGGTCAGGGCCGCCGTATCACGGACGACAGCTCCGGCGTCATCGGACCACGTAAGCGTCACCATCCCGAGCGCCCCGGCATTCGAGACCGCCGCGGCCAGCCCGGGAATGGCGGCCATGGGTGCCTGGACAATCGGGTGTTCAATCCCGAGCATCTCGCATACCGGCGTTGTCACTGCCTTCGTCCTCTCCGTGTCACGTATACGATGTCGGCACCGACCCGGGGGACCGCCGGTCCCAGCCGTGAAACTTCGAGTAGTCCCCCGCGTCCCAGGCCTCGCGGAGCCCCGGGGAGCTCAGATCCCAGTCCGGGCGGATCTCGCTCGTGGCGGCCCGCAGGTCATGCCACAGGTCGTAGAACGAGGGGCGGCCCCAGAACCAGTAACCGTTGTAGACACTGTGAACGACCAGCCCCGGCTTGAGCACCAAGGTGTGCGGGATCATGGGGTTGTGCTCGGGGTCGGTGTACTCGGCGATGTCGAGGTCCTGCTGGACGGTCCGGCCGGGATCGGACAGGAAGGTCCACTGGGCGCCGACCGACGCGCGGAACTCTTGCACGGTGTGATGGTCGTCGGTGACGATGGTGGCGATCTGGGTGTAGGCCACCGCGACCTTCGGGTAGTTGGCCGCCAGCTCGAGGTGCTGCTGGTGCTCTTTAGGGCAGTAGTTGCCCCGCGCCAGGGTGAGGATCAGCGGATCGCGGCCCTGGAGCTCGCTGAGCGTACGCACCGTGCCGGTGTGGTCAGGGAGGTTGTAATCAGGGAAGATGCCGCCAGGCCTGATGTCAGGACGCATCGGATGACCGCCTCTCGGTGACGTCGCGGGTGCGGCCCGCCGGCCAAGTCCTACCTACGATCACGCCCGGGGCCGTCTCACCGCGCCCGTCAACACCCTGGTCTGTACCCTGGCATTCCCGCCCGCGGCCCGCGCTTCCCGCGACGGGTGGCCAGAATGGCACGGTCAGATGACTGATGCCACGCTGCTGGCCTGCTCCACCGCGCAAGGCATCACAAGCACCGTCGCCGACTTCAGCAACAAAGGCGTTCTCGGCGTTCATAGCGCTCGCGCCGATCACCGGGATGCTGCTGACGACCACCCTGTCGGGCTGCCGCGGAGCTATCCGCCTGGCCTGCCGGCAGCCCCGTTCACCCGTGCCCCGCCCCACCCGAACCTCCCGCCCCGCCCCCGCCTGCCCCGCCAGCGATTGCGGATCGTTACCGCCGAAATCAGAAGCTAATTATCCCTGGCCTGCGGCCCCCGTGTTCTCCGGCCCTGATCCGATATCGCGGCCAAGACGGTGGTCCTCCTCGCCCGCGGGCAGCTACTGCCGCCGCACGTGACACTGAGAAGATCAACGCCGGGGTCATCCCGGACCAGGGCGTGATCCGTCTCCCTAGACTCGCAGAACGGCGCGTTGGGCGTCCTGGCGACTGACCGCGGCTGAGGCCGGGCTTGGCAGGATCCAGTACAGGTGCGCGCTGACTAATGAGAGGGGACTTGGATATGACCGACTGGACCGAGACTCAGGTCACCACTAAGCTCAGCCCGCGATCGGTCGCGGCCACGGTTTCGCGGCTGACCGGAATCTTGTCCGCGAAGGGAATGAAGGTCTTCGCGGTCATAGACCAGAGCGACCTGGCTCGCGAGGCCGGGTTGCGGTTGCGCGAGACCACGCTGGTCATCTTTGGCAACCCGGCGGCCGGCACGCCGGTCATGGATGCCGCGCCGCTCGCGGCTCTGGACCTGCCGCTCAAGATACTCATCTGGGCTGACGGCAGCCGGAC
>JBEKGC010000377.1:0-8758 GCA_050013055.1 Streptosporangiaceae bacterium
GTCCCGCTCACGCCCTGACGACACCTGCTCACACCCCCTCACACCGCGAGCCGGGCACTTACCAGACAGCCCAGGGCTCCTACCAACGCGCGTGACCTAATGCGCACGGTACGCCACCGCCCGATGCTTGTCATGCGTGCCCGGGGACTTGGGATCATCACCCCCGGGCGCGCCCCCTGAGCCAGAGGAGGGACCATGCCCGACATCGCGGAAACCGACAGCTACGGGATGCTCTGCGAAGACTGGGGCAGCGCGTACCTGATCACCCGCGCTCCCGGCACCGCGCACCCCTACCGGGCCGAACGGCGAGACGACCCCGCCGCCGTCCTTGAGGCCCTCACCCCCGGCGCGCTGCGCGAGCTGATCCGAGCCGACTACTTCACCCGCCCCGTCCCCAGGGAGACCGCCCCGTGAACCACCACGACCAGCCCTCCGCGCACCAGCCCCCGGCCCCCGCTGGACCCCCGGCCGCCCGCCAGCCCGCCCACCCGGTCCACGCACTGACCACCTACGAACTCAATGGCTACCGCCGCGAACTCGAACACGCCATCAAGGGCATCGCGGCCGACGCCCCGGTCCAGGCCGACCTGCGCGCCAAGCTAGACGAGGTTCTAGCCGAGCAGGACGACCGCGCCAGGCTCACCGGCCGTGCGTGACCACGACGTCAGCCAGCTGACCGCCCGCGAACTGGACAGGGCACGACGCGACCTCGCCGTCAGCCTGGCCCTGACCCAGCCCGGATCACCGGCCCGCGTGATGATCACGGCGCACATGAGCGCCATCGACACCGAACTCGCCCAGCGCCTAGGCGCCGGGCAGGCGCACCGGTCAGCAGCACCGGCCGTGCGGGACGGAAATCCAGGCAGGCAATGCGGTTGACCTGGATAAGCACTCCGCGCCCGCCAGTCCCAGCCACGGAAGGAACCACCCGGCATGACCACCGGCCCCGGCCACCCTCCCCGGCCAGCACCCCCCGACCACCAGCAGGCCCGCCAGTACCTGCACGCGATCGCCGCCACCCTCACCATCGAGGGCATCCCCTGCCGCCTGACCCCCCAGTACGGCACCCCCACCCTGACCATCGAGGAACCCGGCGACGTGCCCGGCCCAGCCACCATCGTCATCAGCCCCGGTACCGGCCCCGGCTTGCGGATCGACTGCACCTGCACCTGGACGCCCCCCGCCAGCACCACGCCTCGCGCCGCCGCCGGCACCATCCTCGCCATCTTGGCCGCCATCCGCTCCAGCCCCACCGAAGCCGCACCATGAACAGCTGTGGCCAGCCTGGCCCCGCCCGCCCCACCCCCGCCCGCGCCGCCACCCGCCTCGCTGCCCTCGCCCGCCCCGGTACCTCCTGACCCCCGCCGTGGCCACGGGTAGACCGGACTCCGTCCCGGCCTTCCGGACCGCTCTCGTTCGACTGGGCCGTGACCACCCTGAGCGCCGAGGCGAGCGATCCCCCGGCGTCCGCGCGCGAGGGCCTGGCCGCGATCACCGCTCCGACCCTGATCATCGCGGGCGATCCCGGCAGTCACGTAGACCAGGATCGGCTCGCGAGCGATCGGTGCAGGTAGCACGGGCATCAGCCCTAGCAGGTTCTTTGCCTAACGCGACTTTTGCATAAACACTAGGCGTTACGCGCTGTCGTTATCGTCGGCTCCCGTCTCAGGCTGTGACGGGAGGCTGTCCTCCTCGACCGTCGTCCCACTGGCGGGCGTGCCGGTGGCGGGCGGGCCCGCGGTCCACGGGAAGGCGTCCGGACCCGCCGGGCGAGCGTAGACCGGTCCGGCCGTCTCGTGCGGCGTGAAGAGCATCCATGCGCACGAGACGACAAGCACGAGAAGGAATCCGCAGTAGATCCAGAAGTCTGGCGTGACGCCGGCCGCGATCGTGAGGCCAAGCTGAGAAGCCTCCGCGGGCGTGATGCCGAACTGAGCGGGCGAGGCACCGCCGCCGACCTGGATCGCAGCCGAGATGGCCTGGGCCACCATCGGAACGGCGGCCCCCGCGAGCAGCACCGCCCCGTGCCGGGCCGGGCGCCACAGCGCAGCCACGATCACGACGGCGCCAAGGGCGACCATGACCGCCACGTCCCCGGCGATCACCAGGCCAGGGTTGGAGAAGGCGTTGCCCGCCGTCAGGGATCGCGTCAGCCCGGCCGCGGTCCGCAGGAGGTAACTGTCCCACGCCGGAGCGAACGCGGCGGCCGCCCCGAACCCGGCCAGCACCAGCAGCACGGCCGGGCCCATCGAGGCACCGCGCGGCCGGTGCAGCGACCTGGCCGCCGGGCTGCGTCCGTCAGCGGGCCGCAGCAGCAGGGCCAGCGCCGATCCCGCGGCGCACGCCAGCCAGCCGGCCAGCGAAAGCCACAGGCCCCAGCCGCCTACCTGCCCGGCGGCGGCGATGGCGGTGCCCGCGTCCGCGAAGAACAAGCCAAACGTGACCACGCTCATCCCGGCCGCCAGCAGGGCGCCCAGCCGCAGCCGGACGCCGCCGAGCACGATGAGCACGGCACTCGCCGTCCACACCGCCAGGTAGATCGCGTGCGGAACGACCTGGGCGCCCTGGGAGACCAGGCTCGACCCGGCCAGATAGCCGGGGAAAAGCCCGGCGATGCCGAGAATCACCCCCGCCGCCAGCAACGCGGCGGCGGCCATGGTCCCGGTCCGCGTGCTGACACGCGAGGCTCCCGGGCCGGATGAAGATTCCCGGCCGAACGGACTCCCCGGCGTGAACGGGGCTTCCTGCGCGAACGGAGCCCCGGGCGCGTACGGGGCGTACGGGGCCGCCCTGTCCTCGATCACGGCCGTGCCCGGACCCTGCCCCGGTCCGCCCGGGCCGCCCGCAGACTGCTCGGCGAGCGGGGCGGCGGCCGCGGCGGCCGGGGCGTCGCTGCGGGCAACCGGGGGTGTCCGGCGGCCGACCGGGACGATCGTGCCAGGCACCTCGATCGCGGTGAACCTCGACCAGGCCGCGGACCAGCCTTCTGCGGTTTCCGGCCACCACTGCAGCGGATGCGAGCGCGGGGCGCCCACGGTCCAGATCCCGTAGAAGTCACGCCCGCGCCCGATCTCGTACGTGGCTCCCCGGTACGTGATGGTCACCTTGTCAAACACGATCCCAACCTTCCTGCGCCGGCCTGGGCTCGCCCCGTCGTGGGTAGCTCGAACCTGAGAAGAATCTGCCAAGCCGGCCTGGAGACCGGCTGAGTGGTCACTCAAGCCTTCCTGACTCTTTCATCCGCGCCGCGGTGATGTCGAGGTCCCGGCCGGGCCTGACGGTTACCGGCAGAGGAAGCCGGCCAGGTCACCGGAGGTGACGAAGGCTCCCCGGTCGTCGATCACCGCCTGCACCTGCTGGCGTACGGCCTCGACGACATCATCCCAGGGCCGGGCGACCTCGTCCTGGTAGTGGTCGGCCAAGCTGGCGACATAGCCCGCGGCCAGCGCGGCGTCGCGGATGACGACAGGGGCGTTGCTGGCGGGACGGACGCAGGTGACGGAATCAAAGGCGGTGCCTAGCTGCGCGGGCGCGTTCTCGGCCGAGAACGCGTGGGTGGCGGCGCGCATCCGCCATCCCGGGGTCTGGTCCCGGACGGCGCGCTCGACCAGGGCGCGCAGGGAACGGGTGTGCTGGCCCCCGTTGGTCACGGCAATGCAGATGCCGCCCGCGGCCAGGACACGCCGCAGCTCGCGCACGGCGGAATCCCTGTCCGGCACGTGGTAGAGCATGTGGATGGCCAGCACGACATCAACCACGCCATCGGCCAGCGGCAGGGCGGCCGCATCGGCATTGACCAGCGCCGGGTGCGATGCCGCCCGGAGCATCCCCATCGACAGGTCGCATCCGACGGCCCGCACCTGATAATCCCGCAGCCTGTGCAGGTACTCGCCGTTACCGCAGCCGACGTCAAGCACCCGCATACCCGGTGACAGGCGGGCCAGGTCCAGGACCCACCCCACGATGTCGAAATACGGGCTCTGGTACCGCCACAGCCGCTGCCGAGCGCGGAGGTTCCTGTCGTCCGCGTACTGACCTGAGGGATTTAATGTCACCGGGATATCATGCCCGATCCGCCGCGGGATGACCCGCCGGTGCCACGGCCGGCCGGACTTCGCCGAACGTGAACGGGGCTGCCGCGGCCGGGTGCGAGATGCTGAACTAAGGGCATGGACGTTCTGGTGCTTGGTGGTACGGCGTGGCTGGGCCGCGAGATCTCCCGGCAGGCGCTCGAGCGCGGGCACGCGGTGACATGTCTGGCCCGCGGGGAAAGCGGCGCGATCGCGGCCGGCGCGGTCCCGGCGACCGCCGACCGGCGCGAACCGGGAGCTTATGACCAGGTCAGCGACCGTGACTGGGACGCGGTGATCGAGGTGTCATGGCAGCCAGGGTTCGTCAGGAGCGCGCTGGCCGCGCTGGCCGGACGGGCCGCGCACTGGACCTATGTATCCTCCGGCAGCGTCTACGCCTCCCACGCGGTGATCGGGGCTGATGAAAGTACGCCGCTGCTGGCCGCGACCGACCGCGACGAGGCCGGGCCCGAGCAGTACGGCGAGGCCAAGGTGGCCTGCGAGCGGGCATCGGCGGCGGCGGCCGGGGACCGGCTGCTGATCGCGCGAGCCGGGCTGATCGGCGGACCGGGCGATCACTCCGGGCGCTCCGGCTACTGGGTCGCGCGGGCCGCCCGTGACCCGCTCGGGCCGATGCTCGTGCCTGACGCCCTGGAGACGCCGACGCAGGTGGTGGATGTCCGTGATCTGGCCGCCTGGCTGCTGGGCGGCGCGGAGGCCGGCGTCACGGGAACCTATGACGCGGTGGGGCCAGTGGTCTCGTTCGGCACCTGGATCGAGGAGTCCCGCACGATGGGCGGGCACACCGGCCCGGTGATCCTGGCGGATCCGGCCTGGCTGACCGAGCAGAAGGTGGAGCAGTTTATGGGCCAGGAATCGCTGGCGATGTGGATAGCCGAGCCCGGCTGGGAAGGCTTCAGCGCGCGCAGCGGCGCGGCCGCGCGGGCGGCCGGGCTGCGGCACAGACCCAGGACCGACCTACTGGCCGGGGTCCTAGCCTGGGAACGCGAGCAGGGCCTGGACCGGCCCAGAAGAGCCGGCCTCAGCGCCGGGCGCGAGCACGAGCTGCTCGCCGCCCTCCGCCAGGCGGGATAATCGCGGCGCCGCCTCCCCGGTCGGCGTCACCAGCCGGGCCAGTGCCCGCACTCCGGTTACTGCCTGCAAGAATCACGCAGGTGGTATCTGCGAGCATGCGCGACTTCTTCACGGCCGGCGCCAGCGTGGGGGGAGCGCTGATCGGGCTGCTGTTCGTGGCCATCTCGGTGGCCGCCGACAGGCTCCGCGCCGAGGCGGACGGGCAGCTGCACCGCATACGCGCGGTGGCGGCGCTGACGGCGTTCACCAACTCGCTGACGGTGTCGCTGTTCGCGCTGATCCCCGGGCAGAAGATTGGCGGGACCGCCGTGGCCGTGGCGGCGGTCGGGCTTACCTTCGTGGCGGCGGCACTGATGTCGCTGATCCGGCTGCGCCAGGTGCAGTGGCGCACCGTGGGTGACGGGCTTTTCCTGGTCGGCCTGGTCGTCATCTTCGTGTACCAGCTGATCGAGGGCGTGGATGTCCTGCTCGGCCGGGGCGTCTCCGGGGCCGTGGACACGATCGCGATCCTGGTGGTGGTCTGTTTCCTGGTCGGGATCGGCCGCTCCTGGGAGCTGATCGGCGGCCCGTCGATCGGCCTCAGGAAGGAGGTCACGGCCCTGGTCCGCAGTCACGGAGACAGCCCTGTCCCGAAGGAAGGGCCCTCGGCGCCGCAGCCGCCCGGCCCCAGCCAGCCCGAAGATCACCGTTAGGGTGCCGGTCAGGTAACCAGTTTGCTGGCCGCGGCCAGCTGACCAGTATTCAGGGCAGGACGAACCGCTCTACCGCGTTGGCGAAGCCCTCGTCCTCGTTGGACGTGGTGACACGGCGGGCGGCTTCCTGGACCTCATGGCTCGCGTTACCCATGGCGATGCTGAGCCCGGAGTGGGCAAACATGAGCACGTCGTTGGGCTGGTCGCCGATCGTGGCTATCTGGTCGGGGGGGATCTGGTAAATCCGGGAAAAATACTGGGCCACGGCGCCCTTGTTGGCGTTGGGGTTGGTGACATCGCAGTAGTACGGCTGAGACTTAGCCGCCGAGACGTGGTCCCCCAAGCGCTCGCGCACCGCGTCCACACCCTTCTGGACCGCGTCGTAGTCATCGCTCACCCCGACGATCTTGGCCACTCCGTGTGATACCGGGGCGAAACTGCCGGTCACCGTCGGGTCGAACTTGACCGTCGCGGCCTCGCGGGCCACGTGGGGTGCCGTCGGATCCCGGATAAACCAGTCGGCGCCCCGGTAGACCCACACGTCCAGCTGGTGGGTGCCGAGCAGTTCGATCACCGTCGGCGTCACGTCGTCGGGGATGGTCTGCTGCTCGATCACCGACATGTCGGGACGGACATACACGCCGCCGTTGAAGCCCGCGATCGGCGTGGTGAGCTGGAGCGGCTCGATGAGCATTGACATGCCGCGGGGCGGGCGGCCGCTGGTGATGGCGAAGAGTATTCCGGCCTGCCTCAGCTTCGCGACCGCGGCCATGGCCCGATCGGTGAGGACTTTGTCCTGGGTTACCAGCGTGCCGTCGACGTCGGCGAGGAACAGTCGAATGGGCGGGGCCATATTGCCGTCTGTCTCCTAGGTGCCAGGGAACTGACCTGTCGTTACCATCTGTGATGGTGGCTAAGGGAAGCTGCGAGGGCTTGACAGCGGGCCGCATCAGCGCAGGCCGGTGAAGAATTCCCGCAGGTCGCGCTCCAGGAGGTCTGGGGTGAGCAGCGCGGCGAAGTGGCCGCCGCGGTCGAATTCGGTCCAGCGGGCCACATTGTGCTGGGTCTCGGCGAACGTGCGGATGGTTGAGTCGCCGGGGAAGACCGCCAGCGCGGTGGGCACCTCGCAGTAGCCGGGCTGGGTGGCCCAGTGCGCGGCGGCTTCCTTATACAGCCGGCTGCCCTGGATCGCCGCGTACCCGCCGCGTTCGGCCTGCCAGTGGCGCAGCCGCCCCAGCCGCTGCTGCTCGGCCGCGGTCAGCTCACCAGGGTCTCCGGCTGGAAACGCGACGAACCCGTGCATGTGGATCCCGGCCACGTGCCGCTGGTCCAGACGCGCCAGCTCCGCGACGACCCGCGCGCCCCAGTCCCCGCCGTGCGCGCCGTAGCGGTCATAGCCGAGCCTCGCCATCAGCTCCGCGTACGCCCGGGCGATGCGGGCCACGTCCCAGCCCGGGCTGGTGGTCGGCCCGGAGAACCCGTACCCGGGCATGGACGGGATCACCAGGTCAAAGCCCGCGTCGGTCAGCGGGCCGGTCAGCTCCAGGAAGTCCGCGGGCGTGGACGGCCAGCCATGGCACAGCAGCAGCGGCAACCCGGCGCCGCCGGAGGCGCGCAGGAAGTGGATCTCCTGCCCGTCAATGACCGTGGTGAACTGCGGGATCGCATTCAGCCGCGCCGCCTGGGCAGGCCAGTCATACCCCTGACGCCAGTACGCCGTCACTTGGCGCACCCGGTCCCGGGCCACGCCGTAGTCCCACCCGGCCCCAGGCAGCTCATCCGGCCAGCGGGTCAGCGCCAGCCGATCGGCCAGATCGTCAAGATCGGCCTGCGGAATGTCGATGTGAAACGGCTGTGGTGTGCTCATACCCCCAAGCATCCCCATCGTTGAGGCCAGATTCTGTCCTCAACACCCCCGATCGCACACAACCGGGAACGCACCTACGCCACGCCAGCGTGGCAGGCTCTGGTTTATCGATGCCGCGTGACGAGGCCTGTCTCGTAGGCAAGCACGACCGCCTGGGCGCGGTCACGTAGCCGCAGTTTCGTGAAAATGCGCGTGACGTGGGTCTTCACGGTGGTCTCGGCGAGGAAGAGCTCGGCGGCGATCTCGGCGTTGGACCGGCCCCGGCCGATCAGCCGCAGCACCTCGACCTCGCGCTCGGTGAGTTCCGGAGGTGATGAGACATGTCCCGGCTCGGGACGGCTGACGTACTCGTCGAGCAGCCGCCGTAGCAGCACCGGTGCCAGCAGCGCGTCGCCGGCGGCCACGGTGCGGACTGCGGCGGCTAGCGTCTCGGGCGGCTCGTCCTTCAGCAGGAAGCCTGAGGCGCCGGCCTTCAGTGCCTGGTATACGTAATGGTCCAGGTCGAAGGTGGTGACGACGAGCACGTGCGGCCTGGCGCCTGGTGCGCGGTCGCGAGTGATCGCGCGGGTCGCCTGGACTCCGTCTGTGCCTGGCATCCTGATGTCCATCAGGATGACGTCCGGGGCGAGCTCGCGTGTCATCGCGACTGCCACGTCGCCGTCAGCGGCTTCTCCCACGACTTCGATGTCGGCCTGGGTCTCCAGGATCATCCGGTAATGCCGTCGCGCTGGGGGTCGGCCGGCAGCTCGGCGCGCATACGCCAGCCGCCGCCGGGCGCGGGGCCGGCTGTGATGGTGCCGCCGAAGGCCAGGGCGCGCTGCCGTATGCCGATCAGGCCGTGGCCGGCCGGCGCGCCGCCGGCGGCCGGCGCGGTGCCGCCTAGCTGGGCCAGCGATCCGGTCACCGGGGTCCCGTACATCAAACTCGGCCTCAGTATCGCCGCAGGGCTTAAGGCGGCGGAGCGGGAGATCACCCATGCGGCTCTGATCCTGCTGGATGAATTGCCCGTATCCCCGGTTGTCAACACACGCCTT
>JBEKGC010000378.1:0-10555 GCA_050013055.1 Streptosporangiaceae bacterium
GGACAATTCCTTGTCCTGCGCGGAGGCCGCTCCATGATCACACCGACCCGCCGGGGCCAACCCGGATAACGGGCCCGGGGTTAAGGGCATCAGGACGTGGCCTGCTCGACGTCCGGCTGCTTGCTCCGTTCGATGCGCTCGGGGAGAGTCTCTCCGGCTGCGGCTGCCGTCACCGCGCGGTGGTTGGAGAGCCGCAGGCTGGCGAACCCGGCCAGCAGGTAAGCGACGACCGTGACCCACAGGCCTTGAATGATGCCGTGCTTGAAGCTGTCCGGCGTGGGGAACGCGCCGGCCCGGCTGAAGAAGAGCTCGCCGGCGATGGCGATGCCCAGCGCGGAACCGATCTGCTGGACGGTATTGAAGGTCCCTGAGGCGGCGCCGGCCTCAGCCTCGGCCACCGTGGCGAGTGTCTCGTCGAGCAGCGGGATGACCAGGAAGACCAGCCCCACGCCGGCCAGGCCGAGCGGCAGGCTCAGGCTCCACATGGACAGGTGCTGCCCGTGCGAGTTGACCACGCTGATCACCCACACGAAGGCGATCGCCTGGATGATGCCGCCGAGGAACACCATCTGCTTGCCGAACTTCTTGGCCAGCATCGGAGTGACCGGGCTGGCGATGAAGGCGCCCACGGTAATGGAGAAGATGGTCAGGCCCGCCCGGAACGGGGTGAAGCCGACAGACCGCTGGAGATAGTAGCCGATGACCAGGGCGTAGCTGCCGTTAGCCAGCCAGAACAGGGTCTGGATCACCAGGCCGCTTGAGAACCCGCGGTTCTTGAACAGCGGCATCGGCAGCAGCGGTGAGCCGTCGCGGGCGAGCTTCGCCCGCTGCTGCACGGCGAAGATCGCGATGAGGACAGGTCCGCCGGCCAGCATCCCCCAGATCCATGGGGCCCAGTGCGCGCTGTGCCCGTCAATCAGCGCGAACTCCACCAGGAACACTCCGGCCCCGGACAACAGCATGCCCAGCGGGTCGAGCTTCAGCGGGTGCTCCGCCCGGCTGTTGGGCACCACGATGAGGGCCGCGATGACCAAGATCACGCAGATGGGGATGTTGACGATGAAGATGCTGCGCCAGCCGGTACCCCAGAGGTTGGCCGTGATCATCCAGCCGCCGAGGACCAGGCCCGCTACCGCGGCGAGGGCGGACAGCATACCGATCAGCCCGTAGATCTTCCCTCGCTCGTCCTTGTTGTACATGACCGTGACGCTCGACAGGACCTGCGGCACCATGATCCCCGCGAACGCGCCCTGGAACGTCCTGGACGTGATGAGGATGGCACCGTTCTGGGCCAGGGCGGAGGCGAGGGACGCCAGGCCGAAACCGACCACCCCGACGAGGAACACGCGCTGACGGCCGTAGATGTCACCGAGCCTGCCGCCGCTGACCAGCAGGACGGCGAACGCGATCAGGTAGCTGGTCAGGACCCACTCAAGCTGGGCGGCCGAGACGTGCAGATTACGCTGG
Organism: Streptosporangiaceae bacterium; assembly: GCA_050013055.1. Taxonomy (GTDB): domain Bacteria; phylum Actinomycetota; class Actinomycetes; order Streptosporangiales; family Streptosporangiaceae; genus Palsa-504. Next base: position 1,468 of record JBEKGC010000378.1, read on the forward strand.
ATCGATACCAGCGCGACGTTCGTTATCGTGGAATCTACCAGGTCCATGAACTGTGCCATGATCAGCACTGTTATGGCAATGCCGCGTAGCTTCAACGCTTTCCCTCTCTGTGGTGAGGCCATTTGAGTTACCGTCTTGGTTTGAGGTCCTCTGGTTCTCAGTCTCCAGGGCGGCGTGAATACGCAGGTCCGGAGCGGATCGGTCAAAAATGAGCCATCCTGTTCGCTACTTAATATCTATACGAGCGTCTCATACGATCGATCGTACAAGTAGTGCTTGGCGGCGTCAAATACTTACCTGTCACGAGCGTAAAGGGGGTGGCCTGCGGCGTCTAACCGGTGTCGGGGCCGATGCCGCGCCGGGCGGCAGCTGGCGCGGCCATCCCCTACCCAGGCAGGTGACCCCACGTCGGAAGACATGCCAGGCAGGCCAGTGCGGGGCGTCCGCCTGGCCGGGCCGGTTCCAGTACCGCCGGTAGCGGAGTATTTCCTGGCCCGACGAGGTAAGGGCAATTTAAGGGGTGCGTAGGGGGGTCAATGGACCAGCGGTGCCGTTATCGTGGCATTTTGACGGCATATCTAGGAGGAGAACGAGCGTTGCGATTCGGAGTGATTTACCTATTGCAGCTGCCCCGCCCCTGGGCTGAGGACAGCGAAGAGCGCGTGTACCGTGAGGCGCTCGAACAGATCGAACTCGCAGATCGGCTCGGCTTTGATTACGCCTGGGCCGCCGAGCACCACTTTCTGGATGAATATTCACACTGCTCGGCGCCGGAGGTATTCTTGGCCGCCGCTGCGGCCCGGACGCAGAATATCCGGCTGGCGCACGGAATCGTGTCCCTGCCACCGGGCGTCAATCATCCCGCCCGGGTCGCCGAGCGTATCGCCGCGCTCGACATCATCTCCGGTGGCCGGGTGGACTTCGGTACCGGGCAAGGCAGCACCCAGCACGAGCTTGGCGGCTTCGGAGTCGACCGGAGTGTCAAGCGGGAGCAGTGGAAAGAGGCCCTCGAGGTCATTCTCCGGATGTTCACCGAGGTCCCCTTCACCGGCTTTAAGGGTCAGTACGTCGACATCCCCCCGCGCAACGTGCTGCCCAAGCCCAAGCAGAAGCCGCACCCCCCGGTGTGGCTGGCCTGCAGCATGCCGCACACCGTGGAGACCGCCGCCCGCAACGGCCTTGGTGCCCTGTCGTTCGCGTTCACCACTCCCGAGGAAGGCCGTGAGCGGGTCAACGCCTACTACGAGCTCATCGAGTCGGGCCAGTGCGTTCCGATCGGCAAGGCGATCAACCCCAACTTCGCCGTGGCGATGCCTTTCCTCTGCCACGCCGATGAGCAGGTCGCCTACGATCGCGCGCTCCCCGGGGTCGAGTTCTACGTCAACTCCTTCATGCACTTCTACATCCAGGGCACCCATCACCCCGGATACACCGACCTGGCCGCTTCGTTCCTGGCCAAGGACGCGCTTCCGCAGGACAACCTGGCGCGCATGGAGGACGTGGCACGTCAGGCCATCGGCACGCCGGACAAGCTCCGGGCGCTGATCCGGGAGCAGGAAGACGCCGGCGTCGATCAGATGATCTTCCAAGTCCAGCTCGGCGCCAACAAGCATGAGCACATCTGCGAATCGCTTGAACTGTTCGCCAGTGAGGTCATGCCGGAGTTCGCCGAGCGCAGAGAGGCCGGCGAAAGCGCCAAGGCCGAGCGGCTGAGCGTGCCGCTCAAGGAGGCTCTCTCCAGGGTCAAGACCAACGACCTTGACGTCTCGGGGTACGAGATCCTTACCGACTGGGAGCAGTGGCCTGAGAGCTTCTTCCCGCCACAGCCAGAGCCAGAGCCGGCCGGCTGAGCCGCTCCGCCTCCAGCACGGGCCAGGCATGGTGGGCCGATCCGGTTTTCCAGTCACGAGCCTCGCGGACCACGCGGGGCTCGTGACTGCGTTCCGGACCACGCCGTCCGCCCGCTGATGACCAACCGTCCGTCTTTATGACTTGGGGCCGGCCCGGCCGCCCCCGTTCCCGAAGGACTGGTGACACCGCCATGGCGACTGAGGAAAAGCTCCTGGAGTATCTGAAGCGGGTCACCGGAGACCTGCATCAGTCCCGTCGGCGGTTGCAGGAACTGGAGAGCCAGGAGTGCGAGCCGATCGCGATCGTCGGCATGGCCTGCCGGTATCCCGGCGGGGTGGGCTCGCCCGAGGAACTGTGGCGGCTGGTGGCCGAGGGTGGTGACGCCATCTCGCCGTTCTCCGCCGACCGCGGCTGGGACCTGAGCCTGCTGCGAGGTGACGGGCCGGAGACGAGCTACGTCGACGAGGGCGGCTTCATCGATGGCGCTACGGAGTTCGACGCGGAGTTCTTCGGGATGAGCCCGCGGGAGGCGGTAGCGACCGACCCGCAGCAGCGGTTGATGCTGGAGATCTGCTGGGAGGCCTTCGAACGCGCTGGCATCGATTCGGAGTCGGTGCGTGGCGCCCCGGTCGGTGTCTTCACGGGGTCCGGCATGCAGGACTATCAGGATCTGCTGTACGCCGCGCCCGAAATCGCCCTGGCTTTTCTGTCCACCGCCAGCGCCGCTTCTGTGATCTCCGGCCGGGTGGCCTTCACGCTGGGACTGGAGGGGCCAGCGGTGACGGTGGATACGGCGTGCTCGTCGTCGCTGGTCGCGGTGCACCTGGCGTGCCAGTCGCTGCGGTCGGGGGAGAGCAGCCTGGCGCTGGCGGGCGGGGTGATGGTGATGGCGACTCCCGCGCCGTTCGTGGCCTTCTCCCGGCAGGGGGGGTTGTCGGCGGACGGGCGGTGCCGGTCGTTCGCGGGGGCCGCGGGCGGGACGGGGTGGGGGGAGGGGGCCGGGGTGCTGCTGCTGGAGCGGCTCTCCGATGCCCGCCGTCACGGCCGGCGGGTGTGGGGGGTGGTGGCGGGCAGCGCGGTGAACCAGGACGGGGCCAGCAACGGGCTGACCGCGCCGAGCGGCCCGGCGCAGCAGCGGGTGATCCGGCAGGCGCTGGCCTCGGCGGGGGTGGCGGCCGCGGAGGTCGACGTGGTGGAGGGCCACGGGACCGGGACGCGGCTGGGCGACCCGATCGAGGTGCAGGCGCTGCTGGCGACCTACGGGCAGGGCCGGGCGGCGGGGGACCCGCTGTGGCTGGGGTCGCTGAAGTCGAACATCGCTCATACCCAGGCCGCGGCGGGAGTCGGCGGGATGATCAAGATGGTGATGGCGATGAACGCCGCGGTCATGCCCCGCACGCTGCACGTCGATGAGCCCACCCCGCAGGTGGACTGGTCCGCGGGCCAGGTGGAGCTGCTGACCGCGAACCGGCCCTGGCCGGCCCGCGGGCGCCCCCGCCGGGCCGGGGTGTCCTCCTTCGGCCTCAGCGGCACCAACGCCCACATCATCCTGGAAGGCCCCCCCGGCCAGACCCAGGATGCCGCGCCCGCCGGGACCGGGGATCCGCCCGCCGGGGATACCGGGACCGGGCCCGCCGGGACCGGGACCGGGGATGGCGGGGCCGTGGATGGCGTGGATGGCGGGGCCGGGGCCGGGGATTCCGTGGATGGCGTGGATGGCGGGGCCGGGGATGGCGGGGGGCTGGGTGTGCCGGTGCCGTGGGTGCTGTCGGCGCGGTCGGCGGCGGGCCTGGCGGCGCAGGCCGGGCAGCTCGCGCGGTGGGCGCGGGAGCGGCCGCAGGCGGGGGCGGGGGAGATCGGGCAGGCGCTGGCGGCCGGGCGGGCGGTGCTGGAGTACCGCGCGGTGGTCCTGGCCGGCAGCCGGGACCAGGGCATCAGCGCGCTGGCAGCGCTGGCGGCCGGCCCCCGGGACGGCCAGGCCGGGCCGGGCGCGGTGCGGGGCGAGGGGCCGGCCCGGGCGGCCCGGCTGGCGCTGGTGTTCGGCGGGCAGGGCGGCCAGCGGCCCGGGATGGGCCGTGGCCTGTGCCAGGCCTACCCGGTGTTCGCCGCCGCGTTCGGCCAGGCCATCGAGGCGGTCTCCGACGGCACCGGCCGCGATGTCCGGCAGGCCATCTGGGACCCCGGCCAGGACCTGGCCGTCCAGACCCTGTACGCCCAGGCGGGCCTGTTCGCGGTGCAAAGCGCCCTGTGGGCGCTGCTGGACTCCTGGGGCATCCGCCCGGACCTGCTCATCGGCCACTCCGTCGGGGAGATCGCCGCTGTCCACGCCGCCGGGGTGCTGACCCTGGCCGACGCCGCCGCCCTGGTCAGCGCCCGCGCCCTGCTGATGCAGCAGCTCCCTCCCGGCGGCGCGATGACCGCCCTGGACGCCGTCCCCGCCGAGGTCACCCCCCTGCTCGGCCCCGGCACCGCCATCGCCGCGGTGAACAGCCCCGGCTCCCTGGTCATCTCCGGGGACCGCCAGGGCGTCACCGCGATCGCCGCCCATTTCGCCCGGCTCGGGCGCCCCGGTACCCCGCTGCGGGTCTCGCACGCCTTCCATTCCCCCCTGATGGACCCCATCCTGGGTGACCTGGCCGCCGCGGCGGCGGCCCTGACCCACGCCGCCCCCCGCATCCCGGTCATCTCCGCCCTGACCGGCGAGTTCCACACCGCCTACGACGCGCCCTACTGGGCCCGCCACGCCCGCCAGCCCGTCCGCTTCAGCGACGCCGTCCGCACCGCCCGCACCGCCGGCGCCACCCACTACCTGGAGAACACCCCCGCCCCCACCCTCACCGCCCACATCCGCGCCGCCGCCACCCACCCCGGCGCCGGCCACCCCCCCGGCGGCGGCACCCCCGGCACCGGCACCCCCGGCGGCACCCCCGGCGGCCACGCCCCGGACCCCGCCAGCCCCGTCGTCACCCCCGCCCTGCGCGCCCGCACCCCCGAACCCGCCGCCCTCCTGCACGCACTCGCCACCCTGCACACCACCGGCACCCCCGTCGACTGGACCCCCCACACCACCCCCGCCGCCGCTCCCCGCACCCCCCGCAACCCCCACCTCGCCACCGAACTCCCCACCTACCCCTTCCAGCGCGACACCTACTGGCTACCCGCCAGCGACTACCTCGCGGATCTTTGGTTCGGCGGGGAAGCATCGGCCGTCGGCCAGCATGTGGCCGGCCATGCGCTGCTCGGCGCCGTCATCCACCACCCCGACACCGGCGCCATCACCCTCACCGGCCGCCTCTCCACCGGAACCCACCCCTGGCTCGCCGACCACGCCATCGGCGACACGATCCTGTTCCCCGGAACCGGCTTCATCGAACTGGCCCTCCGGGCGGCTCGAAGGCCCGGACGAACCATGGGTGCTGCATGCGCAAGGTGCGCTCACCGAGGGACCGGCGGACGCGCCCAGTTTTGACCTGGCCGTATGGCCGCCAGCAGGTGCTCAGCAGATCGACCTGTCTCATTCCTACGATCGGCTTTTCACCTACGGATACACCTATGGGCGTGTCTTCCAAGGCCTGGTCCGTGCCTGGCAGCGCGACAGCGAACTGTACGCGGAGGTCGAACTCCCGGCTGGTACTCCGGTCGAGAATTTCAGGCTGCACCCGGCATTGCTGGACAGCTGCCTGCACGCCGGCATTCTCACCAGCGCGGTCGGTGAAGAGGACATGAGGCTGCCGTTCTCGTGGACGGGCGTGGAGGTGCACGCGATCGGCGCGACCCGGGCGCGGGTCCGGATTTCGGCCGCCGACGAGGGCCAGGTCTCTTTGTCTCTGGCCGACGAGACCGGTGCCCCCATCGCCACCGTACGGGCGCTGACGTCTCGTACCGTATCAGCTGAGCATTTCGCCAGGTCACCCGCGGCCCATCACGATTCGCTCTTCCAGCTTGAGTGGTCACCGCTTGCGTCCGCTGTGCCAGGCGAACAGGTGGCGTGGTCCTCGTGGGAGGAGATCAAAGACGGCGGTGCCGGGCCGAAGGTGGCAGTACTGCGGAGCGGAGGGCTTGCGGACACAGCCGAAGCGGTGCATGCCGAGACGCACCGGGTGCTTGGCGCGATCCAGGGCTGGGTGGCGGACGAGCGTTTCGTCTCATCGCGGATGGTGGTGCTGACCCAGGGGGCCATGGCCCTCGAGGGTGAGGCCGTGACCGACCTCGCCGGAGCGGCGGTGTGGGGCCTGGTACGCACGGCCCAGTCCGAGTACCCGGGGATGTTCCAGCTGGCTGATATCGCTGCGGATGAGGACATCGCGGCCGTCCTCCCCTCCAGCGAGCCGCAACTTGTCGTACGCGCAGGCAAGTTGCACGGAGCGCGGTTGGCGCGGGTTCCGGCCCAGCTCGCCGAGCCTGCGGAGCGTTTCGGACGCGACGGCACAACGCTGGTTACCGGGGCGTCGGGCAGCCTCGCCCGGCTCGTCACCGAGCACCTGGTGACCGAGCACGGTGTCCGGAACCTGCTGCTGGTCAGTCGCCGGGGCTCCGCTGCCGAAGGCATGCCCGAGCTGGAGTCGAAGCTGAACGCCCTCGGCGCGCAGGTCACGGTGGCCGCGTGTGACACGGCGGATCGCGAGGCACTGGCCGGATTGCTGGCGGAACACCCGGTACGGAACGTGGTGCATCTGGCTGGAACGCTGGACGACGGCGCCATAGCGTCGTTGACGCCCGAGCGCATGGACACGGTGCTGCGGCCCAAGGTGGACGCGGCGCTCAATCTGCACGAACTGACCGCCACCATGGACCTTGCGGCGTTCGTGCTGTTCTCGTCGGCGTCCGGCACCATCGGTAATCCCGGCCAAGGCAACTACGCCGCGGCCAATGCCTTCCTGGACGCTCTGGCTGCCTACAGAAGGGCGAAGGGAATGGTCGGGCAGTCGCTGGCCTGGGGCCTTTGGTCGGTCGGGAGCAGCATGTCAGGAGAGCTTGGTGAGACGGATCTGCGACGACTCAGACGGATGGGATTCCTGGCGTTTGACGCCGACCAGGGAATGGACCTGTTGAAGACTTCGATCGCGCTTGACGTTCCGGTGCTGGTACCGCTGCGACTTGACCTCGCGGCAATGGCCGAGGCGGGTGAAGACCTGCCACCACTCTTCCGCAGCCTGGTTCGTAAGCGCCCGGTCCGCCGCGCCGCTACCGCCGGGAGCGCGGATTCGCTGCGGGACAAGCTCGCAAGCCTGTCACGGCCGGACCAGGTGGCGGTGCTGCTTGACCTGGTCCGGACTACGGCCGGCCTGATGCTCGGCTATGACGGTCCGGACCAGGTAACGCCAGATCGTGCCTTCAAGGATGTCGGCTTCGATTCGGTCACCTCGGTCGAGTTCCGCGACCAGCTTAATGCGGCCACTGGCCTGCGCCTGCCAGCCACGCTCGTTTTCGACTTCCCGAACGCGCAGGCGCTGACCAGCCAGCTTCTGGCGGAGCTCGCACCCGACGATGGCGCCGAGGTCGCCGACGAAGACCAGATTCGCCGCATGCTGCAGCGGATTCCGATGCGCCGCCTGCGGGACGTCGGCGTCTTGGACGCCCTGCTGAAGCTCGCTGCTGCTCCCGACGTCAGGCCAGGCGAGGACGGGATAACGGACGTTGACGCAGCCGGGCCCTCCATCGACGAGATGGATCCGCAGAGTCTGATCAGCATGGCTCTGGGGGAGAGCGCCTTGGAAGACGATCTGGTCGAGTAGACTCTGGATCGCGTTTCCGGCCACCCGGCCTTGTCCGTTCCGTCCCCGGGGACATGGTTTGCTCGGGAAATGAGCGCCTCGGAGTAGCTGTTCGACTATTGCGGGCGGAGCAGGGCTGTCGGCCACTTTCGCCGCGCTGGACGGGGGGCTGATCGACCCGGTCCACGCTAAGATCATCGCCGAGCAGACCGGGATTCTGTCCGTCGCCGACGCCGGCCGCCCCGGCCGGTGCTGGCCGTCGCCGCCCAGGTCTCAGGTCCAGGATTCGAGCCATTTCGCGATGGCTTGCGCCGGCAGCTCCGCATCCGTGTTCAGAATGCTGAAGTGGTTAGCTGCGATCGTTGTCACGGTGGCATCGGCATCCCACGGCTGGGCCCGCCAGCCCGTGTCAGCCTGAGCAGCATCGCCATTACTAGGCCCGAACGGTGCGGTGCACTGGATGAACAGGACCCGGGCATCGACCGTACCCGGCACGAGCTTGGGAACGATGTTTACGTAGTGACCCATGGCCGACAACCGGGCGACATCGAATCCGCCGGCTGCCGATTCGTGTTCGAGCATGGCCATGACCAGGCCCCGGTTCGATTCGCCGTCGTCACCGTCGGCTTCCGCGCGGTAGCTGTCCAGCATGACCAAGCCGGCCGGTGAAACACCGTAATCCTGCTGGATCTGGCGGGCGATAACCCGGGCGAATATTCCGCCTGCGGAGTAGCCCACCATAACGAACGGCTCGCCGTCCGCCGCCTGCAGAGCGCTCGCCGTGAGTGCCTCGATTGTCGCCTCCGGCGTGGCCGGGAGCATCTCCCCTGCCGTGAAACCGGGCAGCGGCAGCGCCAGGACCGCCCGTACGCCCCGGAAGTAGGAGGCCATGCGGGCCAGCTGATACGGGCTGCCGGTGGCCATCGGTGAGCCGATACAGATCAGGCGGGGGGTGTTCGGGCCGTCTGCCAGCTTGACCGGTACCGGGACCTGGTCCAGATCCGCGATCGAGGTGAAGTTCGGGCGGACATCGGCTACCGCCGCCAGCATGGCGAAGGACTTTTTTATGGTGCCGGAGTTGACGGCCTCCCGGAACAGGGCGCTCAGCGTTTGGGGCTCCCGTGGGGGCTCCGTCGCCTGCTTCGAGTCTGGTGCGTGGTCAGCGTCGGCATCGAGCCGTGCGGTCAGTTCGGCGCGTACGAACCGGGCCAGTGTGGCGGGATTCTTGTTGTCAAAGACGGCCATGGGCGGGAGCCGCAACCCAGCGGCGTTGTTGAGCTGGTTTCGTAGTTCCATCGCGGTAAGGGAATCGAATCCCGTCTCCAGGAAGTCCCGTCCCGGATCTATGGCGCTCGGACTGCCGTGCCCGAGCAGGGAGGCGGAGAGCTGCTGCACGAGGCCTTCCAACAGCTCGTCCTGTTCGACTGGTGACAACCCGGCCAGACGACGCAGCAGGGAACGGGACGCCATGGCCGAGTCGCTCGTGGCGCGCCGATAGCTCGGTATGAGGGTGCGGAGGAGTG
>JBEKGC010000379.1:0-6697 GCA_050013055.1 Streptosporangiaceae bacterium
AGCAGTGAGTCGGCGGCCCTGCTCCAGATTTTCCAGTCGTACGTGACCCGCCCCGAGAATCAGGTGCGCTGGTCGTGGTCGCCGAACCAGTTGCTGATCTTCGACAACCGGATCACCCAGCACTACGCGATCGACAACTACGACGACCTGCCGCGGCGACTGAATCGGGTGACCGTGGCTGGCGACGTGCCGGCATCGGTCGACGGGCGGCGGAGCCGCCAGCTGACCGGCGACGTATCGCATTACTCGCGGATCCTGGAGCCTGCGGCATGACCGAGACCAGTCCTGACCCGTTGGTCGCCGAGGCGGAATTCGACCAGGCCGACTTCAGCGCGGAGACGACGGCGGGACCGGCGCCCGCGCTGTCGCCGGAAACGGATGCGCTGGCGCCAGCGCATGCCCGCGAGGTGTTCGTGGCGGCCGACGCGCGGCGGATCAGCGCCTTCACCAGGTGGCGAAGACGGCTGAGCTGGCCGCTGGGGATCTACACGACACCGGTCGCGATCCTCATCCTCTGGGAGATTCTCGCCGAGGTCGGCGTGCTCGGCCCAACCTACGCGCCGGCGCCGACGGCGATCGCACGCACGGCGCAGCAGCTATGGCAGCAGGGAGTACTGGGCCCGGATCTGGAGATCTCGCTGCGCCGGGCGGCCATCGGGCTGGCCCTGGGCCTGAGCATCGGCATCGTCACGGGTGTGATCGGCGGCCTGCTCTCCAGCGGCGAGCACCTGTTCAACGGGGTCGTGCAGATCTTCAACACGATCCCCATCCTGGCCATTTTGCCGGTGATGATCGTGTGGTTCGGGATCGACGAGACGCCCAAGGTGCTGATCATCGCGTTCGGCGCCTTCGTGCCCATGTACCTGAACCTGTTCGCGGCCATCCGCAGTGTCGATCAGCGCCTGGTCGAGATGACGCGAACCACGGGCACGCGCAGGTGGCGCCTGGTGACCAGGGTGATATTCCCAGGAGCGATGCCAGGCTTCCTGGTTGGCCTGCGGTTTTCTCTCGCCTACAGCATTCTCGGGCTGGTCGCGGCCGAGACGGTGAACGCCAACTCCGGGATCGGGTTCCTCATCACGAACGGGCAGACGTACTTGCAGACCAACCAGGTCTTCGTCGGGCTGGTGATCTACGCGATCCTCGGGCTGTTTGCCGATCAGTTCGTGCGCCTGCTTCAGCGGCTGCTGCTGCAGTGGCGGCCCAGTTACGAGGCGTCATGAGCACGGCGAGCGTGACGCCGGCCAGGCAGCAGGCGGGCGTGCTTGTCGATGATGTCGTTCGCCGGTTCGGTGACCGCGTCGTCCTCGATCACCTCCACCTGAGCATCGCCGACGAGGAGCTTGTCGTGCTGCTCGGCCCCTCGGGGTGCGGCAAGACCACGCTGCTACGGCTGATGGCCGGGCTGGACCGGCCGGACGAGGGCACGGTGGAAGTACCTGCCCGGCGGGCCATCGTGTTCCAGGGCGACCGGCTGCTGCCCTGGCAGCGCGCCCTGCGCAACGTGACCCTGGGCCTGTACGGTCCCGATGCCGAGCAGCAAGCCAAGGACGCGCTGGCCGAGGTCGGGCTGGCCGGCCGCGAGCGGGCGTGGCCGAAGGAATTGTCCGGCGGCGAGGCGCAGCGGGTGGCCCTGGCCCGGGCCCTGGTCTCCGACCCCGAGCTGGTCCTCCTCGACGAGCCGTTCGCGGCACTCGATGCCATCACCCGCCGTCGCATGCACGGCCTGGTGCGCGCGCTGCGGTACCAGCACCATGCGGCCATGCTGCTGGTCACGCACGACGTCGATGAGGCGATCGCGCTGGCTGACCGCATTGTCGTGATGAGCTCCGGACGCATCAGCACGTCCCACCCGGTGACCCTGTCGGCCGCTGAACGCGAGGCGAGCGTGAGCCGGGAGGACCTCCGCGCCGCCCTGCTGGCCGATCTCGGACTAGCCAACCAGCACTGACCACACCCAAAACCACCAAAGAAAGCGCAGGGAACCGATGCGACTCAGACCGCCTCACCTGACCGCTGCCGTCGCGCTGCTCGCCGGCGCGACCGCCCTGGCAGCGTGCAGCTCAAGTTCTGCCTCGTCCTCTTCCGCGTCCGCCAAGCTGACCGGGTTCGGCGGATCGAGCACGGTCAGCCACCCGCAGTGGAGCAAGTACACCTTCGTCGTCGGCGACAACGGCGGTGACGGCAGTGAGGCCCTGGCCAAGATCACCGGCGCCTTCAACAGCGCGCCGTACAAGGTGACCTTCGCCCGGTTCACCTACGGCCCGCCGCTGATCCAGGCCGCCGCGTCCGGCGACATCGACCTGGGCTCCGTTGGTGACGTGCCGCCCATCACCGGTGCGGCTCAGGAGTACGGCTTCAGCGTGGTGGGAGTTGCCCACTACATCAACACGACGGTCCCCGACGAAGACATCATCGTGCCGAAGGGCTCTCCGATTAAGACCGTCGCGGAGCTCAAGGGCAAGAAGATCGCGGTCCCGGAAGGCAGTTCGGCGCACGGGCTGGTCCTGCTCGCGCTGAAGAACGCCGGGCTGACGCTCAACGAGGTCCAGTTGGACTTCCTGTCCCCGGCGGCGGGCGCCGCGGCCTTCGCCAGCGGCAAGGTGGATGCCTGGTCGATCTGGAACCCGCAGGTCTCGCTCGCGGTCCAGGCGGGTGCCCGGATTCTGGTGAAGGGTCTTCCGCCCAACGACCAGCTCAGCAACTACTACGTTGCGCCGAACAGGGACCTGACCGGGCCGAGGCGCGCGGCGTTCGAGGATCTGTTCGAGCGGCTGGCCGGCGAGTTCGCCTGGGCCAACAAGCATACGGCCGAGTATGCGCAGGCACTCGCCCAGGAAGACACGATCTCGGTGGCGGACGCGCAGGCTGTTGTGCCTTCCTCTGAGTTCTGGATCGCTCCGGTGGCTTCCTCCGACGTCCTGGCCGAGCAGACCCTCGCTAACGCGTTCTTGCAGGCCGGCCAGATCAAGAAGGCGGTGAACATCTCGTCGATCTCGACGAACGTTCTCCCGGCCGGCTACGACAGCATGAACACTGCCGGCACCTAAATCGCTGATGTTCGGCCGGCCGAGAGAAGGGACAGGGCAGAACCCCGATGACTGACCAGCGACGGATGTTGCATCTCAACGCGTTCCTGATGGAGGCCGGCCATCATGAAGCCTCGTGGCGGCAGCCGGACAGTAACCCGCGGGCCGATTTCGATCTGGATCACTGGATCGGCCTGGCCCGGCTCGCCGAGAGCGCGAAGTTCGACTCGCTGTTCCTGGCTGACGGGCCCGCCATCACGGGAACGGGCGAGTTCCGGCCGCCGGGCCAGCTTGAACCGCTGACGCTGCTGACGGCGCTGTCGCAGGCCACCCGCCGCATCGGGCTCATCGCGACGGTCTCGACGACGTACAACGATCCGTACAACCTGGCCCGGCGGCTGGCGTCGGTCGATCATGTCAGTCGCGGCCGGTCCGGCTGGAACATCGTCACCTCGGCCGGGGCGGACGAGGCGGCGAACTTCGGGCTCGACGACCGGCCCGGCCACGCCGCCCGCTACGCCCGGGCGGAGGAGTTCCTTCTCGTCACGAAGGCGCTGTGGGACAGCTGGGAAACCGAAGCCGTCGTGGCCGACAAGGCGACCGGACGGTATGCCGACCCGGCCCGGATTCACCAGATCAGTCACCGGGGCCGGCACTTCACGGTCGCGGGGCCGCTCAATGTCGAGCGGCCCCCGCAGGGCTACCCCTTGCTCGTGCAGGCCGGCTCCTCCGAGGACGGCAAGGATTTCGCCGCCCGGCACGCCGAGGCGATCTTCACCGCGCACCAGACCTACGAGCGCGCGTCCGAGTTCTATGCCGACATCAAGAAGCGCGCTCGCGCGGCCGGCCGTAACCCGGACGGCGTGATCGTGCTGCCAGGCATCGTGCCCTATATCGGGTCGACCGAGGAAGAGGCACGGGCCCTGGCCAGGCAGTTCGACGATCTACGGGTGCCCGAGTACGGCTTGCGGGCCCTGTCCAAGGTCTTTGAACGCGAACCCGGCGACTTCGAACTCGATGCCCCGCTGCCCGACTCGGTACTGGCCCGGCCCCGGCTGGAGGGTTCGCAAAGCCGGTCCGACCTGATCATCGAGCTGGCCGTGCGGGAGAACCTTACGGTCCGGCAGATCCTCTCGCGCCTCGGTGGCGGTCGTGGCCACTTCGAGTTCGCCGGCACGCCTGAGCAGGTCGCGGACACCATCGTCGAGTGGTTCAGCGGCGGTGCGGCCGACGGGTTCAACATCATGGCCCCGGCGCTGCCCGCAGGCCTGCAGACATTCATCGATCAGGTGCTGCCCATCCTGCGGGGAGCAGGACTGTTCCGCGAGGAGTACGAAGGCACGACACTGCGCGAGCACTACGGGCTCGACGTGCCGCCGAACCAGTTCCAGGTAACTGAAGGGGTCGCACTCGCCCATGTCTGATATCGGTGACAACTATGCCCCGATGTCGGCTGACGTGCTGGTCGTGGGCGGCGGCCCGGCTGGTACCTGGGCCGCGATCAAGGCCGCGCAGGCGGGAGCGGATGTCGTTCTTGCCGACAAGGGGCGGTGCGGATCAAGCGGCGCCACCGCGTCGGTCGGCACCGGCATCTGGTATGTCGAGGACCAGCCCGAGCTGCGCGAAGCGGCGATGGCCAGCCGGGAGGCGCTCGGCGGCCACCTCGCCGACCGCGACTGGATGGCCCGGGTCCTGGACGAGACCTACGCCAGGATGGACGAACTCGCCCGGGTGCAGCGGTACCCGTTCCCCGTCGACGCGCATGGCCGCCAGATCCGCGACGATCTCCAGGGCCCCGAGTACATGCGTCGCCAGCGCACCCGCGTGCAGCGACTGGGCGTCCGGATACTGGACCATACCCCCGCGCTGGAGTTGCTGGTCGACGCCGACGGCGTGGTATCCGGCGCCCGGGTGCTCGACCGCCCGTCCGGCCAGGTGCTGAACATCACGGCGGGCGCTGTCGTCCTCGCGGCCGGCGGATGCGCCTTCCAGTCCAAGACACTCGGCTGCGACGTTAACACCGGGGACGGTGCCCTGCTGGCCGTGGAGGCCGGCGCCGAGCTGTCCGGGATGGAGTTCTCCAGCGCCTACGCCATCGCGCCGTTGGGCACCTCGCTGACCAAGACGGCCTACTACTCGTGGGCGACGTTCTATCACGCAGACGGCTCGGTGCTTGAGGGTGCCGGCAGCACCCGCGGCCGGTCTGTCATCGCCCGGACGCTGCTCACCGGGCGGGTGTACGCGCGACTCGACCGCGCGACACCAGACGTCCAGCGGGCCATGCGCAAGGGCCAGCCCAACTTCTTCCTGGTCTTCGATCGCCTTGGCATCGATCCGTTCACGGACATGTTCGAGATCACCCTGCTCGCGGAAGGTACCGTGCGGGGTACCGGCGGTGTCCGGATCACCGGTAACGACTGCTCGACCAGCGTCCCCGGGCTGTACGCCGCCGGCGACACCGCGACCCGCGAACTGATCTGCGGCGGCTTCACCGGCGGAGGCAGCCACAACGCGGCCTGGGCGGCATCCTCCGGCAGCTGGGCAGGTCATGCTGCTGCCGGCTTCGCCGCACGGCGGGTCCGCCGGCCGGATCAGCTGCGGCCGGTCGGTTCGGCGGGCATCCGGCCCGCAGGCGCTCCGACGCATGACTACCGCGAGGTCGTGGCCGAGGTGCAGCGCGCCGTACTGCCCTACGACCACAACTACGTGCGACACGCGAACAAGCTCAGGCCCGCGCTCGAGGCACTGCACCAGGCCTGGTCGGCAGTCCGCGACGGCCTGACCGGGGCCGGTGAGGATCTGTTCCGCGCCCGCGAAGCCGCCGCGATGACGGCGCACGGCCGGTGGATGTTCCACGCGGCCCTGCAGCGCACCGAGACGCGGGGCATGCACAAGCGGCTCGATTACCCGCAGCAGGATCCAGCGCAGCAGTTCCGCCTGCTCACCGGAGGTCTAGAGGAGATCTGGACTCGCCCAGAGGCCGGCTCGCGGACGTTCGCCGTGACGGGAGAAGCCGCATGATCGAAGTCATCGAGCGCTCCCGGTGCATCTCATGTGATCTCTGCATCGAGGTGTGCCCGACCCGGGTGTTCGACCGGGATGATGACGGCATACCGGTGATCGCGCGCCCGGACAGCTGCCAGACATGTTTCCAATGCGAAGCCTACTGTCCGACCGACGCGCTCTTCGTTTCTCCGCTGGTGGCGGCGGTGCCCAGCGACTCCCGTTTCCGCGACATCGAGGAACTAACGACGACAGGCCTGCTCGGCGGGTACCGGCGGGAACTGGGCTGGGGTCATGGACGCACGCTCGGTGCCCGGACGGCCATCGGACCCGAGTTTGGTGGCTAGCACATGGGGCGAGACGTTACGGCGCTCGTGGCCGACGGTGACGCGGACGTGCTGGTGCTTGGCGGCGGCCCCGCCGCAACGTGGGCGGCGATCGCCGCGGCCCGGGCGGGAGCGCAGGTGATTCTGGCCGACAAGGGCTACTGCGGCACGAGCGGCGCCACCGCATCCGGAGGCAACAACCTGTGGTACGTGCCGCCGGACGGAGCCGCGCGCGAGGAGTCCATCCAGCGCTTCGAGCAGGCCGGCGGCCTGCTCACCGACCGCGCGTGGATGGCCCGTACGCTCGAGTTGACCTGGGCTCAGGTCGCCCAGCTGGAT
>JBEKGC010000380.1:0-6669 GCA_050013055.1 Streptosporangiaceae bacterium
CGGATCGGCGAACGTGCCGAGCCCGACCCGGGACAGGTGCCCGGGTTTGCCCGCGGCGATATCCCGGTACAGGTGCGACATCGGGCCGAGCGGCATGTTATAGCCCTCGGCCTGGTTGCCGGCGACGAGCTGGTACAACTTAGGTACACCGGACCAGTGCCCGCCGATGATCCGCTTGACCAGGCCAGGCTGGCCCAGCCGGTTGGCGCCATCGGATGCCCAGTCGCCTGGGCTGACGCAGAACACCAGGGTCAGATCGCGCGGCCTGCCGAAGGCTGCGGGCTCCTCGTCGGTGGCCTCGAACAACGCGCCCAGCTCGTGGATGACCTCAAGGGCGAGGCCAATTTCGAAGAACCCGCCGATGGCGACCGTGTCGCCGATGCGGATAAGCCGGACGGCCTCCCTGGCCGACACGACCTTGCCCGTCGAACCAAACCGGGCAGTCGGGACAATGGACCTGATGCTCATCGGACCGCGCTCCCTTAGTAATTAATCCTGCGCTTGGAAAATCGGCGGCACTACCGGTAGATCACGACCGTCTCGATGACGCAGACCGGCCGACCCGACCCCGGATCCACTGATGATCATGGGTGGCGTCGGCGAAGATGTTCACCTGGTGCTGGGTGATCGCGTGCCACTCGCCCGTCCCGATCTCCTGGCCGACCATGCCGAGCAGGTCAGTCGGCATGCTCAACTGGATGGTCATCGCACTCCAATCCGGCTAGCCCGACAGGCCGTTCCTGATCGCATTGGCGTACATCGAGACCAGGTCGGTCACGAATTTGGTATGCGAGTGGGCGACAGCTTGCAGCCAGTCAAGCTGGCTGCTGCCCGCGATCTTGGTTTCGAAGTCGGCCATGTCCTGCAGGGCTTTTTCGTACCCGTCGACCGCGCCCGTGCCGGCAACGCTGGCCCGGGCGAGGACCTGCTGGTTGAGACTGCGGATGCGCTGCGCTGCGGCGTCGTCAAGCACCCCGGTCACAGGTACGTCCGACGCGGCCTCGCCGGCGGTCTTGACGAGCGCGTCGGTCGCCTCCTGGATGAACTTCGCGTGTACCTCCGCGAGCGCCTGCACCCATTCCACCGGCTGCTTCAGATCGGCAGGATTGTCCACCAGGCTGCGCAGGGCCTTCTCATGTGCGTCGGCCAAGCCGCCGCCGGCGTTCCTGTCGGCTGTGAGCATTCGCTCGGTCAGCTGATTGATCCGCGTGACGGCTGCTTCGGCCTGCTGTGTAATCGGTGTTTCCGACATCGTGACCAGATCCTTCCGTTCTTCGCTCGTGGAATCAACTCTCGAAGACATAGGTGCCGGGCGCGTGCCCGCTGGTGGAGAAGACGAACCTGCTGTCGCCGCCGATCAGCTCGCCGACCATCGGCCCGGCTCCTACGTCGACCAGCAACTGGTCGAGGCGCTCCGCCGCGTTGGCCTGTGCAGTTGCCATCGCCGATCTCCAGGGTGAGACACCGATACCCGCATGGTGGTAAGGGTGTGTTCGCTATGACATTGCCCTCCCTGGTGGGGGCCGTCGATAGCTGGTGCGACAATGCGGTGCCAGATCCGCGGTGGTGGCGCACAACATCTGGGCCGTGGCCGACGACAGCCTGACGCCGCCACCTGGGAGGCGAGGTGACGTCGCTGCCGGAACTGCGCCCGCCTCGTCGCAGGAGGGCGTAAATCCGATGAGCACCACCAGGCCAGGCAGGTCCGACCCGGCCGAAGCCGGGCCTGCCCCGGCCGGCGCTGCGGACTACGTGCCGGTCCGGCACGGACGCGCGTGTCCGGGATTAGTTGATTTCTGAGGTGTCGATGCGCGACATGATGCGGTCTGCGACCAGGCCGAGGCGTCGCAGCTGCTCGGGGGACAAGACGTCGATGACCAGCGATCGCACGTGGGCGACGTGCCCGGGCGCCGCTTCGGCGAGCGTCTGGAAGCCCTGGTCGGTCAGGATGGCGTGGGTGAACCGCCCGTCGGCCGGATCGGGCTCACGGCGCACCAAGCCTCGCTCCTCGAGGCGCTTGACCAGGTGCGACAGCCGCGACAGCGATGCGTTGGTGACCTCGGCCAGCGAGCTCATCCGCAACCTCCGCTGCGGGCTTTGGGACAGCATCGCCAGCACCTGGTACTCGACCATCCCCAGGTTGGAATCGCGCTGCAGCTCCTGATCGATCGACCAGGGAAGCCAGGTCATCAGCCGGACCACGGAGAGCCAGGAGTCCACTTCGGCATCGGTCAGCCATCTCACCGGCGGCTCTTCGGCCCCACGGCGGGCTCCTTCGTTCATCTACGGGCTCCCTTGCTGAGGCATAGCCGCGAGTCATTTTATGCTTCAAGATCTATCCCGCTTGTCTTGAACTGTCAATTGATACGAATGACCATTCGAGCATGAGGTTTCGGACGATTCAAGCACCAAGAGGACGGTGGTGACCTAGCGAACCCCGAGGCAGATTGACTTGACTGTTCAAGTCACAATGATGTAGGTTTCACTTGAACGAACAAGTGAGACCCCGAAAGGATGCGCTGCCGCCCGCCGCGTCTCTGACCCGCATGCTCGTCGCGGCCGAGGCGTTGCTCTGCCGATCACGACTCATTAGGAGGCTCCGGCCATGAAAGTGGCACTCACCGGTGCGACCGGTTTCATCGGATCGCACGTACTGACCGAACTGCAAAAGCACGGCCACGAGGTAATGGCGCTGGTCCGTGACGACACGCAGGCAGATATCGTCGCATCCCGTGGCGCCACGCCGGCCGTGGCCGACCTCTACGACCGCACGGCAGTGGCGAGCCTGTTCACAGAAGCGGACGGGGCCATCCACACCGCCAGTCCTGGCGACGCCACCAGCGCCAACTTGGACGCCGCCGTGGTCGATGCGGTGACCGGTGCGTTCGCTGGCACCGGTAAGCCCTACCTCCAGATCAGCGGCCTGTGGATCTACGGTACCAACACCTCCATCACCGAGGAGTCTGCGTTCAACGCACCTGCGCTGGTGTCGTGGAAGGTGCCGATCGAACGCCGGGTGCTCGATGCGAGGCAGATGCGCGGCGTGGTTATCGTCTCGAGTGTCGCCTACGGTGACGGCGGCGGCGGGATTCCAGGGTTGCTTCTCGGTTCACCCAGGGACGACGACGGCCGCCTGGTCATGATCGGCACCGGCCAGCAGCACTGGCCGACGGTGCATGCCGCGGACCTGGCGGATTTCTTCCGGCGCGCGCTGGAAGATGACTCGGCGCGTGGCCGCTACGTCGTCGGCAACGGATTGCACCCGACCGTGGCCGAACTCACAGACGCGGCCGCGGTGGCGGTCGGCGCCCAGGGAACGGTCCCCGGTTCCGATGTTGAGGCCCGGGCCCGGCTAGGCGACTATTTCGCCGAGGTGCTACTGCTCGATCAGGGCACCGACGCAGCCAGGGCCCGAGCCGAGCTCGGCTGGCATCCGTCTCATCCGTCACTCGTCGATGAGTTCCGCCACGGGAGCTACCGCAAGTGACGGGCGGCCGACGCTGGTTGGAGACTGGAGAAGGGTCTCGCAGCCCGGACCCCATCCCGGCGCGCGCGGCAGCTCCCCTCCGTCCTGAAGCAGGCACTGGGACAGTCGGGCTGAACGTTAACCGCGTGCCGGGATAGCAGGACTGGTCGTCAGTGGCGGCGCGTCGAGGGCGCAGTGCAGGCAGTGCCCGGACATTCCGGCCGGCTGGGGGCCCATGCGCGGGTTGGTGATCGTGACCGCAGCGAGCAGCCCACCTGCAGCACCACCGGAAGCAGGAAGGTCGCACCGGTCAGGGCCCCATACGCGATGAACGTCATGGCGCTGGCCGCCGCGAACTGCCGCCCCCAGAAGATCGAGAGCGGCAGCATCGGCGCCGCCGCACGGTGCTCACGAGCCAGAAAGGAGGCCAGCCCGGCCACGCCCAGCGACGCCATCGTGAGCACGGCCGGCGACGCCCAGCCGAGCGTGGGCGCCTCGATGAACGCGAACGTGATTCCGTACAGGAATACCCCCGCGGCCAGCGCCCCCGCGAAGTCGAGCTGGCCGGCCGCGCTCGGGTCACGCGATTCCGGGATGTGTCGTGCGCCCAGCGCGACGACCACGACCGCGATCGCCCGGGCCCGGTCGGCGGGCGTGAACGACGCCTCCAGGATCGCCAGGCTTCCGGGCGTGAGCAGCGCCCCGCCGATGCCCTGGAGCACCCTGGTGATAATGAGGAACACTGCGCTGGGGGCGAACCCGCACGCCGCCGAGGCCAGGGCGAACCAGACGACGCCGAGCAGGTACACCCTCCGCCGGCCGAACCGGTCCCCGAGCGAACCGCCGATCAGCAAGAACGCGGCCATCGTCAGGATGTAGCTGGTCATCACCCACTGCAGGGCCGCGATGCCGGTGTGAAAATCGCGGCCGATGGTCGGCAGGACGATGTTGACGACGGCGGCGTCCAGCGCCGCGATCCCCGAACCGAGCACGGTGATCGCCACCACCCACCGCCCGAGTACCGAGGAGTAAGAAAGAGCGGGCACGTCCACCACCAAAGGCTAGGAGCCGTCAAGGTGACCGGCCATCACTTGTTTCTGGTGATTCGCGAGCGTGCCGCCGCGCCCGTGCTCGCCAGGCAGCGCCGACCCCAGTGCGGACCTGGCCGAGCAGCCGTCGGCGGGCGGCCGTAAGTTGCCTGGTATGGAGGCTACTGATATCCCCGTGCCGGGTACGTTGCCCGCGGTCATCGGCGTGCGCGGGGCCCGGCACAACAACCTGCGGGACGTCGACGTGGACGTGCCGCTGTGGCGGATAGTCGCGGTGGTCGGGGTGTCCGGGTCGGGCAAGACGTCGCTGGCCATGGGCACGCTGTACGCCGAGGGCCTGCACCGGTTCCTGGAGGGGCTGAGCACCTACAGCCGCCGGCGGCTGACCCAGGCCCAGCGGCCGGACGTGGACCGGATCGACCACCTGCCGCCCGCGCTGGCCCTGCGGCAGCGCCCGCCGATACCGGGACCGCGCAGCACGGTCGGCACCATGTCCGAGGTGCTCAACGTGCTGCGCCTGATGATGTCCCGGCTGGGCACGCACCTGTGCCCGAACGGCCACCGCGTCGGGCCGTCGATCGCCACGTTCAGCGAGGAGATCAGCTGCCCGGCGTGCGGGGCACGTTTCGAGCATCCCAGCGCCGAATCCTTCGCCTTCAACTCCTACGGCGCCTGCCCGGCCTGCCAGGGCCTGGGCGTCCGGTCCGAAGTCGACGTCAGCACCTTGGTCCCCGATCCGGACAAGACAATCGCCGAAGGCGCGGTGCTGCCGTGGAGCTCCGGCGGGCGGCGGCTGTCGATGTACGCCGCGGGCGAGCTCGGGGTCCGGCTCGACGTACCCTACCGGTCGCTGACCGATCACGAGCGCGACATCGTGCTGCACGGCGAACCGGTCCGGCAGCAGGTGACGCTGCACTCGGGCCGCAACGCGCGGACCGTGCAGCTGTCGGTCAACTACGACAACGCGGTCGCCGCCGTGGAACGGTCCCTGCGCAGCAACAACGAGCGCACCCGCCGCCTGGTGCAGCGGTTCCTCGTCACCCGGGTGTGCTCGGTGTGCCACGGCGCCCGGCTGCGGCCCGAGGCGCTGGCTTCGCAGCTCGGCGGGCGCAACCTCGCCGAGATCAGCGCGCTCACCCTGGACGAGCTGCGGGGCTTCGCGGCCGACCTGCCCGCGGGACTGCCTGCCGAGCTGAGCCGGCTGACGACCGGCCTGCTCGCCGAGCTGAACGGGAGGCTCACGCCGCTGCTCGACGTCGGACTTGGCTACCTGACCCTGGACCGGGCCGGTGCCTCGCTGTCGACCGGGGAGCGGCAGCGGATCGAGCTCACCTCGACGGTGCGCGCCAGCACCACGGGCATGCTGTACGTGCTGGACGAGCCGTCGGTCGGGCTGCACCCGAGCAACGTCGCCGGACTGCGCAAGACGCTCGCGGCCCTGACCGGGAACGGCAATTCCGTGGTCGTGGTCGAGCACGAGCGGGAAATCATCCGCGCCGCGGACTGGGTCATCGAAATCGGGCCCGCGGCCGGGCGCAACGGCGGCACGGTGATCGCCCAGGGCCCGCCCGGGCAGCTGGAGGGCGACCCGCACTCGATCATCGGCCCGTTCCTGGCCGGCGCCATGGCCGTGACCCGGGACCGTCCGGCGCGGCCCGATCCCGGCGCCGACGCCGGCCCTGGTGCTGGCGCCGGCCCTGGTGCTGGTGCTGGCTCCGGCCCTGGCGCCGGCGCCGGCGCGGGCGCGGGCGCGGGCGGGGAGATCGTCTTGGAGGTCGGCGACCTGTACAACCTGCACGACGTCACCGCCGCCTTTCCGGTGGGCCGGCTGACCGCGCTGGCCGGACCGTCCGGTGCCGGGAAGACCGCCCTCGTCTTGGATAGCCTGATCCCGGCCGCGCGGGCGCTGCTGAGCGCCTCCGCGCTGCCCGGGCACGTCCGCCGCCTGGACCTGGCCGGCATCCGGCAGGTCGTCCAGGTCGACGCCTCCCCGATCGGGCAGAACGCCCGGTCGACCCCCGCGACCTACTGTGGGGCGTTCGACCAGATCCGCCGCGTGTTCGCCGAGTCCGGCTACGCCCGGCGGCGGCGCTGGAAGCCCGGGCACTTCTCGTTCAACACCCGCGAGGGACAGTGCCCGACCTGCCGCGGGCT
>JBEKGC010000381.1:0-15984 GCA_050013055.1 Streptosporangiaceae bacterium
TCGACGTCGATGACCCCGTCCACCGCGCGGGTCAGCGGAAAGATGAGCGAGAGCATGCTCTTGCGCTCGAGTTCGCCGGTCAGCCGCACCACGCCGTCGGTCACGTCGACCTGGACCAGGGCGGGATTGGTGCCGAGATAACCCGTCAGCACCTCGGCCCGGATCTCCGCCCGGATCTCGGCGTCCGGCCGGAGGAACACCCGGAGCAGGTCCCGCGAGCTGACCATGCCGAGCAGCTTGGCGTTCTCGTCCACCACGAGCAGGCAGGTGACCTGCTGGCGGTCCATCAGCCTGGCCGCCTCAGCCACGGTCGCGGAGGCGCGTACCGTCACCGGGTGCACGTTCATGATCTCCCTGGCGGTCTCGGCGGCCGCTATCGCCCGCCTGGACCGGTAGGTCAGGTGCTTGGCGTGCTGGCCCTCAGGGTCGGTCTGCAACTCCTCTTTCCTCAGCAGGTCAGCCTCGGTGACCAGACCGGCGACCCGCCCCTGGCGGGTGAGCACAGGCAGCGCGCCGGCCCGTTGCCTGACCAAGATGTCGGCCAGGTCCTTGATCGGAGTAGCCGGAGTGACGGTCACCGGATCAGCCGTCATGACATCTCGTACCTGGTAATGACGCATCATGCGCTCCTTCCGGCCCGAGTTTTACCCGCTCAAGGGCCGCCGGGCCTGCCCATTCGGCCCCCACGTTCAGCTCACAAGGAAACGGCGACAGACGTTAGGGCCGCAATACCCGTGTCACCCGGCCGAACGGCCCATCCCGCGGGCCGTAGACGGCTAGCTGCACGGTCCAGATCGCCTCGGTCAGCGCGTCGAACCGGCGCAGCTGGCTGCGCAGCTGGCCGAAGTCTCCGGTCTGGGCCGCGGCGATCGCGTGGCCCGCCGCCACGGCCAGCCGGTCCAGCCGGACCTGGAGGAACGCCCCGGCACCGTGATCGCGCGGGCCGGCCGCGGCCCGCGCGTCCTCGCCCGCCGCTCCCGCCTCGGCCAGGACCGCCTCAGTGGCCTGGATAACGTCGGCCACCGTCTGCCGGCTGAGCACAGGTCCGGGTTCGCCGCGGGCTATCATCCGCAACCTGAGCAGGTGGGGCTGGCAGCGCTCCTGGTAGCTTCCTGTCGGGACGGCGATAGTCATGGCAGCCCGCCTTTCCGCTCCTGCGACGGCCTCATTTCAGGACATCACCGCCGCGCAGACCAGGGACAAAGGTCCCGGTCTCGACGGTATTCGACGGCATTCGACGGGCAGGACCAATGGCCAGGACTTCCGGCTCGCGATTTGGGGGCGATAGGTCTCTAACCGCGGCACCCCGCCGCGGGCCAGACTCCAGGCATGGACAATACAGCCTGCTGCTGCCCTTCCCGCGCAGTGATACGGGTCCTCATGCCGCCGACCCCGGACCGCCCCCGCCAGGTGGACCTGCTGCTGTGCGGGCACCATTTCCGCCTCTCGCAGTGGAGCCTGGCCTCCGCCGGAGCCGTCGCCACGGTCCTGCCGGGCATCCTCAGCCAAGACGCGCCCGCACCTGCCCTGCTTTAGCCTCCACGCACGGCGCCTTAGCCTCTCGTGCACGGGCGCTTTAGCCCTCACGCACGGCGCCGGCCGCGCTCGCGAGCGCGGCCAACGCCGGTGCCGCCGACCCTCGGCTCACCCCGATGAGCCCTACTTGGCCCCCTTGACCTCGATCTTCTTGACGGCTTCCTTCTTCTCTGGGTGCATGCCGACGGAGACAGTGAGGACGCCGTCGGCGTAGCTCGCCGTGACGTCGTCCTCGTTGACGTGGGCCGGCAGCGGCAGGCTCCGGGTGAACGAGCCGTACCGGAACTCCGACCGGTGCTTGGCCTCGGTCTGGTCGTACCGCTCGGCGTGAATGTTCAGGTAGCCGGAGCCGACCGTGACCTCGACATCCTTCGCCGGGTCGATGCCGGCCAGCTCGGCCCGGACCACGTAGTGGTCATCGGTGAGGTAGTCCTCGACCCTGATCGGCTGGGCCAGGTACGGGCGCAGCGTCATGAACGGCTCCTCGAACCACTCAATCAGGTCCGGGACCATGGTCCTCGGATCCCTCCGCAGCAGGGTACTCATTGTTTTCGCCTTTCTGGGATCTCCAGTGCTTACATCCCCATCGCACAGCGGCCCCAGCCAGGCCGGCAGGGCCGGACGGCACCCCGCGATGTGACCTTCGGCATGACCACGCGGCCGGGGACCAAGGCCCCTGGCCGGGCGCCCGGAGCCGAGGTGCACTGGCGAAGACGACGCGACCCTGGGTGGAGGCACCATCCGACCGGCCCCGTCGGCCTGCCAGCCTGCCGCCGGCCTGAACGAGCAACGGTCACGGCATCACTGTGACCGTGAAGCCAGCAGCACGGATCTGGTGACGAAGTGCTGGCCGGGACCGGCGGGCAAGGAGAAGCCTTCCGGCTCCCCCTCGCCGACATCGATGATGAGCTGGGTGTGCTGCCACAGCTGGTGCTGGCGAGCGTCGATGTAGACCGGGCAGTCGCCCACCGAGCCGAGCAGCACATCGCCGTCGCCGATGATTAGGTCCTCCTGATCGAAGCAGATCGGCAGGCTGCCGTCGCAGCAGCCGCCGGACTGGTAGAGGATGACCGCACCGCGCTGCTCGCGCAGCCGGGCCAGCGCGGTCAGCGCCGCTGGCGTGGCTGTCACCCGGTCGAAGCGGGGCTGGCTTTCCATGTCTCCTGCTTTCCGCGGCCTGGCCCTGGGCTAGAACAGCCCCATCGCCTGGTCGCTGTAGCTGACCAGCAGACTCTTGGTCTGCGAGTAATGCTCGGTCAGGGTTTCCCGGTACAGCTCCCGCCCCACGCCGGACATCTTGTAGCCGCCGAAGGCCGCACCGGCCGGGTACTGGTGATAGCAGTTGGTCCACACCCGGCCCGCCTTGATGGCCCGGCCCATCCGGTACGCCAGGTTGCCGTCGCGGGTCCACACGCCCGCGCCGAGCCCGTAGAGGGTGTCGTTGGCGATCTCGAGCGCCTCCGCCTCGTCCTTGAACGTGGTGACGGCCAGGACCGGGCCGAAGATCTCCTCCTGGAAGACGCGCATCTTGTTGTGGCCCTTGAGCACGGTCGGCTCGAAGAAGTAGCCGTTCGCCAGCTCGCCGCCAAGCTCGGGCCGCCGGCCGCCGATCAGGACCTCGGCGCCTTCGGCCCGGCCGATGTCGACGTAGGACATGATCTTGTCGAGCTGCTGCTTGGAATTCTGCGGTCCGATCTGGGTGGTCAGGTCGAGCGGGTGACCCTGCCTGATCTTGCCGATCCGCTCCAGGCAGCGCTCCATGAACCGGTCGTAGATCGACTCCTGGATCAGCGCCCGGGACGGGCAGGTGCATACCTCGCCCTTGTTGAACGCGTACAGGACCAGGCCTTCGACCGCCTTGTTCAGGAACGCGTCGTCGGCGTCCATCACGTCGGCGAAGAACACGTTGGGGGACTTCCCGCCCAGCTCGGTGCTGGAGGGGATCAGGTTCTGCGCCGCGTACTGCATGATCAGGCGGCCGGTGACGGTCTCGCCGGTGAACGCGATCTTCGCGATACGCGGACTGGTCGCCAGCGCCCGGCCGATCTCGCCGCCGGGGCCGGTCACGATGTTGAGCACGCCGGGCGGCACGACGTCGCCGATCAGCTCGGCCAGCTTCAGGATCGACCACGGGGTCGTCGAGGCCCGGGGCGGGCGGTCCACTGCGGGCCGTTCGCCCGCCACTCGGCCTCCCAGGCGGTCAGCCGCCGCCGGTCCAGGACGCGCCGGACCAGCACCTGCACCTCCAGCAGGACCAGCAGTGACACCAGGCAGGTGGTCATGCAAGCGATACAGACGTCCCCGATGATCTCGCGGTGCGCGGGCGGTGGCGCGGCGACGGCGCCGGAGGCGCTGATCCAGGTCGGCACGAGGGTGCCCCGGCGGGCGCCGGCCACGGCGGGGACCTCGCCGGTGCGGGCCGGCCGTCCCGGCGGCGTCCACCGGGCCAGCACCCAGGTCAACTGGACCGACGTGTACGGGTCGGGCACGCCGGTGGCCGGAGCGGGCGCGAGCAAGACGGCGTTGACCAGGTGTTCGGTTGCCCTCTGAGCGCGGACCCGGTGCAGGGCCAGGTGATCGGCCCAGCGGCCGACGGCGATCACGGTCACCGGTACCGCGACCAGAGCCAGCGTGATCATGGTCAGCCGCAGCGCCGCCTCGATCCGGTCGGTTCGCCGGCGCAGCGGGTTCCGGTCCAGGCCCAGGCGGCGGGCCCAGCGCCGCCAGGTGAGCTTTCCAGCCACCTGCTGACTGCGCATCGCGGTTACCTCCAGCGCCACATCCGGAATAGCTGGCCGGTGTCGCCAGTCACCGGCCAGCCTCTGCTCAGCATCCCGGCTCGGGGCCAGGCTGGGGGAGGGCCGGATGGGTACGGCGCCACGGGACCTTGGTCCCGCCCCGGGACGTTCCGACCTGTCCCGGTGGTCCCGCGTGCCAGGTCGGCATCGTCCACGCCGATCCCGCGGCTACCCCTCGTTCTGCCTGATCACAGGTCTGGACACTAGGGTCCTCCAGCCGATGATCAAGGACTTAGGTCTCTGCAGGCGGAGGCCGCCAGGTCGAGAGGCTGAAGATAAAGGAGTTGCTCAGGTTACCGGGACGCCCGCCAGGCGTTCGGAGAGTGGCTCAGGGTCAGGGTCACCGGGACGCCCGCCAGGCGTCCGGGGAGGAGGGCTTCAATGTCCACCATCACGAGCCCGCGCAAGGGCGGGCATGATCATCAACCGGCGCCCACCCGGGCGCAGCAGAAGGCCCGTGCGCTCGGCGTGACGTCGGCGACCGGGCTGGTCGTCGGCAGCGTCATCGGGACCGGGGTCTTCGCCATGCCGGCCGTCCTCGCCGGAGCGGGGACGAGCTCGCTGCTCGTCCTCGGCGTGATCGCGATCGGCGCGATGCTGCTGGCCACGCTCTTCGGCCAGCTGACCCGGCGAGTACCCAACTCCGACGGCGGCCTTTACGCCTACGCCAGGCACGAGTTCGGTGACTTCGCCGGGTACTTGACCGGCTGGTGCTACTGGGTCCAGGCCTGGGCCGGGAACGCCGCCATCGTGTCGGTCTGGGTCTTCTACGTCGACGCCCTGTTCGGCCTGCACCCCTCGGGCCTGGGCAACTGGGGCATCGCCCTGACCGGGCTGTGGATCCCGGCGGTGGTCAACCTGGCCGGGGTCAGGCAGATGGCCTGGTTCCAGAACCTCACCGTGGTGCTGAAGTTCCTGCCGCTGCTGTTCGTCGGCGTGGCTGGCTGGTTCTTCGCCGCCCGGGGTAACTTCGGCGCCTTCAACGCCTCAGGCGGCAGCCTGTACAGCGCGATCGGCATCGCGGCCGGAGTGGCCCTGTTCTCCTTCATCGGTGTCGAGGTGGCGGCGATCACCGCCAAGCGGGTGAAGAACCCGCGGGTCAACGTGGGCCGGGCGTCACTGCTCGGCACCGGCCTGAGCGCGCTGCTCTACCTGGTCGTGTCGGCCGCCATCATGGGCCTGGTCCCGCACCACGAGCTGGTCGGGAACACGGCACCGTTCGTGACCGCGTTCGGGGCGATCTTCAACCACGGGGCGTGGGCCGGCAAGCTGGTGGCCGCGCTGGCCGTTACCTCCGGCATCGGCGCCCTGAACGGCTGGACCCTGGTCACCACCGAGGTGTCCCGGGCCGCGGCCCGCGACGGCCTGTTCCCGCGGGCGTTCGCCTGGGCCGACCGCAAGGACACCGCGTGGTTCGGCGTGGTGATGGCGGCGCTGCTGCCGTCGCTGCTGATGCTGTGGAGTTACACCACCAAGACCGGGCTGACCGTCTTCACCGAGCTGGTCGGGCTGACCGTGGTCACCGTGGCCATCCCCTACCTGTTCTCGGCCTGCGCCCAGCTGGCCTACCTGGTCTCCCGGCGGCGCCGGGTGCAGGGCTGGGCCCTGACCAGGGACCTGGCCATCGCCGGGGCCGGCGTGCTGTTCGCCATGTGGATCACCTTCGCGGCCGGTTACCAGGCGGTCTACCAGGCTTTGATCATCGTGCTGGCCGGCGTCGTCCTGTACGCCTTCCTCAAGGCCCGCCGGGAGGATCTCGGCCAGGTGCCAGCCCCGCAGGACGGCCCCGTGGAGGTGCCGGGACCGAGGGGAGCCTGAGATGACCTTCAACGTCGCCTCTGAGGTGGGCCGGCTCCGCCAGGTCATCGTGCACCGGCCCGGGCTCGAGCTGTCCCGGCTGACCCCGCGGAACATCGGCGAGCTGCTCTTCGACGATGTGCTGTGGGCCAAGAGGGCCAAGCAGGAGCACGACGCGTTCGCCGAGGTCCTCCGCGACGAAGGGGTGCAGGTCCACTACTTCGGGCAGCTCCTGGGCGAGACCCTGGAGCGGCCCGAAGGCCGGGCCTTCGTGCTCGACCGCGTCTGCACACCTGAGCTGCTCGGCCCCAACCTGATCAAGCCGTTGCGCCAGCTCTTCGACGACCTCGACGGCCCGGCGCTGGCTGAGTTCCTGGTCGGCGGGGTACTCAAGGCGGACCTGCATCCGGCCGGAGCACACAGCCTGACCTGGGACATGCTGCGCGCCGACGACTTCGTGCTGCCCCCGCTGCCCAACCACCTGTTCCAGCGGGACAACTCCTGCTGGATCTACCACGGCGTGTCGGTCAACCCGATCCAAGGCCGCCAGGCAGCGCGAGACCCTGCACAGCCGGGCCATCTACCGCTACCACCCCATGTTCGCCACCGCGGACTTCACCAGGTACTACGGAGACGACGACGCCAACCACCGGCCGGCCACCATCGAGGGCGGTGACGTGCACGTGCTCGGCCACGGCGCGGTGATGATCGGGATGGGCGAGCGGTCCACCCCGATGGCGGTCGAGCTGCTGGCCGACGCGCTGTTCGCGGCCGGCCAGGCCAGCCGCGTCATCGCCATCGAGCTGCCCGCCGCGCGCGCCACCATGCACCTGGACACGGTGCTGACCATGATCGACCGGGACACCTTCGTCGAGTACCCCTACCTGGACCGCAAGCTGCGGTCCTGGACGCTGGCCCCGGACGCCGGCGGGCACACCGTGTCGGTGACCCGCAACCACGACCTGTGGGAGACGGTCGCGGAGGTCCTCGACGTCGGCAAGGTCTCGGTGCTGAGCACCGACGAGGACATCCGGGCGGCCGAGCGGGAGCAGTGGGACGACGGGACCAACTATCTCGCCGTGGCCCCCGGCGTCATCGTCGGGTACGAACGCAACGTGGCCACCAACACCATGCTGCGCAAGCACGGCATCGAGGTGATCACCATCGCCGGCAGCGAGCTTGGCCGCGGCCGCGGCGGACCCCGCTGCATGACCTGCCCGATCGAGCGTGACCCCGGCTAAGTCCGGTTATGGAGGACGAGATGAACCTGCACGGACGTAACCTGCTCAAGGAGATCGACTTCACCGCGGCCGAATTCGGTTACCTGATCGACCTGGGCGCGCAGTTGCGGACAGAAAAGCACCTGGGCCAGCGGACAAGCAGGCTGGCCGGGCTCAATATCGCGCTGCTGTTCGAGAAGGCATCGACCAGGACCCGGTCGGCGTTCGAGGTCGCCGCGCACGACGAGGGTGCCCACGTGGCCTACCTGGGGCCGTCAGAATCCCAGCTGGGCCACAAGGAATCGATGAAGGACACCGCCCGGGTGCTTGGCCGGATGTTCGACGGCATCGAGTACCGCGGGGCGGCCCACCAGGCGGTGGAGACCCTCGGGGCCTACGCCGGCGTGCCGGTATGGAACGGCCTCACCGACGACTGGCACCCGACCCAGATGCTGGCCGACATGCTCACCATGCGCGACCACATCCGCCGGCCGCTGGCCGAGGTCAGCTACTGCTACCTCGGCGACGGCCGGAACAACACCGCGAACTCGCTGCTCGTGACCGGCGCCCTGCTCGGCATGGACGTGCGGATCTGCGCCCCCGGGGCGTTGCAGCCCGCGGTCCGGGTGCAGGACATCGCCCGCGATCTCGCGGCCGGCTCGGGAGCCAAGCTCACCGTCACCGACGACCGTGCCGCCGCCGTGGCCGGCGCGGACTACCTGTACACCGACGTCTGGCTGTCGATGGGGGAACCGCCAGGCGACTGGGGCGAGCGTATCGACCTGCTGCTCCCCTACCAGGTCAACGCCGGCCTGATGGCGGCCACAGGGAACCCGGCGGTGAAGTTCATGCACTGCCTGCCCGCGCTGCACAACCGGGACACCGAGATCGGCCAGCAGCTGTACGACAAGTTCGGGCTCGAGGCCCTCGAGGTGACCGAGGAGGTCTTCGAATCACCCGCTTCCATCGTGTTCGACCAGGCGGAGAACCGGCTGCACACGATCAAGGCGGTCATGGTGGCCACGGCCGGCCTGCGACCGGGACGGCGATGAGGATCGTCGCGGCGCTCGGCGGCAACGCCCTGCTCGAGCGCGGTGAGGCGCCCGAGTCCTGCATCCAGGAGGCCCATGTCATCAAGGCCGTGCGGGCCCTGGCCCCGCTGGCGGCCGGGCACGACATGGTGATCACCCACGGCAACGGCCCGCAGGTCGGCCTGCTCGCGCTGGAAAGCGCGCAGGACCCGGCGCTGGCCCGGCCCTACCCGTTCGACGTGCTCGGCGCGCAGACCCAGGGCATGATCGGCTACTGGCTGCTGCAGGCGCTGCAGAACGCGCTGCCAGGCCGGCAGGCCGCCTGCCTGGTCAGCCGGACCCTGGTCCGGCCGGACGACCCGGCCTTCGGGCACCCGGCCAAGTTCGTCGGCCCGGTGTACACCGAGTCGCAGGCCCGCGACCTGGCCGGCCGCCAGCACTGGGAGATCCGGCCGGACGGCGGCCGGTGGCGCCGGGTGGTGCCCTCCCCCGAGCCCGCCGGGCTCCTCGACCTGCCCGCCATCCGGCTGCTGCTTGAGGCCGGCGCCATCGTGATCTGCGCCGGCGGCGGCGGGGTACCCGTGGTCAGCCAGGCCGGCCCGGGCGGCCCGGGCGGCACCCGCGGCGTGGAAGCGGTGGTGGACAAGGACCTGACCGCCGCGCTGCTGGCCCTGGAGCTGGACGCGGACGCGCTGCTGCTGCTCACCGACGTGGACGCGGTCCAGGACGGGTACGGCACGGCGCAGGCCCGGCCGATCCGCCGGGCCACGCCCGCCGAGCTGCGGGCCCGCAGCTTCCCGGCCGGGTCGATGGGACCCAAGATCGACGCCGCGTGCCGCTTCGCCGAGGCGACAGGAAAACCCGCGGCGATCGGCAAGCTTGCCGACGCCCAGGCGTTGCTGGCCGGGGCGGCCGGGACGGTGATCGCCCGCTGACGCCGCGCGTACCGGCGCCCGGCGTCAGCGGGATGCTCAGGTGGAGGGAACCGTGACCACGGTGCCGTGCGCATGGTTCAGCACGGCGTGCGTGACCCCGGCCGGCCCGGCCAGGCCGGGGTGCCTGGCGTGCCGGCCGATGACCACCAGGTCGGCGCGGGCGGACAGGCCGACCAGGGCCCGGCCCGGGTGACCGTGCACGAGGTCGTAGCTGACCGGGACGTCCGGGTACTTCGCCCGCCAGCTGTCCAGCAGCTCGGCCAGCTCAAAGGTGGCTTCGGCTTCGACCGCGGGCACGCCGGGCGCGGTGAACGCCTGCCCGGCCCGGGAGATGTCCGATTGCGGCGTGTGCCAGGCGTGGATGGCCACCAGGCTGGCCTCGCGCAGGCTGGCCTCCTCGAACGCGAACGTGAGGGCGTCCGCGCAGTGGTGCAGGTCGCCGACGCCGACGCCGACCTGCCGGTGCGGCACCGGGTTCTCGTCGCGGACGACCACGACCGGGCAGTCCGCGTGGGTGGCCACGTAGCGGCTGACCGACCCGAGCACCATCGCGGTGAACGCGCCGACCCCACGGGAACCGACGACGAGCAGCTGCGCGCCGGAACCGCACTGCGTCACCGCCTGGGCCGGCGGCCCGGTCAGCCGGTCGGTGTCGATGAGCAGGTCCAGGGCCGTCTCGGTGGCCCGGGTCGCCGCCGCCGCCAGGGCCCGGTCCCGGTCCTTGACGATGGCGTCGGCCACCGTGTCGAAGCCGCGCCCGCCCGGCCGGCCGATCATCCGGGGCAGCAGCCCGACCGCGGACACGATCCGCAGCGGGGCGCCGCGCAGGTCGGCCTCCCTGGCCGCCCATTCAACCGCCCGGATGGATTCTTCTGAGCCGTCGGTAGCGGCCACGACGGGCATTGCAGCCATGGCTGGTCCTCCTTAGTGAGCCTTAATGGGTCCGGGCGGGCACCGGATAGGTGAAGCGGTCGCGGACGGCCACCACACCCTCGAGATGCCGGACCTGGTCGACGATGTTGCGGCCGAGGATGACGCTGCCCAGGTCACCGGCGAGCGTGACGATCCCGTCCGTGACCGTCACGGTGAACGGGGCCGGGTCGAGGAAAAACCCGTCCGCGATCACGTCCTGGCTGACCTCGCGGCGGATCTCCTCGTCGGGCCGGGTGAAGACGCTGAGCACGTCGGCCCGGCTGAGGATGCCGACCAGGCGGCCGTCGTGATCGACGACGGGGAGCCGCCTGAGCTTGCGGGCGGACATCAGCTGGGTGGCCCGGCGGACCGGCTCGTCCGGGCCTATGGTCACGGCCGGCGAGGTCATCAGGTCAGCGGCGGTCGGCGCGTCGGCCAGCTGCGGATGATGACGGCGGCGGTGGTGGTGCACCGGCGGGCCATGCCGGGAGGGTCCTGATGTCGCGGCCGCGAGCAGGTCTGACTCTGACACCACCCCGATGACCTTCCCGCCGTCGTCGACCACGGGAAAGCCGCTGACCCGCCGCCAGCGAAGCTGGGCGGCCAGGTCCTGGTAGGACGCGTCCGCGCGGGCCGCCACCACATCGGTGGTCATGATGTCTTTCACGTATGCGTGCGCCATGATCCAAGCGTCGCCGCGGCGCGCCCGGCCGGGAAGAGACGTAGTTCACTTTCGCCGGGTGCCGAAGGTCCCGTGCGTTTGACCCTGTTTGCCCCTGCCCGCGAGCTGAGGGCCGGGGTTGGCTTGAGCCGTCGCTGAAGGAGGAGCAGATGGTGGCCGCGGACGGACGGGTAGCCGAGCCCGCGCTGCCGTCCGCGCCCGAACCGGCCCTGCACCGGGTGGGCGAGGTGCCCGACGGGTTCTGGTACGCGGTGAAGCGCCGGGTCCTCGGGCCGCCGCTGGTTACCGAGCAGCTGAGCAGCCAGCGCCTGTCCCGGCCGCTGGCGCTGGGCGTGCTGTCCTGCGACGGGCTCTCCTCGGCCGCGTACGGCACGGAAGAGATCCTCTACGCGCTGCTCCCTTTCTTCGGCCTGGCCGCGTTCACGCTGGTACTGCCGATGACGTTGCTCGTCCTTTTCGGCGTCGCCCTGGTGGTGCTTTCCTACCGGGAGGTGGTGTCGGTCTACACCCGGGCGGGCGGCTCGTACGTGGTGGCGCGGGAGAACTTCGGCCCGCGGGTGGCCCAGGTGGCCGCGGTCGCGCTGCTGATCGACTACGTGGTCACGGTCGCGGTGCAGACCGCGCGCGGCGATCGTGTCCGCGTTCCCGGCCCTGTCCGCCATCCCGGTCATCGGACCCAAGATCTTGCTGGTCATCTCGGTCACCGCGATTGGCGTCATGTGCCTGGCCAATTTGCGCGGGCTGCGTGAGGCCGGCCGTATCTTCGCGCTCCCGACCTACCTGTTCGCCGGCTCGGTGGTGCTGATGATCGTCACCGGGGTGGCCCGCGAGCTGACCGGCCGCCTGCCGCACGTGGTGACCCACGCCGGCACGGTCGGCATCGGATCGCATTCGGGGCTGATCGCCTTTGGCGCCCTGTACATCATGGCCCGGGCCTTCGCCAACGGCGGCTCCTCGCTGACCGGGATCGAGGCGGTGTCGAACGCGGTCAGCGCGCTGCGGCCGCCGGAAGGGCGGAACGCCAGGCAGATCCTGGCCATGCAGGGATCGATCGTCGCGGTGCTGATCGCGGGGATCTCCTGGCTCGCGCACGCCATCCACGCCACGCCCTACACCGCCGGGTTCCCGACCGTGCTCGCGCAGGAAGCCGGGGTCGTGTTCGGGTCCGGCCCGGCCGGGCGGATCATTTTCTACATCCTGCAGGCGGCCACCGCCGCGATCTTGTTCACCGGCGGCAACACCAGCTTCACCGGGTTCCCGTTCCTGGCCAGCTTTGTCGCCGAGGACTCGTTCCTGCCCCGCTGGCTGACCCGGCGCGGCCACCGGCTGGTGTTCTCCAACGGGATCATCCTGCTGGCCGCGCTGTCGCTGACGCTGATGCTGATCGCGGGCGCGACCGTGGACGCGCTCATCCCGTTCTACGCGATCGGCGTGTTCACCGGCTTCGCCATGGCCGGGTTCGGCATGGCCAGGTACCACCGGCGGACCCGGGAGCGGGGCTGGCGGCGGCGGCGGGTGATCAACCTGGCGGGCGGGATCTACACCGCGCTCGTCGTGCTGCTGTTCGCGGTGGTGAAGTTCACCGAGGGCGCGTGGCTCATCGTGATCTTGTTCCCGCTGCTGGTGTGGGCGCTGATCCGGCTCAACCGGCAGTACCGGACCGAGACCGCCATCCTGGACCATCCCGAGGGGGCCGGGCTGCGGTCGCAGGCGCCCAACTATTCACGCCGCGTCGTGCTGCTGCTGGTGGACAGCTACGACCTGGCCACCATCGCCGGGCTCAAGTACGCCAAGAGCCTGCGACCGCAGGTGCTGCGCGCGGTGCACTTCAGCCTGGACAGCGCCCGGGCGGACAAGCTCAGGCGACAGTGGCTGGAAGCCGGGACGGGAACCGCGCTTGAGCTGGCGGACTGCCCGGACCGCCGGCTGGCCCACGCCGTCGCCCGGCTGGCCGCCGCCGAGGCGGCCGTACCCGGCACGCACGTGACCATCGCGCTGCCGCGCCGCAGCTACCCGCCGCTGGCCGGGCGGCTGCTGCACGACCACACCGCCGACCGGATCGCCCGGGTGGTCAGTCACATCCCGGGCGCGACCGCCACCATCGTCCCGTTCGACGTGCAGCACAAGGTGCAGACCATCGGGGCCAAGCGGGCCAGGGCCGCCCACGAAGACGGCCTGCACGACTACGAGTGGCCGGTCCCGCCGCCCGGCACCGACCCGATCGGCTCGCTGCGACCGTCCGGCCGCGCCACCGTGCAGGGCCGCCTGCACACCGCGCAGGTCAGGCCGGTCTCCGGTACCAGCGTGCTGGCCTGCGAGATCGCCGACTCCACCGGTGACCTGACGGCGCTGTTCTACGGACGCACGCAGATCGCGGGCCTCGATCCTGGCTGCCGGATCCGGCTGCACGGCATGGTCGGCACCGGCGACGACGGTCGTCCGACGATGACCAACCCCGGCTACGAGCTGCTGCGGTAACGCGCGAAGCCGCCGCGCTGGCCCCGGAGCCGCCGCGGCGGGCTCCCCTAGCCGCCGAGGCGGGCCGCCCGATAGGGTTAAAGGGCTTCGCGGCCGGAAGGAGCAGCTGGTGGAATCGGATGCTGGCGACCCGCCGGGGTTCCTTCCGCAACTGCAACTCGATGAGCTGCTGACCGAGCTGCAGACCCGGCTGCAGGCCGTGCTGGCGACCAGGGACCGGATGCGCAGCCTGCTCGAGGCGGTCGTGGCCATCGGCTCGGGCCTGGACCTGGAGTCCACCCTCGGGCGGATCGTGCAGACCGCGGTCGGGCTGGTCGACGCGACCTACGGCGCGCTCGGCGTCATCGGCGAGGGCAAGCGGCTGGCCGAGTTCATCCCGGTCGGCCTGAGCTCCGACGAGATCACCGCGATCCACCACTGGCCCGAGGGGCGCGGCCTGCTCGGCCTGCTGATCGACGATCCCCGGCCGCTGCGGCTGGCCGACATCGCCACCCACCCGGAATCGTCCGGATTCCCCTCCGGGCATCCGCCGATGCGCGGGTTCCTCGGCGTCCCCGTGCGGATCAGGGAAGAGGTGTTCGGCAACCTGTACCTGACCGACAAGCGCGGCGGCGGGGACTTCACCGAGGACGACGAGGCGGTGCTTGTCGCGCTGGGGGCCGCGGCTGCGGTGGCGGTCGAGAACGCCCGGCTGTACGAGGCGGCCCGCCGCCAGCAGCGCTGGATTCAGGCCAGCGCCGAGGTCACCACCCGGCTGCTGTCCGGCTTGGCGCCCGGCGAGGTGCTGACCGGCGTCACCCGGCAGGCGCGGGAGCTGTCCGGCGCCGACCTGGCCGTGCTCGCGCTGCCCGACGAGGGCAGCCGCCGGCTGACGATCACCTACGCCGACGGCGACGGGGCCGACGCCACCCGCGGCTTGGTGCTGCCGGCCGAGCACTCGCTGTCCGGCCGGGTGCTGGCCACCGGCGAGCGGGTGACCTCCGCCGACTTCGCCGCCGACGACCGGGCCTCTCAGGTCGTCCGCGGCGCGATGACCCACATCGGGCCCGCGGTGCTGTTCCCGCTCGGCGTGCCAGGCAACGTCCGCGGCGTGCTCACCGTCGGGCGGCGGCACGGCGCCCTGGCGTTCCCCCAGGATCAGGTCGACGTGGTCGCCTCCTTCGCCGCGCAGGCCGGGGTCGCGCTCGAGCTCGCGGCCAGCCGGGCCGAAGCCGAACGGCTCTCGCTGTACGAAGACAGGGACCGGATCGCCCGTGACCTGCACGACCTGGTCATCCAGCGGCTGTACGCCACCGGCATGTCGCTGGAAGGGACGATGCCGATGATCACCCGGCCGGAGGTCGCGAGCCGGATCACCAACGCGGTGGACGCGATGGACGACACGATCAAGGACATCCGCGCCACCATCTTCGCGCTGCAGGCCCGTGACGTCGCGGACCGGCCGGACCTGCGCGGCGACATCGTCGCCCTGGTCGAGGAGATGACGCCGATGCTGGGTTTCGCCCCGTCGCTGCGGCTGGGCGCGGGCCTGGCCGCACCGGTCCGGCCGGAACTAGCCGAGCATATGCTCGCCGCGCTGCGCGAGGCGCTGTCCAACGCGGCCAGGCACGCCCAGGCTCGCGGGGTGGAGGTGACCGTGGACGTGGACCCGGACGGGATGCTGACCGTCCTGGTCACCGACGACGGGATCGGGATCCCCGCCGAGATCAAGCGCAGCGGGCTGCGCAACCTGACCACCCGGGCGCAGGACCTCGGCGGCGAGCTGCGGCTCAGCCCGGCCGATCCGGCGGCCGCCAGGCCGGGGACCCGGCTGGAATGGCGCGTCCCGCACGACTGAGATCACCAGCCGGGATCACCAGCCGGTCAATCCTTTGGGCAGGCCACCAGCGGGACATCCGGTGCCCGCGCGCCGGTGGCCAGGAGCCGGCGGCCGTTCAGGATCTCCGGGGTAATGCGGATGAAGTGATCTCGTGGGCCCTGGGCCCAGGAGCTCAGGTCTATCGTCTGCAGCCGGGCGATGTCGCCGGGCTCGGTAACTTCCCGTGACTG
Source organism: Streptosporangiaceae bacterium (assembly GCA_050013055.1). GTDB lineage: Bacteria > Actinomycetota > Actinomycetes > Streptosporangiales > Streptosporangiaceae > Palsa-504. The sequence continues at coordinate 15,439 of JBEKGC010000381.1, forward strand.
GCCGATGGCGGTGACGCTCCAGCCGGTCTGCTGGCTCGCGTCCAGGCAATCGACCTCGAACGCGACGACGGAATGCTGGGTCGCGGCGGCCAGCTTGCCGCCGCCCTCGGTTCTGACCACGATGTCGCCGTGGTCAAAGGCGAAGTTGACGAGCTCGACAGCCGGCAGCGCGCGCCGGGTGTAGATGATCCGGCCCACGGATACCGATGCCATCAACCGCAGGCATTCATCCTTGGACAGTTGCTCGAGGGCCGAGCCGTCGGAATACATGCCACGAGTTTGCCGGGGATCAGCCGGCCCGAACAGGGAACAAGGTCCTTAGTCGAGGGGTCCGGAGTGCCGTTAACCGCGACCGTGCTCGTGCTCGTGGTCGTGGTCGTAGTGCTGGTCAGCCTGGTCGTGCTGGTCACCGAAGGCACGCACCGCGTAGGCGGCGGCCTGGGTGCGGCGTTCCATGCCCAGCTTGGCGAACAACGCCGACACGTAATTCTTCACCGTCTTCTCCGCCAGGAACATCCGCTCCCCGATCTGCCGGTTCGTCAGCCC
>JBEKGC010000382.1:0-6667 GCA_050013055.1 Streptosporangiaceae bacterium
CGAAATCGCCGAGGCGCTTCGCCTCGGCGGCCAGATCGGTCCTTCCGTCGGCGAGCTCGTCGAGACCCTGGCCGACGCCGACGACGGCACCGGTCTGCCCGAGGCGCTGATCCACGCCGACCTGACACCACCGAACGCCGTCCCGCGCGGCGACCAGCCCCCGGTAATCATCGACTGGATCGGGGCGGGCCGTGGCCCGCGGGTGTGGCCGCTGGCCTTCCTGCTGTTCGCGGCGGGGTCGCGAGGTGCTCGCCGCGTTCTGGACCGCTACACCCGCTCGATCTCGCTGTCCGAGGAAGAACTGCTCCGGCTGCCGGGGATGCTGATCACCCGGCCGCTGGCTCTCGATCTATGGTCGGTCGCGCACGAACGCATGACCGTGCAGCAGTCGATCACCCGCTGCCACGCACACCGGGCCCGAGCCGAAGCCGTCGCCGCGGTTCTGCACGACCCCGGCCGCCCGTGACGGTATCCACGTCCGCACGCAAGTGTCTCGACAGTCGCACTCGAGGGGGGCTGAGCATCTGCGTGCGCTCCAGGCCCGGCTAGCCGCCGCCGCGCAGGCCGAGGGCATCCTCGACGTCGCTTACCGCACCGTCGACAGTCCCGTCGGCTCGCTGCTGCTCGCCGCGACCGAGGCCGGTTGGTCCGCGTCGCCTATGCCAGCGAGAACCACGACACGGTCCTGCAGACCCTGTCCGACCGCATCAGCCCCCGCATCCTCAACGCACCCGGCCGACTGGACACCGTCGCCCGAGAGCTGGGTGAGTACTTCGACGGCCGGCGACACCGCTCCGACGTGCCGCTGGACTGGCGCCTGTCGGCAGGCTTCCGCAGCACCGTGCTGCACCGCCTGCCCGAGATCGGCTACGGACACACCGCGAGCTACGCCGCCGTGGCACGGCTGGCCGGCAACCCCAGGGCCATCCGAGCGGTGGGAACGGCACGTGCGACCAACCCGCTGCCCGTCGTCGTGCCCTGCCACCGCGTCGTGCGCTCTGACGGCGGCATGGGCGGCTACCTCGGCGGAGCCGAGGCCAAGCGCACCCTGCTCTCCCTGGAGGCAGCAGCATGACCGCCGCCCGCATCAAGAAGACCAAGACGACCATAAGGCCGCTCCCGCCGCTCAGTGGCGGGGCCGGGTCGAGACAGCGGACTGGACCGCCATCGGCGCCGAGCTCAATACCGCTAAAGAGGATCTCCACGCGGGGAGGGGGAAGCAAGGGCTCGGCGTCCGCTTGGAGGAGAAGCGATCTGCGCAGGCAGCCTAACGATGATCATCGTCGCGTCCCCGATCATGCGCTGCTGCAGCGAGTGACCGCCATCGACGTGCCGGTGTTCGTGGCCAACGGCGACAGCGACCCGCATTACGCCGAGTGGCGGGCGCCACGGGTTCGAGCTGCTAGCCGGGCGTACCTCCGTCGGCACGCCGCGCAGCGGGATCCCCAGGAATACGGTCTCCACGAACCCGAGACTTGTTGGCGTGGCGTACTTCATGCTGTAGACCTTCACGCGTCGAGCTCACGGCGCTGCCCTACGAACTACGCGACTACCCAAGTCCCGCGCCTGCTGCCCGCCCAAGCTGGTCAGCGGGAGCCCGCAGCGTTAGCTGGCCCAGCACGCGGGTCTTCGATGCGCTAACAGATGCTGCGTGATGAACCGGCATAGCCCGGCACCCGTTTCAGCTCATAGGCAAGGCGTGAACACCCGATGGCTGGGGGTGCCATGGTGACCGCCGACCACGGGGGACTGCTGCTGGTCCGGCTGCTCGGCCCGGTCCGGGCCTGGCAGGGTGACCGTGAACTGGAGCTGGGCGGGCCGCAGCGCCGGGCGGTGCTGGCCCTCCTCGCGCTGCGGGCGAACCAGGCGGTCTCCCGCAGCGAGCTCATCGACGGCATCTGGGGCGAGGATCCGCCGCCGAGCGCGGTGAACGCGCTGCACGTTCATGTGGCCGGGCTGCGGCGGGCGCTGGAACCGGACCGGGCCAGCCGGGCGCCCGGGAAGTTCCTGCTGGCCAGCGGGCTGGGGTATTCGCTGCGGCTGGAAGGGGGCCAGCTGGACGCGCAGGTGTTCGGCCGGCATTTTGACGCGGCTCGCGCCTCGCGCGCAGCGGGCGACCTGAACGCCGCGGCGCAGTCGCTTGATGCGGCGTTGCGGATATGGCAGGCAGCTCCCCTGTCAGGGGCTCCCGGTCCATGGGCCGAGATCGAACGGGTCCGGCTGAGCGAGATGCGGCTGACCGCGATCGAGGAGCGTACCGAGATCATGCTCATGCTGGGCCACGCCTCCACCGCGGCGGCTGAGCTGGCGGTCCTGGTGCGTGAGTATCCGCTCAGGGAAGGACTACGCGGCCAGCTGATGCTGGCGCTGTACCGGTGCGGGCGGCAGTCGGATGCCCTGGCCGCGTTCGCCGATGGCCGTCGTGTCCTCCTTGAGGAGCTCGGCGTGGAACCCGGTCCCGGTCTGCGCCGGTTGCACAGGCAGATCCTGGCCGCTGAGGTTCCCCTCGGTCCGCCTGCTGTCGCTGTTACCCTGGCGGGTCCGGATCAGGTACGGGCCGCGCCCGCGCAGTTGCCCGGGGACGTGGACGCGTTCACCGGGCGGATCGGCGAGCTGGCCGCGCTGGACAAGCTCGCCGCTATGATCGGCCCGTCTGGCGGCGCAGGCCAGCCGGGTGCCGGGCCTGCGGCGATGGTGATCTGCGTGTCGGGCACCGCTGGCGTCGGCAAGACCGCACTCGTGGTGCACTGGGCGCGGCGCGCCCGTGGCGCGTTCCCCGACGGCCAGCTTCATGTCAACCTGCGAGGCTACGATCCGGGCCGGCCGGTGCCCGCGGGCGACGCCCTGGCGGGATTCCTGCGCGCGCTCGGCATGCCGGGACAAGACATACCGCGGGAGCTGGACGAGCGCGCCGCGGCCTACCGGACCCTGCTTGATGGCCGGCGGATGCTGGTAGTGCTCGATAACGCCAGCACGGTCGAACAGGTCCGCCCGCTGCTGCCCGGCAGCCCGTCAAGCCTGGTGGTTGTCACCAGCAGGGACTCCTTCGCTGGACTGGTGGCCCGGCACGGCGCGCGGCGCCTGGACCTGGATACCCTGCCGCAGCAAGACGCCGTGGCGCTGCTGCGGGCCCTGATCGGCGACCGCGCCGAGATTCAGCCCGACGCGACAGAGATGCTGGCCAGGCAATGCGCCCGGCTGCCGCTGGCGCTACGAGTAGCCGCCGAGCTCGCCGCCACCAGCCCGGCCATGACGGTGGCGCAGCTGGTCGGCGAGCTGGCCGATGAGCAACGGCGGCTGGACCTGCTTGACGCCGGAGGTGATCCCGGCAGCGCTATCCGCAGCGTCTTCTCCTGGTCATACGGTCACCTGCCGGATGAGCCGGCCCGGGCGTTCCGCCTGCTGGGCCTGAACCAGGGACCCGATCTCGACGCCCACGCCGCCGCCGCGCTCACCGGCGTCCGGCCCGCCCAGGCCCGTCACACGCTTGAACTTCTCGCCCGTACCCATCTGATCCACCGCACCCGCCCGGGCCGCTACGGCCTGCATGACCTGCTGCGCGCCTACGCGGCCGACCTGGCCGTCGCCGAGGATGCCGAAGGCGAGCGGCACGCCGCTCTGACCCGCCTCTTCGACTACTATCTGGCGGCTGCGGCAGCGGCCATGGACACCTTGGTCCCGGCTGAGCGGCATCTGCGGCCCCCCGTCCACGGCCTGAGTGTGCCCGCCCCGCCGGCGGCCGGAACCGCGAACCTCGCCGCCGCTCGCGCCTGGCTCGACACCGAACGGGCTGTGCTGGTCGCCGTGAGCACGCACGCTTCGGCTCACGGCTGGCCTGCTCATGCCACCCGCATGGCCGGCACCTTGTATCGCTACCTCGAGACTGGCGGTCACTATGTGGATGCCGTTACCATCCACAGCGCGGCCCGCCGCGCCGCCCGCCGCACCGGAGATCGCGCCGCCGAAGCGACCGCCCTGACCAACCTCGGCATCGTCGACTGGAGGCAGGGCCGCTACCGGCAGGCCGCCTGTCACCACCGGCAGGCCCTGAGGATTTCCCGTGAGATCGGTGACCGGTTCGGCGAAGCGATAGCGCTGAATAACCTGGGCATCATCTACGAACGGCAAGGACGCTACCGGCAGGCCGCCGATCACTACCGGCAAACGGCGGCCCTGTCCGCCGACCTTGACGACAGGTCCGGAGAAGCACGCGCGCTGGCCAATCTCGGCGGCATCGACTGCCTGCTGGGCCGTTACGAGCAGGCCGCTGGGCGCCTGCATCGGGCGCTGGTTCTGTTCCGCCAGATCAGCGATCACCAGGGTGAGGCCGCGGTGCTGGCCGGACTCGGCGTCGTCGAAGGACAGCAGGGCCGTTATGAGAGTGCCACGGAGAACTATCACCAGGCTCTCAGCCTGGCCATCCAGATCGGCGACCGGCCCGGTGAGGTCGAGGCTCACAACGGCGCCGGTGCTGTCCTGCTCGCGGCAGGCCAGCCCGGTCAGGCACGCGCTCAGCACCGCGCCGCGCTCGCGCTGGCCAGGCGGATAGGTGACAAGTACGAACAAGCTCGCGCGCACGACGGCCTGGCCCTTACCTATCGCGCCACCGGCGACCACGGCCGGGCCCGGTACCACTGGGAGCATGCTCTGGCCCTGTTCACCGTCCTCGGCGCCCCGGAAACCGATGACGTCGGGACCCGGCTGACCGCGCTCGAGTCCGAACGCACCGGTGCCAGCCGGAGGCTGGCCGCCAGGCAGATCCCGGCGTTAAGACGACGATAAGTGCACTGTCGCATCCTCACTATGTCTGCTTGACCTAGAGGTCCTGAGGAGGACACGTGCGCAACATGTATCGAAGATGGGTGAGCGTCACCGCGCTGGCCGGCGCGTCAGTCTTGATCGCCTCCGCGGCGTCGGCTGCGACCGGCTGGACGGTGGTGACTGTCCCGCAGACTGGGAACAACACAATCCTGCTGGGGGCGGCGGCTCGCACCAGCACCGACGCCTGGGCCGTCGGCGAGCAGTTCGCCGCGGCCGGCCAGGCGCCGCCGCCACCCGTCAGCTACCACTGGAACGGCTCCGCGTGGTCGATCGTCGCCACGCCCGTCCTGGGCGTGAGCTCGGCCCTGCTCGGGGTCAGCGCGAGCACCGCGACCGACGCCTGGGCCGTGGGGTTCAGCATCCTGGGCCGCCACGATGACGGCACGCTGATCGAGCACTGGAACGGAACGGCGTGGTCGGTGAACTCCTCGCTGGTCGTCAAGGGCTTTGTCGCGGAACTGACCGGTGTGGCCGACCTGAGCCCCACCGACGCCTGGGCCGTGGGTGAAGGCAACGGCGCGCTCCTCGAGCACTGGAACGGCTCCGCGTGGAGTTCGGTGACCATCCCGGATCCGGACTTCACTCCCGGCGCCGGCCAGTCCATTTCGGCCCTCTCTGCCACGGACATCTGGGTCGTAGGCACCACCGTCAACACCACGACCGGGACCACGACGGCCGAGGCGCTGCATTTCAACGGCACCGCCTGGGCGGTCGTGCCGATGCAGCAGCCTGGAACCAACACTCCCACGATCGGCGCGGTGACCGCTATCTCCGCTACGGACGCCTGGGCCGTCGGCGAGGACATTGGCGCGACCTCAGCTCCGGGGGGCAGCACGCTGATCGAGCAGTGGAACGGCGCCAAGTGGAGCATCGTCCCGAGCCCCACGCCCGGCGCTGATCCCGGTCTCACCGGCGTGGCCGCCCGCGGGTCCGGCGACGTCTACGCAGTCGGGAACAACCTTCCCAGCATCAACGGCGGCGCGGTGCAGGGCCTGGTCCTGCGCTGGAACGGCAGTACCTGGTCGCAGGACGCCGACCCCACAGACGGCACCTACAGCCCGCTGTTCGCCGCCGCCACGGTGCCGGGCGCGGCCAACGAGTGGGCCGTCGGCACCCTGTCCAACGCATCCCTGATTCTCAGCCACAGCTGACGGACTCCCAGCCATTCCATGAGGAGGCCTGTGACCCGGCAGCACCCGGGTCACAGGCCAGGTTGCCGGTCACGACCGCCGGCGGCCTGGGTGGTAGTGCGGGCCTGGCTGACCAGGTACGGACCCGGGCTGTAGGTTCGAGCCACAGCTCACTCCGAGGTCCCCGATGTTCTCCCCGATCGTCAGCGCCCCGTTCACATGCTGGTCAGGAGCCTGCTTCGGCGCCAGGCCGTTGTACTGCTCGATCAGCGACCGGGTCCGGGCTTCGAACGCCTGCCGGTCTGTTGCGCTCCACCAGTCGGTGAGCCTGCCGTCACCGTCGTACTTGGAACCTTGGTCGTCGAAGCCGTGGCCGATCTCGTGGCCGATGAACGCGCCGATCGCTCCGTAGTTGGCCGCATCGTCGCGGCCGGGATTGAAGAACGGATCCTGCAAGCTCGCAGCCGGGAACACGATCTCGTTCATGCCCGCGTTGTAGTAGGCGTTGACTGTCTGGGGGGTCATGAGCCACTCGTCGCGGTCGACCGGTTTTGCCGATCTTGTGTATCAGCGCGCCCGGGCCTTCCTCCATACAGAAAGATGCCCGTCATGCGGACGGGCTTGAGCCCAGTGGGAGGGGACATGTCGTTCTCTTGGGACGTGCTGATAAATCCGCCCGGGTTCGGGACGAGCACCATGCTGCTGCTCACCGACGG
>JBEKGC010000383.1:0-6654 GCA_050013055.1 Streptosporangiaceae bacterium
GCCGCGGCCGCGGCGACGGCGGCCCCGTAACTGCAGGCGCGCCACGATCCGTGGTCGTCGCGCTGGGCGATCAGCGGATAATCTGGATCGGCTGCCGCCCATGCCCGCAGGCTGTGCACCACCGTGCCCGGGTAATCCTGTAGCAGGTCAGCGGATCTCAGCAGCAGGCAGCCGTCTTTCCTTTCCCGCATGGCGATGCGCGGACCTGCGAACAGGGACATCTCGGCCTGGCCAGTCATGGCTCTCCTCAGCCTCATAATCACCCAAACGGATCCGGTGCCAGTTAGGGACTAAGGTCCCGAAACGCACGAGCCCGCCGTCGCCCATCTCGGGACTAGGGTGTTTCTGCGCGCCACCGGAGGAGCATGATATGAGCAATGTCGGCGAGAATACTTTCTGGTCTGTTCTCGGGCAGCTGGCTGAAAGTGATCCGGACCGGCTCACGCTGACGTGCGGAGACATCACGTTGACCCGCGCCGGGTTGGTGGAGCGGGTCGAGCGCCTGGCTGCGCTGTTTGAGGCCCGCGGGGTAACGGAGGGCTCGACGGTCACGATCGGCCTGCCCAACTCGACCGGGTTCGTGGAGAGCATGTTCGCGGCCTGGGCTATCGGGGCTGTGCCGCAGCCGATCTCCCACCGGCTCCCGGCCTTGGAACGCTCCGCCATCATGGACCTGGCCAGGCCATCCCTCGTCGTGGGGATGCGGCAGTCAGAGGCGGGAGCGTGGCCGGCCCTGGAGTCGGTGCCCCAGCGGCTTCCCGCTGGCTCGTTCACGCCGGGCGTGTCGCCGTCATGGAAGCTCGTGACCAGCGGCGGGAGCACGGGCCGCCCGAAGCTGATCGGGGCGACCGCGCCCGCCCTGTTTGAGAACGTGGCTGGGCTTGCCCCTCTGGTGGGCCTGCCGTCCGGCGAGTGCGCCCTTATGACTGCGCCGCTGTCCCACAACGCGCCGTTCGTGTCCACCTCGGTCGGGATGCTGCTCGGCAACCACATGGTGCTCATGTCCCGGTTCGACCCGGCCGAGACACTGCACCTGATCGAGAAGCACCGGGCGAGCTGGCTGTACCTGGTGCCGACCATGATGCTCCGGATCTGGCATCTGCCCGAGGCGGTCCGGCTGGCTGCCGACGTCTCCTCGCTGAAGGTGGCCTTCCACGTGGCCGCGCCGTGCCCGCCGTGGCTCAAGCAGGCCTGGATCGACTGGCTCGGCCCGGAGAAGGTATTCGAGCTGTACGCGGGCACCGAACTGCAGGCGGCCACGGTGATCACCGGCACCGAATGGCTCAGTCACCGGGGGTCAGTCGGCCGGCCGGTGGTGGGCGAGATAGAGATACGCGACCCCGAGGGCCGGCCTGCTCCTGCTGGTGAGGAAGGGGAAATGTGGATGCGCCGGGGCCCCGGCGCCCCTTCCCCGTACCGGTACATCGGCGCGACAGCACGCTGCGCCCCCGGCGGCTGGGAATCGCTCGGCGACATCGGCCGGGTCGACGCCGACGGGTACGTCTACATCACCGACCGCCTCGCGGACATGATCCTGGTCGGTGCGGCGAACGTCTACCCGGCAGAGATCGAGGCCGCTCTGGATGAGCACCCCGCCGTGCTGTCCTGCTGCGTGATCGGCTGGCCGGATGAGGACCTGGGCAACGTTCCCTACGCCATCGTCGAGCTATCCGAACCGGTAACCGATGAGAACCTGCTGGCTCATCTGCGCCAGCGGCTGGCCCCGTACAAGCTGCCTCGCACGATCGAGCGGGCCACCACGCCGCTGCGCGATGAGGCCGGGAAGGTCCGCCGCCCAGCGCTTCGGGCCGAACGAATCGCCCGGCACCAGCCAGCCGGCTAGCCCGCCGTCAAGGCACTATGCCAGGCGGGCATGTCGTAGCTGGGTGACCTGTGCGCGTTCGGCCCGAGTCCAGTGCCATGGAGGCCGGACGGGACTTTCGTCCCTTCCTGGCCGGCGGGCCGGCACCTAGCCTTTCCCTTGATCGTCGCCGGGGGACGGCAGGAAGGACTGCGTGATGCGGTACGAGAACGTTGCGATCCCGGCCGGGTTCGCGTGGAGCTCGCCCTTCGCCAAGTGGCAGGGCTCCCTGGCCGAGGTCTCCAGCCTTGACCTGGCCGTCGACGTCACCGGCCGGGCCCTGGCCGAGCGGCGGGTAGACCCCGCCCGGATTACCGGCCTGGTGCTGGGCTGGACGATCCCGCAGCTGGACATCTTCTACGGCGCCCCCACGCTGGCGGCGCGGCTGGGCGCCGGGGCGGTGAGCGGCCCGATGATCAGCCAGGCCTGCGCCACGTCGGTCGCGTGCCTGGCCGCGGCGGCCGGCGCGGTCACCACCGGGGCTGGCTTGCAGCTGGTGGTCACCACCGACCGCACCAGCAACGGGCCGCAGCTGCTGTATCCGGCGCCGTCGGCAATGGGCGGCGCGCCGGTTTGTTCTCACTGGGTGCTTGACAGCTTCGCCCGTGACCCGTGGGCGGGCACGTCGATGCTGGCCGCGGGGGAGAACGTGGCCGCCGAAGCCTCGATCTCGCGCGGCGACCTTGATGAGCTGGTGGCCCTGCGGTTCAGCCAGTATTCCAAGGCGCTGGCCGACGACCGGGCCTTCCAGCGCCGGTACATGGTCGAGGTGCAGATCCCGCAGCGCCGCAGGCCGCCGCGGGTGATCGACGCCGACGAGGGCGTGCGGCCCCTCGTGCTCGAGGAGATCAGCGCGCTGCCGCCGGCCTCCCCGGACGGACGGCATACCTTCGCGACCCAGACTCACCCCGCCGACGGCACGGCAGGCGCCCTGGTCACCACGCTCGACGAGGCCCGCGAGCTGGCCGGCGGCGCCGGCGTGGTGCAGATCCTCGCGACCGGTTTCTCGCGGGTGGCCCCGAGTCATATGCCCCAGGCCCCGGTCCCGGCGGCCAACGCGGCGCTGGCCGACGCGGGGCTGACGATCGGCCAGGTCGACGCGGTGACCACGCACAATCCGTTCGCCGTGAACGACATCTACTTCTCCCAGCAGACCGGCTTCCCGCTGGACCGGATGAACTCCTACGGCTGCAGCCTGATCTTCGGCCACCCGCAGGGCCCGACCGGTTTGCGCTCGATCGCCGAACTGATCGAGGAACTGCGCCAGCGCGGCGGCGGCCTTGGCCTGTTCACCGGCTGCGCCGCCGGAGACTCCGGGGCGTCGGTCGTGCTCCGCGTGACAGATTGACGAGCAGGAAACCAGACTGGCCATGACGAGCGAGTCCTTCAACGCCTGCGAGTACCTGCTCGACCGGCGGCGGGCCGGGGCGAAGGAGGAGCAATGACGCTGCACTGGACGAAGGAGGACACTCCGCACTGGGACGCTGACAAGCAGCGGTTGTTCGGCCCGGACGAACTGGCGGCGGTGGGCTTCGACGAACCCGCTCCCGGGGCTGCGATCGCGGACGAGTGGTGGCGGGTTACTGACGACGGGGTCGTCGTCGGCTACGGCTGGCTGGATTCGGAATGGGGTGACGCTCAGATCGCGCTGCTCGTCGACCGGGACAGGCGCGGTGCCGGCCTCGGCAACTACATCTTGGACCGGCTGGAGGATGAGGCCGCCGAACGCGGCCTGAATTACATCTACAACGTCGTCCCTGACACGCACCCCGACGCGGCCCGGATGACGCGCTGGCTGATCGAGCGCGGCTTTACCCACGGCACCGGCGACCTGCGCCGGCACATACATTCGGGAGGTGCCCGTACATGGACTTCGAGTTGACCGATGAGCAAGAACTGGTCCGGGAGGCGGTACGGGAGTTTGCCAAGTCCGAGCTGGCGCCGGTCGCGGCCGAGATCGACCGTGATCACCGCTTCCCCTCCGAGGTCGTCCCGAAGCTGGCGGCCCTGAACCTGATGGGCATGCCCTACCCCGGGGAAGTGGGGGGCGCCGGGGCGGACTACCTGAGCTACGTGATCGCGATTGAGGAAGTGTCGAGGGCGTGCGCGGTCACCTCCGTCATCATGATGGCTCAGACCTCGCTGGCCACCTGGCCGATCTTCAAGTTCGGAACCCAGGCCCAGAAGGACAAGTACCTTCAGGACATGACCTCCGGCCGCCGCCTGGGGGCCTTCGCCCTGACCGAGCCCGCCGCGGGCACCGATGCCGGGGCGGGCACCTGCACGGCGCTGCTGAAGGGGGACGAGTACGTCCTGAACGGATCGAAGATCTTCATTTCCAACGCCCCGTACGCCGAGGTCTACATCGTCTTCGCCAAGACCGATCCGGCGCAGGGGACCCGCGGGATGAGCGCGTTTATCGTCGAGAAGGACACCCCCGGGTTCTCCGTCGGCGAGGCCGAGCACAAGCTGGGCATCCGCGGTTCCAGCACGCCGCCGCTGTATTTCTCTGACTGCCGGATCCCGAAGGATGCGCTGCTGGCCGGGGAGGGTAACGGCTTCAAGGTCGCCATGCAGACCCTCGACGGCGGCCGGATCGGCGTCGCCGCGCAGGCGCTTGGCATCGCCCAGGCCGCGCTGGACGCGTCGGTCGCCTACGCCAAGGAGCGGGTCCAGTTCGGCAAGCCGATCGCGACCTTGCAGGCTATCCAGTGGATGATTGCCGACATGGCCACCGAGATCGACGCCGCCCGGCTGCTGGTCTACCGCGCCGCGTCGTGCGTGGACGCCGGCCGTCCTTATTCCACCGAAGGGGCGATGGCCAAGCTGTTCGCGTCGGAAACCGCCACCCGGGTGGCGGGCAAGGCCATCCAGATCCACGGCGGATATGGTTACACGGAAAGCTACCCGGTCGAGCGGAACTGGCGAGATGCCAAGATCACCGAGATTTACGAGGGCACGTCCGAGGTGCAGCGCATGGTCATAGCCAGAAACTGCTTGCGGTGAGACAGGTCATCGGGGCTGGTGGTCCAGGTTGGCGCTCAGCGCGCTACGAGCTGGCCTGATTCCAGGCCCGCCGCGATGGCTGTCACCATCTCGGCGAGGGCCTGAAGGTCGATGTCGTCGATACTGTCAAAGGCCACAACGCCTTTGGCGCTGACTCGCGCCCGGCCAAGCCGGCCGGCATAGGCGCAGCTGACGGGAGAGTCACTGCTGTAAGCGCTGCAGCGCTTAGTTTAACCGTGAGAGCATCGGGTGTACCCGGCGAAATGCCGTTCAGACCCGGAATCACGAGCCGAACTGGCCGTCACTTCGGTTTAGTGTATTACGCAGAACGAACGGTGGTGCTTATGCGCGTCAAGCTTTTCCGCGCGACACGGCGTCGAGTGCGCTGAGCAGCCGGTCCAGATCGGCGAGCGCGGGAACCGTGATTCGGATAGCGGGGCCGACGGCCTTGACGAGCACGCCGTGGGCGGCGAGCCTCGCGGCCCGGTCGATGTCGTCGTCTCGATGGGCGAGCAGGAAGTTGGCGCAGGCATCGGGGACGGTTAAACCGCGCCGGAGCAGCTCGACCCGTAGCCGGCCACGGCAGGACGCCGTGCGCTGCCGCCGGGCGGCTACCGCGGCGTCGTCGCGGAGAGCCTGCAGTGCCCCGAGCGCGCCCAGCTGGCTGACCATGTGCGGGGTCCGCAGCGCCGCGAGGCGCCGGATCAGTGCTGGGTCCGCCACGGCGTACCCGACGCGGAGCGCGGGCAGCCCGTACAGCTTGGAGAACGTCCGGGTGCTGATGACGTTCGGCCTGGCGCTGAGCTCCGCCAACGTCACGTCCCCCGGTTCGTCCTCGACGTACTCCGCGTACGCCTCGTCGTTCAGCAGCACGGCTCCGGCAGGGAGCCGGTCGGCCAGCTGGGCGACAGCGGTCCTGGGAACCCGCGATCCTGTCGGGTTGTGCGGGTTCGAGACGGCGACAAGGCCAACGGCCGGTCCGTCGAACACGACTTCTCCGGGCAGCACGTCCGACGGCGTAGCGACCGGCCAGGTGCGGGCCGGCCGGCCGAATTGCCGGCACAGCAGGGCGTAGAGCTCGAAACCCGGCGTGCCGAACGCGGCGGTTCGTCCCGGTCCGGTGCAGACGCGCCAGGCCAGGGTGATCAGGTCCGCGCTCCCGGCACCGAGCAGCACCCGGTCCGCCGGGACCGCATGCCGGGCCGCAATGGCGTCCGTGAGCCTGGAGGGCGCGACGGGGTAGCGGTGCAAGGTCCCGGCCGCCGAAGCCACCAGGGCGGCCAGGTCCAGGCCGGAATCGGCCGGCTCGTTCGCGTCCAGCCGCAACGGCGCGGGCGGCGGCTCGACTTCCGCGGCGATCATCGCAGCCCCGCCGCGGGCCGTGGCTGCACCGTCCGGGCGAGCCGGACGGCATAGTCGACGATGGCCGCAAGATCGCGGTCGGCATATCCGGCGGCCGTCGCGCCCGCGAACAAGCCGAGGGCCGCGCAGGCCGTCGTGGCCGGCACACCAGCGTCCTGTGCGGTGGCCACCATGGCCTGCAGGTCCTTGCGGACGCCGCCGACGTCGAAGCCGGCTCCGGCGTCGGCGGGCAGGCCGGCGCCGGAGCGGATCAGCTCGGCCCGGTCGCGCAGCACGGGCGGCGCACCTTGCGAGTCGAGCACCACGTCAAGCATGGCGTCCAGGGACAAGCCAAGCTGAGTGCCGATGCTCAGCGCCTCACCGAGGCTGGCGAACAGCACGGCCATCGGCAGCTGCAGGACGAGTTTCATCGTGGCGCCGGTACC
>JBEKGC010000384.1:0-10910 GCA_050013055.1 Streptosporangiaceae bacterium
CCCGCCGCTCCCCGGCCCGTCGTGGTGCTCCGTCCGGAGTTCGTTCCGTCGTTTCGTATGTGACCAAGGCTTTTCCCATCACCCAATCGTCCCGGTCACAACTTATCGGTACCGACTGACATTACCGAGACTCCGGCCGGGTACAGAGGCGTGAGACACGAATGTCAGGTCTGGACGTGCCCCCAAAAAGCTTCGCCAGGCCGGACTCCAGCTCAGCTTTGTACACGTCCCTGATCTCTTCCCGGCTCATGCCAGCCGCCCGGCTCGCGCCATGCATCCTCGGGGACCGCCGAAGTCACGATGCGGCTCCGATCAGAGCGGTTGGCGCAAGCCGCCGCTCCCGCCGCTCCCGCCGCTGGCGTCCGGCTCCCAATAAGGAGGGTTTCCGGCGTGGGGCGAGCGGCGGACAGCCTCGCACCATTTGCGTGATTTGCCGCAATTGCTCCCCAGTCATGCCGCGGCCCGACGTGCTCCGGGCCTGCGCCAGGGCCCGGCGCCCATGAGAACTCCCCCGCAGAGCACGGCGCGGGGCGGGGAGCATCACATTTAGCGGCCCGACGCGCCGCGAAGTAACGGTCGCTCAGCGCCGTCCGGGGATCGGCCTCAGCCAGGCACACCGGATCCGCCCGCCGCACGGGCCGCGCCGCCCGCCCGGCAGGGGTGGCAGCTGCCGCCGAGGCGTTTCGCAAGGTCGGCCAGCGGCCGGTGGAAAGGCGATCGGCAGCGAGATAATCGGCAATAACGCGGCTCACGTCCGCGTCGAGACGCGCCGGCAGGAGGCAGGGGGCTTCGTGGTAGCTGACGCTGGGCCTGGCTTTGGACCGCCCGGCGACCGGTCCGTAGCCTGCGCAGGTGACGCGCACCTGGACTGCGGGCATGCACGTGCCGCGATCCGCACTCCCGTATCTCCGGGCACGCGGCCAAGAGGTCCCGCCCGAGCCGTCCCTCGAACCAGAAATAGACCTCCTGAATGGCCATCCACTTCGGGGACTCAGGAAGTTCTGGAAAGCAGGCCCAGGCTCCTTCTTCTCCGGCCTTTAAGCAAGTGCTTTTACCCTTGGTTCACGTCAGGACACCTGCGGCTAGGCGGTCCAGGCGACCGGCAGCCGCTTGACCCCGCGCTGGAAGTTCGACCGCAGGAAGGACGGCTGACCGGCGTACGTCAGCGACGAGGTGCGGGCCAGCACCTCGTCGAATAGCGCGCGCATCTGCATCCGGGCCAGGTGAGCTCCCAGGCAGAAGTGCGGCCCGTGGCCGAACACCAGGTGCGGGTTGGGGTGACGGTGCAGGTCGAAGCGGTCTGGATCAATGAAGACGGCGTCGTCGCGGTTAGCCGAGGTGAAGGAGACCACAACCTTGTCCCCGGCGGCGATACGCTGGCCGCCGAGCTCGCACCCGGCGGTGGCGGTCCGGCGGAACGTCATGACCGGTGTCCACCAGCGCAGCATCTCGTCGGCCGCGGTCGGCATCAGGGCCGGGTGGGCGCGCAGTTCGGCCTGGGCAGCTGGATGATCGAGCAACGCGATGCAGCCACCTGGCAGGCCATTGCGCAACGTCTCGTTACCGGCCACCGCGAACAGCCAGAACATGTTCTCGAACTCAGCCACCGACACCTGGTCGCCCTCATCAGCCTGGCTGAGCAGGATCGACATCACGTCGCCGGCGGGACGGCGGCGTTTTTCCTCCGCGAGCAGGTGCGCGTAGGCGTACAGGTCGGGCATGCCCGCACGGGTGCGCGGGTCAGGCATCCGGCCGTCACGGTCCGGCACCGGCCTGGCGGCCAGCGCCTCGGCGGCCATCGGCGTGCCCTCGGCCGGGTCGAACTCAGCTGAGGCGGAATAGTCGGGATCCTGGTAGCCGATGACCCGGTTGGACCAGTCGAACAGCAGCCAGCGGTCCTGCTCGGGCACCCCGAGCACGTCGGCCAGGGTCAGCAGCGGCAGCTCCGCGGCCACATCCTTGGCGAAGTCACATTCACCCCGCGAGCCGATCAGGACGCGATCGCAGATGCCCCGGGCATGATCGCGGATGCGCTGCTCGAGTTGGGCGACCGCCCGCGGCGTGAAGGACCGGCTGAGCAGCCGGCGCAGCCTGGAGTGCTCCGGCGGGTCCATGTTGAGCATCATCCGCCGCACGTAACCAAGCGCCTGCGGCGTGGCCGGGTCCCGGATCTGGGTGGCCCCCAGGGCGGACGAGAACAGCCGCGGCCTGGTCAGCACCGATTCCACGTCCACGTGCCTGAGCACGAGCCAGAACCCGGGACCGGCCGGCCAGCCCAGAACGGGAATCTCGGGCACCCACACGACCGGGGTGTCCCGGCGCAGCGCCGCCAGGGCGTCGAAGGGCACCCCGTCAACGTAGGTAGCAGGGTCAAAGATGACCTCGGTAACCGGACGACCGGGGACCAGGGAGTGGCTCGCCGCGCTCATTCTCGCCCCAGGAACTCCTTGATACAGGCCGCGACCGGCGTCTCGACCATCGGGTCGCGCCCCGCGCTGGCCAGGACCGCCGAACGCGGCGGAGGAGTGGTCAAGGAATGCGCCATCTCGGCCTTCCGGTGTGAGCGCCCGTGCTACCCATCGCCGACTCTAGCCAGCCGGGACGCATCTTGCACCTGGGCGGCCGGTAAGCGGGCCGCGTAGGGCGAGCGCGGCCAGGATCGTGACCGCACCCGCGATCGCCATCGCGGGCCCCGGGGCCCCGACAGCCAGCGCCAGACCGCCCGCAACCGACGGGGTCAGTCCCTGGCCGCCCATCGCCCCGGTCGAATTGAGGCCGAAGGCCTGCGCTCGCCTGCCTTCCGGCAGGCTGTCGAGAAAGGCCCGCTGGATGCCGAGCTGGTAGGCGAAGCCGGAACCGCACGTCAGCAGGAGCACGCCGACGAGCAGCAGCGGGAGGCGGAACGTCAGCGCGAGCAGGGGGACACCCATCCCGGCGGCGAGCGGAAAAGCCAGCCGCCTGCGCGCGCCGGGCCGGACGAACCGGCCGACCAGGACCTCACCGAGCAGCATCCCGGCCGGCATCGCGGCGAGGAGCGGGCCTGCCGCGCTGGCAGGCCGGCCGAGCGACCCGGCGTAAGGGACGATCAGCGACTCCGCGCCGGTAACACACCACGCGGGCAGCCATTGCGCCAGCAGCAGGCCTCGCACCTGACGGTCCGCGAAAAGCTCGATGTTGCCGGCTACGGTCGCGCCGAGAATCCCGCGGCCCCGGGCCGCCCGGGGCTGACCCGGCGGGGACCGCAGGCCGAGCCGAGGCCGCAGGCCGAGCCGAGGCCGCAGGCCGAGCCGGCTGATGGCCGCGGCCGCGATCAGCGACAAACCGGCGGTCAGCAACAGCCAGCGGGAGGGCACCACGGCGAGAACCGCGCCGCCGATCCCCAGGCCGAGGATCTGGGTGCCCGAGCTGGTCAGGCTGAAGACCGAACGGGCCAGGACGTAACTGTCCCCGTCGAACATCTCGGGAAGCAATCCTGAGATGGCGGCGGAGAACACGGGAGCCGCGGTGGCGGTCACCGCGACCAGGGCCAGCATCGCGGGGACCGGGCAGCCCGGCCACAGCCCGATGACCAGCCCGGGCCCGGCGCGGATCACCAGGCCGGTGCCGATCACGATCCGGGGCGGGAGCCGGTCGGCTAGAGCCGTGAAAAACGCGCCGCCGATGGCCTGCGGGGCGAAGCCCATGCTGAACGCCAGCGCGGTCAGGAACGCGGACCGGGTCTGCGCGTACACGAGCACCGACAGGCCGAGGATCTCGAACTCAAAGCCCAGGATGTACATGAGCTGCGCGGCGAACAGCACCCGGAACTCGCCGACCGCGAAGACCGAGCGGTACGCCGGGCGCGGGCCGGAGGCCGGCCGCCGCGGCGGGGACGGCAGCCGCGGCGCCGGGGACGGTGCGGGCGGGGACGGTGCGGGCGGGGACGGTGCGGGCGGGGACGGTGCGGGCGGGGAGAGCGGGGCTCCATGAGGGCCGGGTGGCGCGCTGGTCATAGCCCCCATCGTGGGAGGCCGAAGGCTCACGGCGTAGTCTTTCGCCACAGGACGAAAGCTGGTGGTCGATGGCGTTGCGGATCGGGGTGGGCAGCGAGGACCTGACCAGGACCCGGTTCGCAATCTCGCCGCTGTGGGAGCTGAGCAGCGCGCTGCGGGTGCTGGCAGGCCAGCCAGGCCAGCAGGACGAGCTCGTGCTCCGCCCCTGGCTGGCCCGGGTACGTAACCGCTACCAGGCGCTGGCACGCGAGGTGGACCTCGAGGTGATCACCGTGCTGCACCCGCCTGGCTGGGGCACGGACTTCCTGTCCCCCGTTCCGGCGGCCCTGACCACCACGATCGGCAACCTGCTCGACCAGGTCCGGGCGACGCCGCCGGCGCAGGCGCACCGCGAAGTTGCCGAAGCGCTGCGGCGGCAGCCGCCCGTCGATCCCCGGATCGAGCGGATCCTGACCGGGGACCAGGTCGCCTGCTACGCCGCCGACGTGCTGGCCGCGGCCTGGCAGGTCCTGATCGAGCCCGAATGGCCCGCGCTGCGGGCGATCCTGGAGCGGGACGTGGTGTACCGTGCGGGGCAACTCACCTCGCGAGGCTGGGCGGCCGCGCTGACCGGGTTGCACGCTACGCTGAGCTGGCACCAGGGCCGGATCGAGCTCAGTCGCTGGCCTGGCCAGGAGGACGCCGAACTGGGCGGGCGCGGCCTGCTGTTCGTTCCGTCGGTGTTCATCTGGCCCAGGCTCGCCCTGACCCTGGATCCGCCCTGGCCGCCGGCCCTGATTTATCCCGCCCGCGGGGTCGCCGCGCTCTGGGAGCAGCCGGCCCGGGCCAACCCCGGGACGGCCCTTGACCGGCTCCTCGGCGCCGCCCGCGCCGCCATCCTGCTCGCCCTGGAGGAACCGGCGAGCACCACCCAGCTCGCCGTCATCCTAGGGCAGTCGATCGGCGGCATCGGCGATCACCTGGCCGTGCTGCGGGACGCCGGGCTGGTCACCCGGGCCCGTTCCGGCCGCTCGGTCCTTTACACCCGCACCGCCGCAGGAGACGCCCTCACCGCTGCCGCTTCATGATCGCGAAGACTTACCCCCCGCCGGCGGGTAAAAAGTCTTCGCGATCATGGCAGGACGATGAGCAGGAGGGGGACGCCGGCCGCGGTGAGGATGCTGGCGGTGCGGAGGACGACGCGAGCGGCGGGCACCGAATGCGCCTGAGCGCGAGGGAAGTCCGCGGCCGGCTCGGCCGCGATCGCCATGACGGCTATGGCCGCCGCGAACCAGGTGAGCACGGCTTGTCGCCAGTGGCGGGCCCGCCAGCTAGCCAGCCGGGCCAGGGCCGGAGCGCGCGGCGCAGTCCCCCGGCGGGACAGGCGGGCCAGGACCGGAGCGCGCGGCGGGTGCTGCCAGGCATATATCCCCATGTCGGTCACGTTACGAGGCGGGCGAGCTCGTTCCGATGGGGCTAGCTCCCGGGTTCTTGGGTGGGCTGGCCCCGGTTCAGGGCCGGGCTGATACCACGGTCCGTTGGGCCGGGAAATTTTGGCGGGGCGGGTAGGCTGAGGGCACGTCCTGAGCCATTACGGGGCCTGGCGGTATTGGCTTGCCGTTCGGTGTATCGCGATATATCGTGGTGGCACTGGGGATTCGCTGTTCTGGTTACGGAGGGCACGATGGCTACCGGATACAACCTGCGGGTCGGGGACGCCGATCGTGAGGCAGTCGCCGCGCAGCTGCGGGAGCACTTCGCGGATGGCCGGCTGACGCTGGACGAACTGAACGAGCGCCTGGATCAGGCGTTCGCGGCCAAGACCGGAGCCGACCTCAACACGGTGCTGCGCGACCTTCCGCACGCCACGCCGTCGGGCCCGCAGGTACCGGGCTGGCAGGGGTCAGCCTGGCCGGTCCCGAGCCAGCCGAGCTGGGATGACCGCAGCGGAAACAGCGACCAGCGGGCGGGCTCGCGTCGGCCGTTCGCGGCCATCGCGCCGCTGATGGGCCTGGTCTGGCTGTTCATCATCATGGGCGCCTTCTCCCTGTTCGGCCTGGGCGGCGGCGGGCGGCCGTTCGCCATCGTGCTCTTCCTCGCGGCGCTCGGGCTGTTCAGGCGGCTGCTCGGGATGGGCAAGCGGCGCGGGATGGGCGGCCCCAGGGGACCTCGGGGACCCAAGGGACCCCGGCGTTGGTGATTCTCGTTACGTACGGCTTCCGCACCAGGCCCGACACGACTTATCGTGGTGAAATGAGGTAATGGTCCCGGCAATTTCTGGGAGCCGATCACGAGGCGATATGACGTCCGAACCGGAATGGTGAACGAGGACCCCAACGCGGAGCAGCCGCGCGAAGAGCTAGTACCGGGATGGCGGGTGCCCGGCCGGAGCCGGTACGACTACGACGTCCGGGTCGGCGACGCCGAGCGTGACGCGACCATGACCCAGCTGCGGGAACATTTCGTCGCGGGGCGGCTGACCTTCGATGAACTGACCGAGCGGATCGACGCCGCCCTCGTCGCCAAGACCCAGCGCCAGATCGACGCCCTGATCGCCGACCTGCCCCGGCCGCCGAGGGTGGCCCAGCCCGAATCCGCGGCGGTGGCGGCCCCGGACCCTGCCCGTTTCCTCGTCTTCGCCATGCTGCTCTTCGCGCTGGCCACCTGGATCTTGATCATGGCCTGGATCTTGATCATGGCCTGGATGTCACGGCACGCCTGGAGCGGGCCTTACCCGCAGTTCCCCGGCCCTGGGCACTAGCCGGTCAGCGCGCGCAGCGGCACCACCAGGTAGCGGTAGTCCGGGACCGAGTCGTCACCGGCCCGGGCGCTGCCGGTGATCAAGGCGGGTTTCGTGGCGCTGGTGAACTGCAGGCAGATCCGCGCTTCGTCGGGGTGTTCCTGGCCGCCTTTGGCCTGCTTGTCCCCGGCGGCCGCGGTGGTCCCGACCGCCGCGGTGGTCCCGGCCGCCGCAGTGGCCGCGGTCAGGGCCGCGCCGAGGCCGTCCATCAGGTAGTGCGGGCTGAACGCGATCGCGGTCTCGTTTCCTGAGAAGTCGGCCGGGACCGTCTCCCGCGCCCGCGCCTGGCCTTCCGTGCCGGCCTCGATGGTCACCTGTCGGCTACCAGCGCCACCCGCTTGACCGCCTCGGCGAGCGGGATGGCCGGCATGTCGCCGCGGCTGCCGAAATCCTCAGGGAACCTGGAGGAGTACTTGATGTACTCCCCCGCGATCAGCCGGGTGGTCAGCCGGCGCCCGGCGGTCTCAAATCCGATCATCGCATCGGCCGCGCGCAGCGAGCCCGGGTCGGAGCTGGTCGCGCCGGGGATCCCGTCGCCGGACCAGGCGCTCCCCTGCTCGCCGCCCATCATGACCCGGACGCCGACGCCGGGTGTCATCATCCGCGCGGCGTCGGCCAGCGTCTTGGCCGGGACCAGGAGCGTCCCGCGAGATCCCGGCTGGGCGGGATTCCAGCTGAGTTCCCGGACGGCCAGCCGGTACCTGTCGGTGGCCACCAGCTTGATGACGTCCCCGTCGATCTCGACGTTCACCCCGGTGATGACCGGCAGGGTGTCATCGCGGCTGGCCGCGGGCACCACCTGGCCGATGGCCGCGGCCAGCACGCCGCCGTCGAGGTGGCCGGCCAGCCGGGGCAGCTCAGGCAGCCGCGGGTAGTCCCTGACCGGCAGCGTCACCAGCGTGAAGGAGGCCGGGCCGCAGGTCAGGGTGACGTCGTCGGCACCGTGGTCGAACTCCACGTTGGCCGAAGGCAGGCTCCGGGTGATCTCGGCCAGCAGCCGCCCTGGCACCAGCGCGACGCCCGGGTCGGCCACCTCGGCGTCCACCCGGATCCGGGCCGAGACCTCGTAGTCGAAGCAGGACAGGGTCAGGCCGTCAGCGTCCGCCTCCAGCAGCAGGCCGGACAGGATCGGGAGCACCGGCCGCGACGGCAGCGAGCGCGCGACCCAGGCGACCGCCTCCGCCAGGGCATCTCGCTCGAGGTTGAACCGCATCGCTGCCGCCTCCTGTCCGCCTGCGCCGCCTGCGTGGCGACCCACCTGCATACTGGCACGAGGGACCGACATTCCCGCGGTGATCAGGCCCCCGGGATCAGGTGATCAGGCCGGGCGGCGCGGAGTCCAGGATGGACTGGATCGCCTTGGCCAGCGTGCGCGCCGATTCGGCGGTCAGCTCGACCGCGACCCGCGCGGACGGGCCCGCGGACGGGTCGAGGAAGTCGATGTTGAGCGTGTGTTCGGCCTGGGCGTGCACCGGGTGGTCGAAATACACGCTCGCGTCGGTCACCCGGATCCATCCGGCCGGGCCCTTGCCGCTGCCGCTGATCGAGACCTTTTCCGTCAGGTACGTGCACATGAAACGACTCCTGTCTCGTTACAGGTAACGCCCGAACCAGGCCCAGATATGCTGCCAGGCGTCCACGGCGGCCTCCGGCCGGTAGCTGGGCCGGTCGACCTGCATGAAGGCGTGGCCCGCGCCGTCGTAGGAATGGAACTCATACGTCTTGCCGTGCGCCTTGAGCGCGGCCTCGAGCTCGGCCACGTGCGCGGGCGCGGGTTGCTGGTCGTCGGCGCCGAACAGGCCGAGCAGCGGGCAGGACAGGTCCCCGGCCCGCTCGACCAGAGGCGACCAGCCGTGCAGCGGGTGACCCTCGGGCGGGACGCCGACCACGTAGCCGCCGTAACAGTCGACCGCCGCGTCCAGCGGCAAGCTGACCGCCGCCAGGAAGGACTGCCGGCCGCCCGAGCAGTGGCCGATCACGCCGATCCTGCCGTTGGAGTTGGTCAGCCCGCGCAGGTACGCCGCCGCGCCCGCGACCTCCCCGACGATCCGCTCGTCGGGCGCGGGGATCGCGCCGACCGCCCGCGCCGCCGCCATCGCGTCGTCCGGATCCGCGCCCGGGGCCTCGCGGTGGTACAGGTTCGGCATCACCGCGTTGAGGCCGCCGGCCGCGAAGCTGCGGGTGAACTCCTTGGTCTGGCGGTCGTAACCGGGCAGGTGATGGATGACCACCACCCCGCCCACCGGGCCGTCACGCAGCGTCCGGGCCGCGTAGGCCTCGATCTCGTCACCGTTGTGCCCGGTGATCGTCACCGTCTCGGCCAGCATCGCGTCGTACATGGGCCGCCCCTTCGCGTCGTCAGCCGCAGTGGAAGACTTTCGTCATGACCTATCTTGCCGCCGCTGACCGTTATAGCAGGCTCCCCTACCGACGCTGCGGGCGCAGCGGGATTCAGCTGCCCGAGGTGTCGCTCGGCCTATGGCAGAACTTTGGCGACACCAAGCCGCTTGACGACCAGCGGGCCATCCTGCGCCGGGCGTTCGACCTGGGCGTGACGCACATCGATCTGGCCAACAACTACGGCCCTCCGTACGGTGCGGCGGAGATCAACTTCGGCCGGATCATGCGCCAGGACCTGCGTCCGTACCGGGACGAGCTGATCATCTCCACCAAGGCCGGCTATGACATGTGGCCCGGCCCGTACGGTGACCACGGTTCCCGCAAGTACCTGCTGGCCAGCCTGGACGCCTCGCTGCGGCGGATGGGTCTTGACTACGTGGACATCTTCTACTCCCACCGGTTCGACCCGGACACTCCGCTGGAGGAGACGATGGGGGCGCTGGACGCCGCCGTCCGGGCGGGCAAAGCGCTGTACGTGGGCATCTCCTCTTATTCGGCCGAACGAACCGTGGAGGCAGCATCCATCCTCCGTCGTCTGGGCACGCCCTTGCTGATCCACCAGCCGTCGTACTCGATGCTGAACCGCTGGATCGAAGGCGGCTTGCTTGACGTGCTCGACCGGGAGGGCGTCGGCTGCATTGCTTTCTCGCCGCTGGCCCAGGGCGTGCTCACCGGCAAGTACCTCGGCGGGGTGCCGGACGGTTCGCGGGCGGCGCTGAACGGCTCGCTGTCCGCTGATCAGATCTCCGAGGCGACCCTGGCGCACGTGCGGGCGCTGAACAAGATCGCCGGGGCCCGCGGCCAGAAGCTCGCCCAGCTCGCGCTGTCCTGGGCGCTGCGTGACCCGCGGGTGACCTCGGTCCTCATCGGCGCCAGCAGCGTCGCCCAGCTGGAAGAAAACCTCGCCGCAGCCGGCCACAGCGCTTTCACCCCCGACGAGCTCACCGCCATCGACCGCGACGCCGTCGACGCCGGCATCAACATCTGGGCCGCCTCAAGCGCCCACTAACCAAGATTGTGGATCGTTAGCGCGGGAATTCGAAGGTAGCGATCCACGGGCGCGGGGCGGGGGCGCGGGGGCGGGGCGGGGCCGGGGCGCGGGGCGGGGGCGGGGGGCGGGGGCGCGGGGGCGGGGCGGGTTAGGCGGAGAGGTAGCGGGTGAACCAGGTGAGGATCTTCTGCCAGCCGTCGACGGCGGCTTCTGGGCGGTAGGCGGTTCGGCTCACGTTGAAGAACGCGTGGCCGGCGCCCTCGTAGGAGTGGAACTCGTGCGTCTTGCCCTGGTCCTTGAGTTCTTGCTCGAGCTCGGCGACCTGCTCGGGCGACGGGTACTGGTCATCGGCGCCGAACAGGCCGAGCAGCGGGCAGGACAGGTCCTTGGCCAGGTGCTTGATGGGGCCGACCTTCAGCGGCATGCCCTCGGGCGGGGTGCCGACCACGAACGCGCCGTAACAGTCGACGGCCGCGTCAAGCGGCAGCCGGCAGGCGGCCAGGAACGACTGCCGCCCGCCCGAGCAGTAGCCGATGACGCCGACCTTGCCGTTGGAGCTGGTCAGGCCGCGCAGGTACGCGGCCGCCCCGGCCACGTCGCCGACCAGCCGGTCGTCGGGGACCCCGCCGTTGGCCCGCGCCGCCGCGGCGGCGTCGTCCGGGCTGGCCCCCGGGGCGTCGCGATGGTAGAGGTTCGGCATCAGGGCGTTGTAACCGTTGACCGCGAACGTCCGGGCGATCTCCTTGGT
>JBEKGC010000385.1:0-6643 GCA_050013055.1 Streptosporangiaceae bacterium
CACCCCGGAGCCGAGCCGGGCGATGGCCGGGGTGTCCAGCAGTGCGAGCAGGTCACGCGGCGGAACGGCACCCCGCAGGTACTCCCAGCCCGTCTGGGCGGCGACGACAACGGTGAGCGCATCGCGGACCTGGTCGGCGTCGAGGCTGGATGGCAGGAACTGACTCCGGTCGTGCTCCGCGATCGTGCGCTCGTCGGCGTGCCTCTCCGCCCTACGACGGATCCGCTCGTCATCTGCCGAGAGGATCGCGTCGCTCAGGCGCCGCAGGATCACTGGGGACTCACCCCAGAGGCTGATCGTATCTCCCTCCGACGCCTCCGCCAGCTCGCGGACGCGCGGCGAGGCACTCAGCTCGTCCAGGCGCTCGCCGAGAGACTGGCGTGTGGTGGTGGCCGCGGTCAGCTTCTGATCGGCGGCGTTCAAGTCCGTGATGAGCTGCATCGCCTGCTTCTGGAGGGAGGTCCGGTCCTTGCGCCGTTCCTCTGTCTGCTCCGCGATCTCCGCGAGGTCGCCGACGAGACCCTCTCGGATTCCGTCGACGATGCCGCGCTGCTCCGCTGGCGGTGTCATGAGGGTCGGCAGGTGCCCGAGTTCCACGCCCCGGCGCCTGCGGCCGTCCAGCACCTCCAGGTGAGTACGAGCCGCCGTTGCCGCGCTGCTGGCCTCTCGTTCCTCCTCACGGGCCTGGTCCGCGCCCGCCTTCTCGTCACTGACAGTCCGGGCGGCGGCCTTGCGGTCCGCTTCGGCTGTCGCCGACGCCCCGTCCGCGGCCGTGGCGAGCGCTTCGAGGCAGTGCCTCAGCCGGGCGGCATGCCCGGCGTGCTCGGCGCGCAACGGCGCCAGGTCTTCCTCCTCTGCCTCCGCATCCCTCTCGGCCCGGTCCAGGTTCGCCCGGAGCCCGGTAAGCCTAGCCAGGCTGGGCACCAGCGCCCACGCCCGGGCGGAAGCCGTAGCGGCCGAGGCTGCATCGTCCGCCTTTCCTTGTTCGGTCGTGGCCTCGTCGAGCCGCAGTCGCGCAGCCTCTCGCCGGTACAGGTACGCCAGGTCGTTGGCCTGGTTGCGCTCGTTGGTCGCGACGGTGGCCGCGTGCCGAGCCACCTTCTCTTCCTCGATGAGCCGTTCCTGTTCCGAGTCCGCGGCGGCGATCGCCGCTTGAAACTCTCCGGCCAGCGTGGCGGCGGCTACCTTCGCCTCGTTCGCCAACGCGACCGCCTGCACCGTGTCCGCGTGGCCGCTGGCGACGCTGTCGAGGGCGATAGCCGCCAGGGTGCAGAAACGCTGTTCCTCCTGCTTGGCGGGCTTGGCCGCCAGTTGCTTGCTCACCTGTCCCAGCCGCGCGGCGATGCCGTTCACGGAGTCGGGCGTCACGGTGAGGTCGAGCAGGAAGTTGATGAACTCCTGCGCCGTGGAGAACCGGAACAGGTCCTCCACCCCGCCCTCGACATGGTTCATCTGCTTCTGCGAACGGAAAACCTCCGGGTCGAGGTGTCGGTCGCTCAGCGCGCCCCGCCACTGGTTCTGCTTCCCAGTGACGGCCAGGTTTGCCCGCTGGCCGCATGGCCGCGCCTGCTCCCGGAGCGCTTCCTCGTACTCGGTCAGCCGCCGGATCTGCCCCGTCGCGTCGGTGAACGGCAGCGTGGCGAGATCCAGGACTCCAGGAACGGCGTGGAACGTGTAAAAGAGGGTGGCAAGCCGGTCCCGCGACGCCTCCGGCTGGGCCGGCCTTCTCAGGTCGGCCCACTCGTGGACCGCACCGGTCACCAGCAATCCCTCTGCCTCACCGAGCAGCGTGCGGGATGCGCCCGCCGGTTCCCAGACCGCGACCACGTGAGCAGTGTCCCCGCCGTCGATGTAGTCGGTCAGGCTCCGCTTGACCGAGCGCCCCATAAAGTCGGTGGCGTGCGGCAGCAGCAGGGCGTAGAGCAGAGACAGGATGCTGGACTTGCCGCCCCCGTTGCGCAGCCAGATGACGGAGTCCTGCGGCTCGCTGGAGCCGTCCGCCGGGGCCGTGAACGTGAGCGTCAGGTCCTGGAAGCGCGCGGACCGCTCCCCCACCGAGCGGAAGCGCAGCGCGGCGAGCTTATAGGTCACGGCTGGCCTCCCCGGCCGGGCTGGGCGACGCGCCTGCCTGCCCGGCGTTCTTGCGGTCAAGCTCCGCGATAAACGTGTAAGCGCGCTCAAGAGCGATCTCCCGGGCGTGGATACGGAAGCGCTCGGTCAGGGTCCACGTGTCGTCGGTAAGCGGATCGGGCCGGGCCATGCCCTGACCTGTGAGCCAGCTCAGCACGTTCCGAATCCAGTACCGGGTGCACTTGTTGGTCAGGCGTCCGGTCTCGCTGAGGTCTATCCCTGGCATGGCGAGGTAGATCCGCCACGCGGCGTCCAGTCCTTCTTCGGGGATCACCTCGCCGCCGACGTCGTGTGAGCGGAGCCGCTCGCACAGGTCGCGGAGCCAGTTGTCGAAATCCGCAACCGTGACGGGACGGAGCCGGTCCTCGTCGAGTTCGTGGGCGCTGGGGTAGGCGAAGGCGGCCAGCCCGGTGAGGATAAGGCCGGCGAGGACCTTGTGGTCGCTCTTGTACTGGCCTGGCATGTCTGTGACACGGAACGCCAGTGGAGACTCGGGCGCGACCCCGAGGACGAGGCCGAAGTCGCCGTCGGACAGCACCGTCGCCCCGAGGCCGTGCAGGACGGCGTCGGCGGCCGCCCGGAACTCCGCCACCGTGCGATAGCGGTCCAGCACCCGCTGGTACTCGGGGCTGCGCCCAGGGCGCTGGTTGGGACGCAGCGCCCAGGCCATCAGCACGCCGATGTCGACATGGTCGTCGCGCATCAGGGTCATGGCACCTCCTGGAGCGTTCGACCGCTCGGCTGCGACATCGTCTCGGGAACGGGAAGCGCCGAAGCGAGCGAATCAGAGTCCTGTGCCACGATCACGTCGTCGCCCTCCCAGCCAGGGAGCGCCAGCGAGATACCGTCGCTGTCCACTGCCGCACGGGGGCCGAGGATCCGACCCACGAGATCCCCGGCGATCAGACCGCCCTCGTCGTCCGCCTCCTCCGGGGAGAACGCCCACAAGACAGCCAGATTGAGCACCTCGCCCCCGGAACGGCGCGTTGGCTCCCCCGCCTTGACATCGGCTGCACAGGCGGCCAAGAGCTGGGACAGGCGGGCAGGCAAGCCAACCGTACGGACCGCCCGGATCGCGACGGTGATGAATTCCTCGCGGATCAGGGGCAGCGGCGGGTCGCTTAGCTCGGGTTCCTCCTCGCCCCGTCCCTCGGGGGTGGTCTTGTCCTTTTGCTGCCACAGGTCGTTGATCAGCCGGTAGAGGCGCGGCAACCGCGGGGCGACCGGCCCCCACATGTCGGTCACGAACTGCTCGGCCAGCGCGATGGCGTGCTCCTGCTCTAGTTCCAGGGCTGGCAGGAGAACCTGCCGATGCGGGTCTGGCAGGGTGATCGACGCGGGAGGCCGGAACGACTGACGTTCCTGCTCCTCCAGGAAAACGCCCCTGGCGTCGATGACCCGTCGGTGCAGGTCCTCGTGCCGGCGCTGGCACTCCGTAAGCAGGTCTGCGATCCGCCGGGCGGCAGCCAGGAGCCGAGGGTCGCCGCTCGCGATGGCGTCCTGCACCTTGCCGAGCAGGGCGCGCTCGGCCCGCAGCCGCTCCCGGATGTGGTCCCGTGCGCCGTCCAGCCGCCCGGGAACCTCCGACTCCCACTTGCCCTCGACCATCCGCAGGTCCCGGCGGGTCTGCTTGATCAGGCGGTCCAGTTCATCGGAAAGACTGAGCGACAGCAGCCGGGCTCGCTCGGCGGAGCCGACCGCGGAGTCGAAGGCGTTGCGCTGCAACTGGCGTTCCAGGACGAGCTCGGTAGCGACCTGCTCGTCCTCCACGTCGAAGTTGAGCCCGCCGATCAGCGCGTTGATCGCGTCGGCGGTGGCGCGCAGTACGTTCTCGTCCCGTGCTGCGTCGTCGCGCTCCTCGAGCAGCGAAAACGGTACCTCTCGGCGTTGGTGCTGGCGCTCCGCGCTGGAGTAGTCACTGGTGAGGTACTGGAACTTCGCGTGGTGCGCCTGCCGGTTCAGCAGGAAGTCGATCACGAACCGTGCCACGTCCGCGTGTTCCTCGGCCGTCTGGTCTGGGGCGGCGAGGGCCGCGAGTCTGGTGAGCGCGGACACGACGTCGGCGCGGGTCGCCTCCTCCTCGAACCCCTGACGGGACACCACGAGGTCGATAGCCGTGAGCGCAAGCGTCACGATGTCGTAGGCGCCGTCAGACCAGCCACGTCGCCGCGCGACCTGTGCGGCCTCAATCACCGGGCTGTACCGCAGGAATGCTGCGACCCGCGCCGGAAACGACGCCTCATATACGCTGAGGCCACCGGGCCGCCCTCCGGAAAGAACCTCAAGGACGGCCCCAGAGGTCGCCCCGACCGAGCCGTCGCCCTTTTCATCAGACCTAGGCTCCATGCCACTCCCTTACCCCAGCCGATGACTGTGATGGTAAGACCACCCGCCGACATTTTAGGACCTTCCGTAATTGTGCCGCGACAATGCGTGCTCTCAAGTGAATCTCCGCAGACGGTGTGTAATGCCAGGTAAATCCGTGGTCCGAGCGTCATTGCTCCCGCGGGGGCGCTTCCGCCCGTTCTTCTGCCGCTATCTGGCACTCTGATCAGCGGCCCGGATAGGCGGGATGCGCGATGATAGTTATGAGAGCTGAGCTGCGCCTGATCCACGTGTGATGATCAGCGCGAGACCGGGCGCCCGTAAGACTGGGGGCAACGGTGAACAGGTTCGATGTGAGTGTTTACGCGATCCGGCGGCGGGCCGGGCGGCGCCGGCCGTTCGAGGTCCGCTGGCGGGCGGCGGACCGCAGCAAGTCAAAGTCCTTCATCACCAGGAAGCTCGCCGACAGCTACCGTGCCGAGCTGGTCCGCGCCGCCCGGATGGGCCTGGACTTCGATCCGCTGACCGGCGAGCCGATGGCGTGGGACCTCCCAGAACCCGCGATCGTCACCTGGTACGAGGAAGCCACCGCATACACGGTGATGAAGTGGCCGTCCCTGGCCGCGCACTCCCGGGCCAGCCTGGCCGAAGCGCTGGCCACGGTCACGCCGGTTCTGATCCGGCCAGGTGTACGTGACCGGCCCGATAAACGCGAGCTGCGCACGGCCTTGTACCAGCACGCCTTCAACCCCGCCCGCCCAGCCGACCCAGGCAGCCCGGCCGCGCAGATCCTGGACTGGGCGCAGCAGGCGTCGCTGCCCGTCGGCTGCCTCAGCGAGCCGGCGGTGCTGCGGATCGTGCTGGAGGCGCTGACATTCCGGCTGGACGGCAGCCGGGCAGCCGCCAACACCATCATCCGTAAGCGCGTCGTCCTGCACGGCGCGCTTGGTTACGCGGCCGAGACCGGCCTGCTGCCGGACAACCCGCTGGACAGCATCGCCTGGCACGTGCCGCAGTCGTCAGCAGCCCTTGACCCCGCCGTCGTGGCCAGCCCCGACCAGGTCAGCGCGCTGCTAGATGCGGTCGCCCGGACGCGGCCGGAACTGGCCGCCTTCTTCGGGTGCCTGTACTACGCCGCGCTCCGCCCCGAAGAAGCCGTCGCCCTGCGCCTCGCCGACTGCCACTTGCCCGGCTCCGGGCGGGGCGTGCTCCGGCTGGCCGCGGCCACGCCCAGGACAGCTGCCGCATGGACCAGCGACGGCACCAGCCATGAACAGCGCGGGCTCAAGCACCGGCCGGACGGATCAATCCGGATGGTCCCGGCCCCTCCGGTGCTCGTCGCCATGCTCCGCGCGCACCACGCCGCCTACGGCACTGCACCCGACGGCCGGCTGTTCCGGGGAACCTACGGCGGGCCGCTCAGCGGATCGGTCTACGGCCGCACCTGGCAATCCGCCCGCACCCTCGCCCTCGGGCCTGAGCTAGCCGCCGTCGGGCTCGCCCGACGCCCCTACGACCTGCGCCACGCCGCCCTGTCACTGTGGCTGAATGCCGGAGGAGACCCCGCCCAGATCGCTGCCCGGGCCGGGAACAGCGTCGCGGTCCTGCTCACCGTCTACAGCCACTGCATTCACGGCCACGACGACCTCCTTAACCAGCAGATCAGCCGCGTCCTGCGGCCGCCCCCAACACCTGGTCCGTGCCCGTCCGTGGAAAGCCAGCGGTTACACCCGACCGCGCAATTCCACGGAAGCCAGCGGCTACACCGACCGCGCGACGGGCACCCAAGCCGTCCGCTATGCGTCCGTGGATTTCCCGCCCCGCCCACCGACGGCCCGCAGACCCGCGTCGGCACCAAGCGGGCGTACCCCGAAACAATATCGTTGACAATAGTTATTTCCCCTGCTCAAAGCAAAGACTAGAACAAGGGTCGAACAGCGGCCAGATACCCGAATCTGGCCCACAGCTGGCCCAAAAACCTCCGCCAGCGGTCCGCGAACCGTTCGCACCGGCACGCAAAAGCCGGCGCCACCATCCGGTGACACCGGCTTTGACCTGCGGAAATAGTGTGGCAGGTGTTGGGTTCGAACCAACGTAGGCTGAGCCGACGGTTTTACAGACCGCTCCCTTTGGCCACTCGGGCAACCTGCCTCGTGCCGCAAGCGCTGGCGGCACAGAGAAGGATAGC
>JBEKGC010000386.1:0-9559 GCA_050013055.1 Streptosporangiaceae bacterium
CCCAGACTTACCGTCAGACTCGCCCGAGCCATCTGGCAGGTACTAGTGCGGCCAAGCAGTTGAACTGCTAGTATCGCCCCTATGCGCCCTGCCATTAGAGCCATCCCAACCTTTGGAACCTCGCAGGGTTCACCACCGAAAATCTGGATATAAACCAGTCGAGATCACATGTTCGGCTCGGGCAGATGGTCCCAGCGGTCCAGATCACTAGGATTAGCCAAACCGGCGAGAGGAGGGTCGATGGAGAACCCCATGTACCGGCAGATCGCCGAAGATCTCCGCGAGCAGATCGAGTCTGGTGGCCTTCGACCCGGCGAGCAGCTGCGAACAGAAATCGAGCTGCGCGACCACTACGGGGCTTCGCGTAACACCGTCCGCGACGCTATCAAGTGGCTGACCAACCTCGGCCTGGTCCAGACCAAACCAGGCCAGGGCACCTTCGTGGTCCAGGAGATCAATCCGTACGTGACCACGCTGACCGGCGATCCCCTGACCGGCCTGGGCAGCGACGAAGGCGCTCGCCTGCTGTCGGAGGTGACCCGGAAGAAGAGGACGGCTACCACAAGCCCGGTCCAGGTCGAGATCCAGGAAGCATCCGACGAGATGTCTGCCGCGCTCAAGACCAAGACGGGGTCCGAAGTCATCAGCCGTCACGAGCGCCGCTACATCGATGGCACCCCGTGGTCAATGCAGACGTCGTACTACCCGGTATCCTTCGCGGACCGTGGCGCGGAGCGGCTCAGGAGCGCTCGCAATATCGACGAGGGCACCGTGCAATACCTGAACGAGGCCCTCGGGATCCGGCAGGTCGGTTATCAGGACTGCATCACCGTGCGCGCGCCGAACGCCACCGAGGCCGACTTCTTCAAGTTGCCGCCGGACGGCAGGATCCCCATATACCAAATCACCAGGACGGCCTTCGACGGCAATGGCCAACCCATGCGCCATACCGTGACCGTCTATCCGGTTGACCGGAACCAGTTCGTCTTGAACGTGGGAGAAGTGCCACAGCCTGAAGATCCTTCAGGCGAAGAAGCCGCAGAGACCTAGACGAACCGCCCAGACAGGCTAGGCCGCTCCGTCGAGCCAGCTGGTAGGGGAGGAGCAGGATGACCCGGATTGCCACCTTCACTACCAGCCGTCACGCCGCGGTGCAGCGAGCCGAAAGAGGGTTATCGCTATGCCAATGGGACCGCCAGATTCGCCGCCAGTCTACGAAATGCCTACCGAGAAAGCATATCTGCTGATTGAGGTCGTAGACGTCTGCCTCCCCCGACCGCAGCCGGGGATCCGGGACGACGAATACACAAAACCAGGGATTGTCGCGCGGATCATACGCCGGTTCTCCGGCCGTCCGAGGCGATGAAGAACGCAGTTTCTGACGATAATTGAAGATTTACAGGAGCCAGCTAACTCGCTCGCGCTGTCCTGACAGAGACCTGCTTACCCAGGATCGACCGCCTGTTCTGATGCTCGGCAAACATGCCGCCACCGTCCGGTCGCCCACACCAGCGGCAACAATCTCATAAAAAAGACCGATCCTTCACCCGTCCTGCTCGCCACGTCCAACGTGGCGAGCAGGACGGGTTAACAGACCATAGACGGAACCATGACACTCAGACTGCGCATAGCCGTCGCCGAAAGAACGGCGACCAAGAACGATGTGCCCACCGTTATGGGCCTCATAGAGAAAGCCAGGGAATGGCTTGCCACCAAGGGCACGGACCAGTGGGCGAAGCCGTACCCGGATGAAGACGGCAAGCTCGCCCGGGTGCAGGAGGGGATAGACCGAGGCGAGACCTTTATCGTGTGGGACGAGGCGGAAGCCGCAGCTACGGTCACGATCAAGACTGAGCGCAACCGCGTCGTCTGGTCTGAGCAGACCACCCATTGCGATCTCGCCACACCCGCCGTTTACGTGCACCGGCTGATTACGGCACCGGACTACGCCGGCCTCGGGCTGGGCGCCGAGTTGATCGACTGGGCCGGGCTGCGGGGGTGGCGTTCCAACCGGGCCGAGTGGGTCCGGCTCGACGCGTGGACCACCAACCTCGCGTTGCACAAGTATTACCTGGGCACGGGCTTCGAGGACTGCGGCAGATACCAGGACGATCCCCTGTACCGGTCCGGTGCGCTCTTCCAGAAGCCGGTGACGGCGATTGAACCAGCGAACCTTCACATTCCGCATTTCACCGGATCCGCAGCCGATTTTGCCCTGCCGGACACGCGGGCGGCAAGACCCGATCGTCCGGCCGGGCCGGCCGGGCCACCGCGCGGCGACCAGCGCAGGGATACCGCGGCGAAGGTCTCGGCCATGGCCTGAGCGCACAGAAACGCGGCCGGTGCGTCCTGGACCTGGGTAAAACTAGAGTTCCTTGGTGTTACCTAAAGGTTAGGCTTTACTTACTGATCAGCGATCTGCCACCCGCCCCCCGGAGGGGCAACCGCCCTGGTCAAACGCACCTAAAGTGATCAATAAAGTTTGGCGGATTCAGCCGCCAGCGGCCAGCACATAAATCTGATCGTGACGTACGGGCTGCCGTACCTGATACTCGACCTAACAGGGGATGGCAAGCCTCGCCATGACCACGGCCTATTGAGGGAGAGCGCTCCCGTGGCCCGAGTAAGAGGCGAGGAAACCCATCCGGGCCAAGCAAGGAGGTGTCATGGCCAAGCGTCACTGCCGCCCTTCAGCGCAGTACCGTTACGAGCACTACGACCCCTTCCGGTGACTCGCAGGTAACGCGCGAACGGCCGATGGCGCCCCCTAGCGGGCTCTGATCGCCGTTTGACCAAGCCGCCGGCGCAACTCGTTCCCGCGGGCTGCGCCGGCGGCCAACCGCCAGCGCTCACTCAGGTGGGCCAACTGGCCGGACCGGCCCATGTCCATGCTGGCCTGTACGTTAATGCTGGCCTGTACGTTTATGTTGGCCCTCACTTATCCGGGCCGAAGCCTTCCCGCCGCCGATGCTGTTGAGCACGTGCCTGCCGTCAGTGTAACGCTCTGCAGACATGCAATCAACAGTAGTATTGCAGACTTTCGATGCACGGGGATGCCACGAGCAACGTCCGCCTGAGGGTCAAGCCCGGCTCAGGCCACCGCCAGGTGCTGCCGCCGGGAGCCGGCCAGACAGGTCAGGTTTCAGGTGATGCGAACGTCCTGGACTCTCCCGGTCCGGGGATCCCGTATCTGCACGTCATTTCCCGCCCGCAACTGCGCATCAATGAACTCATAGAGCGTTATCGCGCGATTCGTGATGTCCGTCCGGGAAAGACTGGTTCGGTCACGGAGCTTCTGAAGATCGCTCTCGACCTTTGGTATCAAGG
The DNA here is from genome assembly GCA_050013055.1 of Streptosporangiaceae bacterium. Classification (GTDB taxonomy): domain Bacteria; phylum Actinomycetota; class Actinomycetes; order Streptosporangiales; family Streptosporangiaceae; genus Palsa-504. Next base: position 3,328 of record JBEKGC010000386.1, read on the forward strand.
CCACAGCGAGGTGCTCTGCGAGCAGCTGGCTAACAAAATCCTCGCGGGTAACGTTATCGCCCGCGGTGGCGCTCATCGCTGCGGCCTCCCTTCGAGGGAAAATCGATCCTAAGGGCCGGACCGGCTCTCCCGCTGGCGTTATTCAAACCCGGCTCCGGCGTAAACAAGCCGAATCTTTATATACCACAGCTTCCCGGTTGCGGGTGCAGCGTTCCCAACGATACGCCGCGTCCGCGCCGGTCCACAACATGTAGCGGCCGGTCCCGGGTTCACATCCACGAGTGGTGTACGGGTAACTGATCCAGGCGTGACCGGCTTGCCCGAGTCTGGTGGGTCACGGTGGTGCGAGACGGCCACTCTTTGGCATAGCCAGCAGAGACGAAGGAGAGCGAAGTGGCCGCAGCTTGATCAGGGCGGCGGAATTTTTCGCCAGCCCGCTGACATTGCCGGTCCGGCGCGAGATCCCCGGCATTGACGCGGCCGACGCCGCGGCGGGTGTCAGCGCAGCTGGACCTCCTTCTCCGGGTTTCCCGGCCGCCGGAGCAGCAGCTGGGCCCCGGAGGTCAGCTCCTCCTCAATGAAGCTGTACAGCGATATGGCCCGGTTCACGATGTCTGTGTCACTGAGCCGCTCTCGCTTGCGCGTCTTGGCCAGGTCTCTGGCCACCTTCGGAACCAGCAGGACCGTGATGCAACGTGCGGTTTTCTTCTTCGTTGACGTCTTCACCTTCACCCCCTCCTGGTCAAGTGCATCGTCTGAGGCGATCCGCTGGAGCATGGCAGCAGGCACGGCGGGAGCAGCGATCAGGCGGCCTAGCAACATACGCCCCTCACACAGTTGGCGGTCATAGTCAGATAATTCTTGATCTTATAAACATCAGAACACTGCTAATTATGCTCAGACTTGCCAGCAACGAAACATCTTTTGCCGGTAATTGACCGTCAAGCGGATCGGCCGGCCAGCGGTGGCTACGTCGACCTGACCGGATGCGGGTTATACCCCCGCCCCGGTGAGGCGGTGGTGCGGGGATCTGACCAGTGAGAACGTCGTACCCCCCGGGCGAGATCCGGCCGGACCACCGCGACCAGGCGATGGCTCCCACCGACCCCAGGCGGCGTGACCCGGGCGGCGCGTCAACCTGCCCCCGTCGCGACCCACTAGGTCCGGCGCGAGGCTGCCGGTCGCACCGGCGCTTCCCGCCCGCGTGACGGGCGGCGGGCGGCGGGCTGGGACGCGAAAGCTCCCCGCCGCTAGCCGCCTCCGGCTGCATCGATCCGCCCCGTCCAGCATGGATGCCGTTCTTCACTGTTGGTACGATACCTGCGAATGAACATCAAATCAACATCTCAATTGCATCGTTTTGATGCTGCATCCCTACACGATACTGAGTGTCGTCAGCCAAACACACTTGGCTTCCCATTGCGGCACGTCATAGTGACTGGGGATACATCACCTCTTCACCGGATAGTTACAACTGCCGCCCGACCGGGCAGCCCTAGGACGGGGTCAAAGGACCGAAGAGACCGGTTTCCGGGAAGCCTCGTTCTGCGGAGGGGATAACGTGCAGCTGACAGGGACCGGGCAGGTTGGGGGCGGCACGCGGCCAACCTTCAGATGGACGACGTTCGACCTGGCCGGTCAGCTACCTGGTGATTGGCGGTCGGCCATCGCCGCGACCGCCGCGACCGCCCTGTTCGACAGCTACCCGCGAACGCCCATCTTGTCCAGGGAAGCCCGGGACGTGGCGCACATCTACCGCGGTCGAGTTCGCGCCGATGAGGTGCGTAAGCGTCTCCCCTGGCTTTATCAGCTTTATCGAGGCGGCTTCCTGGAACTCGCCAACGAGGCGTGCGCAGAAGACGTAACGCCCGCGTCTGATGACCGATATGGCCTGGTACTAAATGTCCAGCGCGGGACCGATATGAGATTTGAGTGCCATGTCGATTCCAACCCGCTTACCGGCCTGCTTTTCTGCACGGAGCAACCAGCGGGCGCGGGCGGCGAGCTGGTGTTCGGACGAAATCCGTCGGCCCCCGACCTGGCGGCGATAGACCAGGATTGCTCGATTATCCGGCCACAGCTGAGCTACCTGATCTTCTTCGACGGCAGGTACCACCCGCATTACGCCCGTGCGCTCACCGCCGCGACAGACATGCGGGTCGTCGCGGTCATGAACTACTACACCAAGTCCTACCCAGAATCAACGCGCCCGGAGGAACTGAACAGGCACCTGTTCGGCGGCAGCTAAGCTGTGCCGGATATGGTCGCGCTGGCCAGGACGGTATCTCCGGTGTAAAGAACGGCGGCCTGGCCCTTGGCCACCCCGCGCGCGGGGCGGTGCAGGCGGATGCGCAGTGCGTCCTGCGCCGCGTCCCGCGCCCGCCAGGCGGTACAGGCATGCACGTCGCCGTGGGCGCGGAGCTGGACGAGGCAGTCGCGCGGCTCGGCGAGCGGGGCGCAGCCGGTCCACACCGGGCGCACCGCGGTGATCTCGGTGATGTCAAGGCCCTCGGCGGGGCCCACGGTGACCGTCCTGGTCACCGGCTCGATGTCGAGTACGTAGCGGGGCCGGCCGTCGGCGGCGGGCGCGCCGACCCGGAGGCCCTTGCGCTGGCCCACGGTAAAAGCGTAGGCACCGTCGTGGCCGCCCAGGACGGCGCCGGAGGCGTCGACGATCGGGCCGGGCGCCTGCCCCAGGTGCCTGGCCAGGAAACCCTTGGTATCGCCGTCGGCGATGAAGCAGACGTCGTGGCTGTCGGGCTTGTCCGCGACCGCGAGCCCGCGGCCGGCCGCCTCGGCCCTGACCTGAACCTTGGGCGTGTCGCCGAGCGGGAAGATGGCGTGGCTGAGCTGATCGGTGGTGAGCACGGCCAGCACGTAGGACTGATCCTTGCCCGGGTCGGCGGCCCGGCGCAAGACACCGTCACTGACCCGGGCGTAGTGGCCGGTGCACACCGCGTCGAAGCCGAGGGCCAGGGCGCGGTCGAGCACCGCGGCGAACTTGATCTTCTCGTTGCAGCGCAGGCACGGGTTCGGGGTCCGGCCGGCGGCGTACTCGGCCACGAAATCCTCCACCACGTCACGGTGGAAGCGTTCGGCCATGTCCCACACGTAGAACGGGATACCGATGACGTCCGCGGCCCGCCGGGCGTCCCGCGCGTCCTCCAGCGTGCAGCAGCCGCGGGCTCCGGTCCGGTACGACGACGGGTTCGACGACAACGCCAGATGGACGCCGGTCACCTCGTGACCCGCGTCCACCGCACGAGCCGCGGCCGTCGCGGAATCCACCCCGCCCGACATCGCCGCGAGGCGAGCACCCTCAGCCCACTCATCCCCCCAACCTATGTCCCCGCCCCGCATGTCAGGGATGGTGGCGGAGGTCGATGTGCCGTTGGGCCCCTTCTAAGGGGCTCAGAGTGCCATCGACCCCCTAAGCATGGGGGCGGCGGCGCGGGCGCGGGCGGCGGGGGTGCGGGTGGGGGTTAGCGGGAGGTGGCGCGGCGGGCGCGGGTTACGGCTTCGGGGAGGACCAGGGCTAGGGCGTCGACGTCGCGGGAGGTGGAGGTGTGGCCCAGGGAGAAACGCAGCGAACCGCGGGCGCGGGAGTCGCCGGCCCCCATGGCCAGTAGCACGTGACTGGGTTCGGCCACCCCAGCGGTGCACGCTGACCCGGTGGAGCAGGCAATTCCGTTCGCATCAAGAAGCATGAGCAGTGCGTCGCCCTCGCAGCCGGGGAAGGAGAAGTGCGCGTTCCCCGGCAGCCGGCCGGGTCCGGACGGTGGCCCCCGCCCGGTGGCGGGCGCATTCCGCGGCCGCCACGGCGAAGGCCCGGATGGCCGGCGTGTCGAGCGTGCCGGAACGGATATCGCGCTCCTGGCCGCCGCCGTGCAGCACTGGCACCGGGGCCACGCCGCGGCCCAGGATGAGGGCGCCGACGCCGACCGGGCCGCCGAGCTTGTGACCGGTGATCGTCAGCGCGTCCACCCCGCTGGCCGCGAAGTCCACCGGCAGCTGGGCGGCCGCCTGAACCGCGTCGGTGTGGAACGGCACCCCGTACTCGTGCGCCACCGCCGCCAGCTCGGTGACCGGGTTCACCGCGCCGACCTCGTTGTTCGCCCACATCACGCTCACCATGGCCAGCTGGTCGCTGGCCGCCTCGATCGCGGCCAGGAGCGTCTCGGGACGGACCGTGCCGTCGGAGTCGACGCCGAGCCAGACGGCCTCGGCCCGCTGGCTTTCCGACAGCCAGCGCACCGAATCGAGCACCGCGTGATGTTCCACCGAGGTGGTCAGCACCCGGTGCCTGTGACCCTGCTGCCTGGCCCAGTACAGGCCCTTCACCGCCAGGTTGTCCGCCTCGGTCCCGCCGCTGGTGAAGACGATCTCGCTCGGCCGCGCACCGAACACCTCGGCGAGCTGTTCCCTGGACTCCTCCACCACCCGGCGGGCCCGCCGGCCCGCGGCGTGCAGCGACGACGGGTTGCCGAGCCGGGCCAGCTCCTCGGTCATCGCCGCGATCGCCCCGGGCCGCATCGGCGTCGTCGCCGCGTGATCCAGGTATACGGGACTTGTCCGGTTTGAACTCATGGCTGCGTACAGCCTAGCCGCCACGCCGATACAGCTGTAAACGGGCCAGCTCGGAACTACTTACGCTTGGCGATCTCCTCCAGCAGCTGCGGGACCACCTTGAACAGATCGCCGACGACCCCGAAGTCGGCCAGCTCGAAGATCGGGGCCTCCGGGTCCTTGTTCACGGCGATGATCGTCTTGGAGGTCTGCATGCCCGCCCGGTGCTGGATCGCGCCGGAAATGCCGGCCGCCAGGTAAAGCTGCGGCGAGACCGTCTTACCCGTCTGGCCGACCTGGAACTGATGCGGGTACCACCCGGCATCGGTGACCGCGCGGGACGCGCCGACGGCCGCGTTGAGCGAATCGGCCAGCTTCTCGATGATCTGGAAACCCTCGGCCCCTCCGGTGCCACGCCCGCCGGAGACCACGATCGACGCCTCGGTCAGGTCGGGACGCTCACTGTGCTCGGCCACGACCTGGTTGGTGACCTTGGCGCCGGCGGCCTGCTCGGCCAGCGTCACCTCGGCGACTTCCGCCGCGCCTGACGCGGGCTCGGGTGCCACCGCGTTGGGCCGCATCGCCACGATCGGGGTGCCGCGGGTGACCCGGGAATGCACGATCGTCGCCCCGCCGAAGATCGACTGCTCGGCCACCGGCCCGTCGTCGCCCGGCTGCAGGTCCACGGCGTCGGTGAGCACGCCGGAGTCGATCTTGACCGCGAGCCTGCCCGCGACCTCCTTGCCCTGGGCCGTGCCGGCCAGCAGCACGAGCGCGGGAGACTTCTCCCGGACCAGCTGGGCCAGCAGCGCCGCGGCGGGCGCCGCCACATAGTCGTCGAAGACCGTGTCGGCGGCCACGTACAGCTTGGCCGCGCCGTACTCGGCGCACCGCGCCTGGCCCCCTTCCGCGCCGGGCCCTGTCCATACCACAGAAGGCTCGCCGAACCGCCGGGCCAGCGTGATCAGCTCGAGCGTGACCTTCTTGACGTCGTCGTCTAGGTGCTCCGCGAGCACCAGGATCTCAGCCATACCGGTTCCTTCCCGGGCCGTTAGATGAACTTGCGCGCGGCGAGGAACTCGGCGACCTTGACGCCGCCGTCGCCTTCGTCCTTGACGATCGTGCCGGCCTGCCGCGGTGGCCGCTGGGTGTGATCGATCACCTCGGTGGCCGCGCCGGCCAGTCCCATCGCGGCGGGATCGATGCCCGCGTCGGCCAGGGTCATCGTCTGCACCGGCTTCTTCTTCGCCGCCATGATGCCCTTGAACGACGGGTAACGCGGCTCGTTGATCTTCTCGACCACGCTGATCACCGCCGGGAGGGAGGCTTCGACCTCGAAGTAACCGTCTTCTGAGACCCGGCGGATGCGGATCGCCGAGCCGTCGACCTGCACCTGGCTGGCCAGCGAGAGCTGCGGGACGTCCAGCCGCTCGGCCAGCATCGAGGCCATCACGCCCATCCTGGCGTCGGTGGACTCCGATCCGCAGATCACCAGGTCGAAGCCGGTTCCGGTGAGCACCTTGGCCAGCGCGTAGGAGGTGGAAAGCGCGTCCGAGCCGGCCAGGCCGTCGTCCAGCAGGTGCACGGCCTTGTCCGCACCCATCGAGAGCGCCTTGCGGATCGACTCGGTGGCCTTGTCCGGGCCCATGGTCAAGATCGTGACCTG
>JBEKGC010000387.1:0-6567 GCA_050013055.1 Streptosporangiaceae bacterium
ATCCGCAAGGGCGTCGTGTCCTCGATCGTCAACTTCGGCGCGTTCGTCGACCTGGGCGGCGTGGACGGCCTGGTGCACGTGTCCGAGCTGTCCTGGAAGCACATCGACCACCCGGGTGAGGTGGTCGAGGTGGGCCAGGAGGTCACCGTCGAGGTGCTGGACGTGGACATGGACCGCGAGCGCGTCTCGCTGTCGCTGAAGTCCACCCAGGAAGACCCGTGGCAGCAGTTCGCCCGGACCCATCAGATCGGGCAGGTCGTGCCGGGCCGGGTGACCAAGCTCGTTCCGTTCGGCGCGTTCGTCCGGGTCGAGGAGGGCATCGAGGGCCTGGTGCACATCTCCGAGCTGGCCGACCGGCACGTCGAGATTCCCGAGCAGGTCGTCCAGGTAGGCGACGAGATCTTCGTCAAGATCATCGACATCGACCTTGACCGCCGCCGGATCAGCCTGTCGCTCAAGCAGGCGAACGAGGGCACGATAGGCGAGGCCGTCGGTGACGACTTCGACCCGACCCTGTACGGCATGCCGGCCTCCTACGACGAGCAAGGCAACTACGAGTACCCCGAGGGCTTCGACTCGGAGACCGGCGAGTGGCTGCCGGGCTACGACAAGCAGCGCGAGGAGTGGGAGCACCAGTACGCCGAGGCGCGCGCCAGGTTCGAGGCGCACAGGAAGCAGATTGAGGAATCCCGCAAGGCGGCGGACGAGGACCTGCCTGCGGTCGACGCAGGCGAGTCCGACGGTGCGGCGGCTGCGGGCGGCAACGGCGCCCCGCGGGCGGCTCGCGGGCCTCGTGCCGGCGGTGGCCGGCCCGGTGGCGGAGCAGGCAGCCCGGGCGCGGTGACCTCGAGTTCGACTCCGGGGACGGCGGCCACCGGCACGCTGGCCTCGGACGAGGCCCTGGCCGCCCTCCGGGAGAAGCTTTCCGGCGGGCAGTCCTAGCCACGTGAGATGCCGCGTTCGCGTCGCTTCGGCGGCGCGGACGCGGCATTTGCGCGTGTTTCAGGGGGGTTGACGTGCTGCGGGTCGGGCTCACCGGAGGCATCGGGTCGGGCAAGAGCGAAGTATCCAGGCGGCTGGCCGCGCACGGCGCCGTGCTCATCGACGCCGATGTGGCCGCTCGCCAGGTGGTGGTGCCTGGTTCGCCCGGCCTGGCGCGGATCGCGGCCGCGTTCGGTGACGACGTGCTGCGCCCCGACGGCTCACTGGACCGGGATCGGCTCGGCGCGATCGTCTTCGCCGACCCAGGGCAGCGGGAGAAGCTGAACGCGATCGTCCACCCGCTGGTCCGCACGTGGATGCTCGCAGCCGAACGCACCGCGGTGCAAGCGGCGGAGCCGCCCGGCCCGGTCATCGTGCACGACGTGCCGCTGCTCGCCGAGAGCCGGGGCAAGGGCGGCTTCGACCTGGTGGTCGTGGTGGACGTGCCGGCCGAGACGCAGGTCGAGCGGCTGGTCAGCCTGCGCGGCCTGACACCGGAGCAGGCCCGGGCCCGGATTGCGGCTCAGGCCAGCCGGGAGCAGCGCCTGGCCGTGGCCGACGTCGTGATTGACAACTCGGGTTCACTGGACGACCTGAACCGGCGGGTCGGGGAGATCTGGGCCGACCTGCAGCACCGGTCCGGAATGTCAGACCTCCCGCCTACAGTTGAAGCCTAGGAGTTCTGGGAGGTTGGGTTCGTGCGTCCGGTTACCGATTTGCAGCGTAAGGTCGCGCCGTTCCAGGTCATTACCGACATGGTTCCGGCAGGCGATCAGCCGAGGGCGATTGCCGACATCGAGAAGCGCGTCCGGGCGGGGGATACCAACACCGTGCTGCTCGGCGCGACCGGGACGGGCAAGACCGCCTCGGTGGCCTGGATCGCGGAGCGGCTGGAGCGGCCGGTGCTGGTGATGCTGCCGAATAAGACGCTTGCCGCCCAGTTCGCCAACGAGCTGCGCGAGATGCTGCCGCACAACGCGGTGGAGTACTTCGTCTCCTACTACGACTACTACCAGCCGGAAGCCTACGTCCCGCAGACCGACACCTACATCGAGAAAGACTCCTCGGTCAACTCCGAGGTGGAGCGGCTCAGGCACTCGGCCACGAATTCCCTGCTCACCAGGCGGGACACCATCGTCGTTTCCTCCGTATCCTGCATTTACGGACTGGGCACGCCGCAGGAATACGTGGACCGGATGCTCAAGGTCAAGCTCGGCGACACTTTCGAGCGGGATCAGCTGCTCCGCAAGCTGGTCGGGATGCAATACGCGCGGAACGACCTGGCCTTTACCCGCGGCACCTTCCGGGTCCGCGGTGACACGATCGAGATCATCCCCATGTATGAGGAGCTCGCCGTCAGGATCGAGATGTTCGGCGACGAGATCGAGCGGCTGATGACCCTGCACCCGCTCACCGGCGAGGTGATCAGCGAGGACTCCGAGCTGTACGTCTTCCCCGCCTCGCACTACGTGGCCGGGCCTGAGCGGATGGAACGTGCCATCAACGGCATCGAGACCGAGCTCGCCACCCGGCTCGGCGAGCTCGATCGCGGCGGCAAGCTGCTCGAGGCTCAGCGGCTGCGGATGCGCACCACCTACGACATCGAGATGATGCGCCAGGTCGGCAGCTGCTCGGGGATCGAGAACTACTCACGGCACATCGATGGCCGCGAGGCGGGCAGCCCGCCGAACACGCTGCTCGACTACTTCCCCGAGGACTTCCTGCTGGTCATCGACGAGTCGCACGTCACCGTCCCGCAGATCGGGGCCATGTACGAGGGAGACGTGTCCCGCAAGCGGGTCCTGGTCGAGCACGGCTTCCGGTTGCCGAGCGCGATTGACAACCGGCCGCTGACCTGGGAGGAGTTCCTCGACCGAATTGGGCAGACCATCTACCTCTCGGCGACTCCCGGGCCGTACGAACTGCAGCGGGTCGGCGGCGACGTGGTCGAGCAGGTGATCCGGCCGACCGGGCTGATCGACCCTGAGGTGATCATCAAGCCGACCAAGGGCCAGATCGACGACCTGCTGCACGAGATCAGGCTGCGGTCCGAGCGTGACGAGCGGGTCCTGGTCACCACGCTCACCAAGCGGATGTCCGAGGACCTGACCGACTATCTGCTTGAGAACGGCGTCCGGGCCAGGTACCTGCACAGCGAGGTGGACACGCTGCGCCGGATCGAGCTGCTGCGCGAGCTGAGGGTCGGCGAGTACGACGTGCTGGTCGGCATCAACCTGCTTCGTGAGGGGCTGGACCTGCCCGAGGTCTCGCTCGTGGCGATCCTGGACGCGGACAAGGAAGGCTTCCTGCGTTCGGGTACGTCGCTGATCCAGACCATCGGCCGGGCGGCCAGGAACGTGTCCGGTCAGGTCCACATGTACGCCGACCGGATCACGCCGTCGATGAGCAAGGCGATCGACGAGACCAACCGGCGCCGGGAAAAGCAGGTCGCCTACAACACTGAGCACGGCCTCAACCCGCAGCCGCTGCGCAAGCGGATCGCCGACATCTTGGACCAGATCGTCCGCGAGGACGCTGATACCGAGGAGCTGATCGGCGGCGGCGGCAGGCAGCAGTCCCGCGGCAAGGCCCCGGTGCCCGGCCTGTCCTCCCGATCCCGGGCCGTTCAGGCCGCCGTCGGACGCGGCGCGGATGCCGCGCCCGGCAGCGGCAGCGTCGCCCGCGAGGAGCTTGTCGGCCTGATCACCGAGCTGACCGAGCAAATGCACACCGCCGCCGCCGAGCTCCATTTCGAAGTCGCCGCCCGCCTCCGTGACGAAATCCGCGAGCTCAAGCAAGAACTCCGCGGCATGCACGCGGCCGGCGTCTGACCCCCGATGACCGAGTAGAGGTCTGACGATATGCCCGCAGCCATAGCTGATTGAGATCAGCTATGGCTGCGGGCGCCCGGTAGATCAGCGTCCGGGAATGGGGTAGACGTCCCACCACGCACACTGTCATCAGGTAGGGAATCAGGCCGCGCGTTACGCGGAATGCAGTAGGGGGTCGCGGGGCCCTTGTACCCCCTAGAAGGGGTGCTAGGGCCCCGCGACCCCCTTTGGGGCCGGGGCGAGCTGCTATCCGCAGGCGGACCAGCGCGGACCAGCGGCCGCAGAAAACCGGCCATAACAGGTAAATGACTTATCGCACTGCGGATTTAGTCCGGCCCGCGGTTACAGGTCGATAACTAGGCGCGATGGCTGTCAATTTTTTAATTTAAATATGCTGCAGAGGCCCCTGGTAAACCTCTTTAATCATCATTTACCGCCAGGGTATAGTCCGTGTCGGCGAGGGTGGCGGGACAGTGTGATCCGACGGCCGGGTGCGGCTGGCGGTGGGTAAGCGACGGAGGCGAAGCGAGTGCCCTGGGTGAGTCCTGATGTGATCGATGATCTCAGCGAGGCGGTGGGCAGGCGCTGGCGTGATCTTGACCCGCTGCTGCCCGTGCCCCGTGACCTGCCGGACGGATGCATGGCTCCGTTCGTGGTCGCCGGAGCGAACGGCCGTCCGGCTGGGCTGGGCGTCTGCCGTCACCGGCAGATCCCCGACGATGCCCTGGAGCAGGTCTGGGGCGCGGCGACCAGGCTGGAGCTGACTCCAAGGCTGCCCGAGCCGGACACCTTCGCCGCTCTCGATGCGCTGCTCGAGCAGTGGCGCGATCACCTGACCACCCAGCCGGAGGCGACCGGGGCCTCCGCGGTCTCTGGGGCCGACTCGGCGGCGATGATCACCTGGCCGTCCCGTGACGTCAGCGGAATCAATGCCCTGCTCAAACACGGGATGCAGGCCATCACCGTGCTGGCGGTACGGCCCGCCTGGCGTCCGGCCGCCAGTGGCCGCATCCCCCCTGGCGTGGTCATCCGCCACGCGCGGCCGGCCGATCTCGACGCCGTCACCGAGCTGGAGATGGGCGTGATCAGGTTCGACGCTCACTTCGGCACGGCCATCATGCGGACGGCCACCGAGGCGCTGGTCAGAAGGGACACGCGTAAGACGCTGACCGAGCGGCCTGACTGGGTCTGGGTGGCCGAGCGGGACTCCAGGATCGTCGGGCTGGTCGACGTCCAGCCGCCGGAGGAGTCGGCCTGGATCGCGTTCATGACCCGGCCGGACCCGGCGGTCTATCTGCAGACGATGTTCGTCAGGCCGGATGAGCGAGGCGGCGGGCTGGGCGCGGCGCTGGTCAAGCACGCTCAGGACGAGCTCGACGCCCGCGGCGTTTCCGCCACGCTGCTGCACCACGCCCAGCTGAACCCGCTGTCCGCGCCGTTCTGGAACCGGATGGGATACCGGCCGCTGTGGACCTCCTGGGTGGCACGGCCGGCCTCGGCCCTGCGCTGAGGGCGGACTGGCCGGGGCGGCGGGGTGCGGGGTGGCGGGTGCGGGTGCGGGTGCGGGTGCGGCCAGGATGATAGTTCAGGTTGTCGCCGGAATGCTGAGGGTCTCCTGTTGGTTGCCTCATAAAAGGGTCCGGCGATGTTATGGCTACCCGTTAGCGGGAACGTGGTATACCGGGCGCGGAACGTGCTAATCCGGGCGCGGGCAGTCGGCTAGCAAAGATGCCCGGGGAGGTGTGTAGTGCTAGTCAGCCTGATCGCGGCTATCGTCGCGGCATTGCTGTATGGCATCGCCGCGGTGATGCAAGCGATTGCGGTCCGTACGGCCAGCCATAAGCCGGCGGTCGACGGCCCGGGCGGCATCGATCCCGGCCTGATGGTGCGAATGCTGCACCAGTGGCGCTTCGTGGTGAGCATCTGCCTGGACGCGCTCGGTTTCGTCGCCCAGCTCGTCGCGCTGCACCGGCTTCCGCTGTTCGCGGTCCAGGCCTTCGTGGCCGCGAACCTCGCGGTCACGGCGGTGGTGGCCTCGTGGGCGATCAAGGTAACCCTGTCCTGGCGGGAGTGGGCCGCGGTGCTGGGCGTGGTGGCGGGCGTGGGCCTGCTCGGCTCCTCGGCGGGCGCAGAGGGCGCTGCCCAGGTGGGGGCGGTGTTCAAGCTGGCGCTGATCGTGGCGATCGCGGGCCTGGCCCTGGTCGGCATGGCGGCGGCCAAGCTCAGCGAGCCGCTCCGGACCACCGCGCTCGGCATGACAGCCGGTTTCGGCTACGGGGTCCTCAGCATCGCGGCCAGGGTCCTCAACGGTTTCTCGCCGCTCGAGCTCGCCCGCGATCCGGCCGCCTACGCGGTTGCCGCGGCCGGCATCATCTCGTTCATGTTCTACGCTACCGCCCTGGAAAGCGGCAGCGTCACGGTGGCCACGGCGGCTGTGGTGCTGAGTGAGACCATCCCGCCCGCCGTCATCGGGGTTATCTTCCTCGGCGATCAGACCCGCCCTGGGCTGGGTGTCGTGGCCTGGGGAGGGTTCCTTATCGCCGTCGCCTCCGCCGTCATGCTGGCCAGATTCGGGGAGGCTCACCATGAAGACGACGTGGCCAGAGCCGACGCGGTGGCACGTCGAGGCGCAAATGCCGGGCCAGCCGCCTGCGGCCTGTTATTCTGGTGGCCCGTGGACCTGCAGTTTTTCCTTGCCCTACCGGACACCACGGGAGCCTCATAGTGGCCGCATCATCACTTCATTCACGGCCTG
>JBEKGC010000388.1:0-6564 GCA_050013055.1 Streptosporangiaceae bacterium
TCGCCGACGGCACCGTGATCTCCCAGCTGCGCCGCCACCACCGGGCCGCGGAGTTCAAGAAGTTCCTGGCCAGGATCGACAAGGCCGTGCCCGCCGACCTGGGCGTGCATCTGGTCTGCGACTAATCCCGACCCCGGGATTATCCCGACAAGTCCCGTGCCGTGGTGGGGAGGGGCCTGCGGGGACGGGCCTTTCGTGCGTGACGGCGCCGCCGGGGTCGGGATAATCGCGTCGGGTTGAATCGGTCCTTCTGCTGGGGCGTGGCGCCCTGGCGAGGGAGGACACGATGAGCAACGTTTCCTGGGTACGTAGTGGCGGTCCCCTGGCCCCGTTCGCGGACGGGTACGGGGCGGAGCTGGCGCGTCTGGGCTTCACGCGCCACTCGGTGATCACCCATGTGGTGCTGATGGGCCAGCTGAGCCGGTGGATGTCGGATGCCGGGATCGTCGCCGGGGACCTGGCCGAGGACCGGGTCCGGGGTTTCTTCGATGCTCGCCGGGCCGGCGGGCAGAACCGGGTGCCGACGGCGAGGACACTGGTCCCGCTGTTCGGGTACCTGCGGAGCTGCGGTGTCGTCCCGCCGCCGCCGGGGGTTGTCCCGGCTCCCCTGGAGGATCTGCTGTCCCGCTACCGGCGCTATCTGCTGGAGGGCCGCGGGCTGGCGCCGTCGACGGTGGTCAGCTACGAGGCAACAGCGCGGGTGTTCTTGTCGGAGCGCACGCTGACGGGCGGCGGCGAGACGGGAGTGGAGGGCCTGTGCGGAGCCGGCGTGACCGGGTTCTTGCTCCGCGAGTGTTCCCGGCTCACGGTCGGGTCAGCCAGGAACAGGGTGAACCACCTGCGGTCGCTGCTGCGGTTTCTCCAGCTCGGGGGCGTGATCGCGGGGGACCTCGCGTCGGCCGTGCCGCCCGTGGCCGGCTGGCGGGACACCTCGCTGCCTGCCACGCTGGCGGCCAGCGATGTCGCCGGGCTGCTGGCGGGCTGCGAACGGTCACGGCCGGCCGGGCTGCGGGACTTCGCCATCTTGACCCTGCTGGCCCGCCTGGGGCTGCGGTCCTGTGAGGTCGCGGGCCTGGAACTCGATGACATCGACTGGCGCCGGGGCGAGCTGCGCGTGCGGGGCAAAGGCAGGGGCGGGGATCCTCTGCCGTTGCTGAACGAGGTAGGTGAGGCCGTGGCGTGCTATCTGCACGACGGGCGGCCCCGCGCCGGATCCCGCAAGGTCTTCCTGACCAGCCTGGCCCCGCTGCGGGGGATGAGCGCATCGTCAGTGGGCCAGGTCGTCCGCCGGGCCTGCAGGCGAGCAGGACGGGCCCCGCTGGGCCCGCATCGGCTGCGTCATGCGCTGGCCACTGAGATGCTCCGCCAGGGAGCGGCGCTGCCCGACATCAGCCAGGTCCTGCGCCACCGGGATCTGGCCACTACCGGGGTGTACGCGAAGGTGGACCTAGGGGCGTTGCGCAGCGTCGCCGAACCCTGGCCGGGAGCAGGAGGCGAGCGATGAGCGCGCTGTCGGACCTGGCCGGTGACTACCTGAGGCTGCGGCGCGCCCTGGGCCACAACCTGGACCAGGCACACCGTCTCCTGCCGGACTTCGTGGCCTACCTCGACGCGATCGGCGCCCGGACGGTCACCGTCGAGGCCGCGCTGGTGTGGGCTCAGCGACCCGACGCCGGCCCCGCCACCTCGGTGTGGGCGCGGCGGATGACGGTGGCCCGCGGCTTCGCCTGCCACATGACAGGCATCGACCCGGACACCGAGATCCCGCCGCTGGGACTGGTCAGGTTCCGGCAGCGCAGGCGCCCGCCGTTCATTTACTCCGCCGCTGACATCACCGCGTTGATGTCAGCGGCCCGCCGCACGATCCCCACCCCGCTGCGGGCAGCGACCGTCGAGACGATCATCGGGCTCCTGGCCGCAACAGGGCTGAGGATCAGCGAGGCCACCGGGTTCGGCCGGGGCGACCTGGACACGGCCGGCGGCGTGATCACCGTTCACCACGCCAAGTTCGGGAAATCCCGCCTGATCCCCCTCCACGCCAGCACCCTGGCCGCCCTGGGCTCTTACGCCCAGATGCGGGACCGGGTCTTGCCCCGGCCGGCCAGCACGACCTTCTTCGTCTCGACCGCCGGCACCCGGCTCTTGCACGCGGACTTCGGCAAGGCGTTCCGCAGGCTGCTCCAGGTGACCGGCGTCGGGGCCGGGGCACCACACCGTCCCAGGGTTCACGACATGCGCCACAGCTTTGCTGTGCACACCCTGGTCAGGTGGTATCGGGCCGGCGAGGACGTTGGCGCGCTCGTGCCGCGGCTATCGACGTACCTGGGTCACCGGGACGTGTGCTCCACCTTCTGGTATCTCTCGGCCGCCCCGGAGCTGCTGGCCCTGGCTGCCAGGCGCCTCGAAGCTGACCCGGAGGGACGGCCATGAGCCCGATTGCGCCGACGTTGCAGCTGTTCTTCACCGAGCGGATGGCCAGGCAACTCCAGGCGAGCCCGCGCACGATCGTGTCCTACCGCGACACCTGCCGGCTCTTGCTCCGCTTCGCGGCCGGCCGCACCGGCAAAGCTCCCTCAGCCCTGCAGTGGCAGGACCTCGATGCCAAGATGATCTCCGCCTTCCTGGACCACCTCGAAGCGGACCGGCACAACAGCGCCCGCAGCCGCAACACCCGGCTGGCTGCACTGCGCTCGCTGTTCGGCTACGCCGCCCTGCGCCACCCTGAGCACGCCGAGCTGATCCGCCAGGTGCTGGCCATCCCCCAGAAGCGCTTCGACAAGACAACGGTGCCGTTCCTGAACCCCGAGGAGGTCAGCGCCCTGCTCGGCGCACCTGACCTGGGCCGCTGGGAAGGCCGCCGCGACCGGGCCCTGATGGCGCTGGCCGTGCAAACCGGGTTGCGGCTCTCCGAGCTGATCGGCCTCAACTGCGGCGACGTCGAGCTGGGCGCCTCCCCCCACGTGCACTGCACGGGCAAAGGCAGAAAGGAGCGGTGCGTCCCCATGACCGCCGCAACCGTGGCGATCCTGCGCGTCTGGCTGCAAGAACGAGCCGGACGCAGCGACGAGCCGCTGTTCCCGACCCGCACCGGCCGGCGCCTCAGCGATGACGCCGTCGAGCGCCGGGTCGCCACCCACAAAGCGCTCGCCAGCCAGCGTTGCCCCTCCCTCCAGCCGAAGAAACTGACACCCCACGTCCTGAGGCACACGGCGGCCATGTCCCTCCTTCACGCCGGCGTTGACGTCGCGGTGATCGCGCTATGGCTAGGTCACGCTGACATCCGCTCGACCGACGCCTACCTCCACGCCGACCTGACCATCAAAGAACGAGCGCTGGCCCGAACGACACCCATCACCTCCAAACCCGGCCGCTACCGGCCCCCCGACAAGCTGCTCGCCTTCCTGGAGAGCCTGTGATTATCCCGACCCCGGCGGCGCCGTCACGCACGAAAGGCCCGTCCCCACAGGGCCCCTCCCCACCACGGCACGGGACTTGTCGGGATAATCCCGGGGTCGGGATTAGTCGCAGACCAGGTGCACATCCAGCCCGGCGGGCACGGCCTTGTCGATGGTGATCAGGAACTTCCTGAACTCCGCCGCGCGGTGGTGGCGGCGCAGCTGGCTGATGACGGTGCCGTCGGCGATATTGAACGCGGCGAACAGGTCGGTGGTGCCGTGCCGGACATAGTCGTGGCTGCGCCGCTCCGGGGTGCCAGGCATCATCGGCAGCACCGGCTGGGACCGGTCCAGCGCCTGGATGCCGGATTTCTCATCCACGCACAGCACCACCGCCTTGGCCGGCGGATGGTGGTACAGGCCGACGACATCGACCACTTTCTCCACGAACAGCGGGTCCGTGGACAGCTTGAACGTGCCGGCTAAATGCGGCTTGAGGTCGAACTTGCGCCAGATCCGCCCGATCGTGGACTTGGACAGCCCGCTGCGCTCGGCCATCGAGGCCCGCGACCAGTGCGTGGCATCGTGGGGCAGTTCCTCCAGCGTGGCAGTGATGACCTCCTCCACCTTGTCCAGCAGGATCGACGGCGGCCGGCCCGGCCGCGGTTCATCGGTCAGCCCGTCCAGCCGCTGCGCGGCGAACCGGCCGCGCCATTTGCTCACCGTCGCCGGATCGACCCGCAGCCCGGCGGCGGCCTGCTTGTTCGTCGCCCCGTCCGCGCAGGCCAGCACGATCTTGGCCCGCAGCGCCAGCGCCTGGCCGGTCCTGGCCCGCCGCATCCACCGGGTCAGCTGATCCCGCTCCTGCCTGGTCAGCACCAGCTCCGCCACCGGACGGCCCGGCCGGTCATGATCAGCCAGCCCCGCCAGGCCCTTCTCCGCGAATCGCGTACGCCACTTGCGCACCGTCGTCCGCGTCGACCCTAGCTCTGCGGCCACTCGCGCCACACCCGACCCCGGCTCCGCGCACGCCAGCACGATCCGCGCCCGCTCCGCCCGCCCCGGCAGACCGCCCTCTAACCAGCCGGAAAGCACAACCCGATCCTCATCCGTCAGCACCAGCGGCACGGCCATCTGACTCTGCGACATACCACCAGGCTACGCACTTAACCCGTAAATCTCAGGCGCGGCATACTAGCGATATCAGTAGCTGTCACCATGTTGTCGCACTGGACGCCGACTGCGCGCAAACCGGGAACCTTATCTATATCGCGCACAGCGGATGCGATAGCTTCAGCAAGCGAAGGCGCTTCACGGCTAAAGTCAGCTAGGCCGCCGATGGGGCCAGTTTCGATAGAAGCGTCGTCAAGACCAGCCAAAAAGGCGATACCCTCTCTGACCTGGGAGCCGGTGAGCGGGATCGAACCGCTGACCTGCCGTTTACAAGAAGTCCGTTTTGTAGCTATATGCGCTCTAACTGCACTGGTGCCGCGAGTTATTGCTCTGATGGCTCTGGTCGAGCTGGGATTTTCTGGCGGCTCGTCCCACGATTCGTCCCACGCCGCAGAGCTGCAGTTAACCCGCAGCTGTAACGCTGCGTAGCTTTGCAGGCTGCACAGGAATGCTGCGTGAGGGTACCGCCTGCCTGGCAGAATCCTGCGTCCGCCACCCTGCCCTGAATAGAAGCTGCGCTAGTGGCTGGCGGCTGGCGGTGGGGCCGGTCGTAGGTGGCCATCGCGGCGGAGCTGGTCTCTGTGGTGAGAAGCTTGAGTTCCATGAGCCGGCGTTTACGTCGAAGTCTCGACCGAAGCCGACCCACTGGCCGGTGAGGCGGGCGGCCGGCGGGGTCGGACAGCAGTTGGAAGGCGCCGTGGTGAGGTGGAGCCCCGGTAGTAGCCGGCGGAGTTGGTTTCCTCGGTCCAGGTGCCGTTGATGGTCAGGTCCATCATGAGCCTGGACGGAGCGGAGCCGAGCAGGGAGCCGGGCCTGGAGCTGCGGCCGTGCTGCCGGACCTGGAACCGGCAGCGCTACATGTGCAGCGGGAAGACCTGGACCGCGAGGACCAGGCGATGGGCTGGCTCAGGGCCGAGCATCAGGTGCTCATGCGGATGATCAGCTACGCGGCCAGCGAGGGATTCGGCAGCCACGCCTGGCAGCCCCCTGGGTTCTGACTGGGCTTCCTGGGCCGGGACGGGCATTGGCTCGACTGGAAAGCCAGCCAGCGGACAGCGTGGCAGGCCAGAGGCGTTTATCAGGCATCTGAAATGTGAGGCGGGCGGGGGCTCGAACCCACGATCGGCGGATTATGAGGGGCCTGGCTTGATCATCTGGGCGCGCTAGCTGCAGCGATGACGAGGGATTTTGCACCGATGGCACTCGTGGCGCCGGGATTATCCGGTGGCTCGGTCCACGATCCGGTCCACGCGAATGGCGGGAGATGAAGCCATGGCAGTGACTGAGCGTAATAAGACCCATAACTTGGCATCTGTGGCACCGTACGCTGAAGTCATGGGCGAAGTGCCGATCTCGGAGGCCACCGGCCACCTATACGAGGTCGCCAACGAGAGCGCTGCGACGGGCGAGGTGATCTACCTGACCCGTGACGGGCGCCGTCCAGCCGCGATCGTGCCCGTGGAGGTCGCTGCGGGAATCGAGGATGCCGACGGCATCGCCGCAGCCCAGGCAGCCATGGCTGAGCCTGGTGAAGACATCCCGGCCGAGGGGTCTGGGCCGAGCTAGGCATCACCGACGACCAGATTGGTCACCGGAGCGAGGTCTACGACCGCTAGCCAGCGGCGCGCTGCTGACTAGCGATGGCCGCGCAGGTCGTCCCAGAAGCTGCGGGCGGCGGAGACGGCGCCGGCCGTGCGGTTGACGGCCTCAGCGGCGGCGCGGGCCGCGGTTCCCTTCACGCCGGGTATGGCCGCGACGGCGTCGGTGATCACATTGCCGGTCGCCTCGACGATGCGGGTACCGGGCGGGACGTGCACCTGGAACTCGTCCGGGTCGATGGGCTCGGTGCTGATGTCGTCCAGCTCCGACCAGACCGCCAGCGTGTCGTCGGTGTAGCAGAGCAGGCGGAGCAGGCAGCCGGTCTCGGCGTCCACGATCGCGTCGGCGGGGAAACTCATCAGCAGCCCCAGGACCTGCTCGCCACCTGAGGATGTCA
>JBEKGC010000389.1:0-7359 GCA_050013055.1 Streptosporangiaceae bacterium
GGTGATGGACGACGGTGACCGGAGGTTTCAGTGGCGGGCCAAGGACGAGGTGATGACCGGCCGCCGTTCGTGGGCTTGCCTGGTTCCTGGCAGGGCCGGGCGGGGCTGTGGGAGGAGGGGCCGGGGCCGCGTTCCGGTTTTGGCAGCTTCGGGGCCGATGAGGATGGTGCTACCCGGCTTGTCCGGCCGTATACGGTTACGGGGGGCAGGACGGCGCCGCGGTATCACCTGGCGATTGAGGCGCTGGTGACGGCGACGGTGCTGGAGCCGCGTGACCTGTCTGTGCTGGCGCCGGAATGTCAGGCGATCTTGCAGTTCTGCCGGGACTGGAGGTCGGTGGCGGAGGTGTCGGCGGTGCTCCGGATGCCGCTGGGCGTGGCCAGGGTCCTGATCGCGGATATGGGCGCGGATGGTCTTGTCCGTATCCATCAGCGTGATGATTCCGAGGGCCGTCCGGATCTTAATTTGCTCGAAAGGGTGCTTAGTGGACTCCGTAAGATCTAGCGTCGCCCAGCCGAGGTCCGACGCGTCCTCGGCGATGACGTCGGTGAAGATCGTGGTGGCTGGCGGGTTCGGTGTCGGCAAGACGACGTTCGTGGGTTCGGTGTCGGAGATCACTCCGCTGACGACCGAGGCCGTGATGACCGTGGCCAGTACCGATGTTGATGATCTGTCGCATGTGCCGGACAAGTCCACCACGACGGTGGCGATGGATTTCGGGCGGATCACGCTGGATAAGGATCTCGTGCTTTACATGTTCGGGACGCCGGGCCAGCACCGGTTCTGGTTCATGTGGGATGACCTGATCCAGGGCGCGATCGGCGCGGTGGTGCTGGTGGATACCCGCCGTCTGGCGGATTCCTTTCCCGCGGTGGATTATTTCGAGGCCTCCGGGCTTCCGTTCGTGATCGGGATCAACGGTTTCCACGGGCAGTTCCCGCACCGGTCCCGGGACGTCAGCGAGGCGCTGGCCATCTCCCCGGACATCCCGGTGATCCCGTGTGACGCCCGGTTCTGAGCCACCGGCGTCCCTGCTACCTGGCGTAGGACCGCCTGGCCGGCCCATCAGGTGGGCCGGGGCGTGATCCCGCCGAGCGCGATGGTGGCGCGGGCGGCCGCCGTCTTGACGTCGTCGGCGACCGGGCCGAGGGAGGCGGCGGAGCCGCGCAGGAGGCTCACGCCGATGGCGCCCTTGATCCCGGTGAGGCCGAATACGGGTGCGGCGACGCACTGGATGCCGGCCGCGGCGCCGCCGTCGTCGGTGGCGAAGCCTTGCCCGCGGACCTGGGCGAGTTCGGCGGTGAGGTCGGCCAGGGAGATCGTGTGCCCGTCGGCTCCGCGGGTGGCCAGTTCGACGTGGCCGGGCAGGCAGTCGGCCTCGAGCCAGGCGAGGCAGGCCTTGCCGACGGCGGTCAGGTGGGACGGAAGGCGGGCGCCGATCGAGCTCGCGAGCTGGATCCCCAGCGTGGGCGGGTCCTCCTTGCACAGGTAGAGGACTTCGGTGCCGTCGAGGACCGCGTAGTGCGAAGTGATGTTCAGTGCGCAGGTCAGGCGGGTGAGTTCGGGTGTCACGGCGCCGGCGGTGCCGAAGGCCCGCAGGTGCGCCGAGCCGACCTCGAATGCCTTCAGGCCGATCGAGTAGGCGGGCGGCGACGACACGGTCACGAAGGATTCGCTGACCAGGTCGCGCAGTATGGTGTAGGCGGTGCTCTTGGGTATGTTGAGTTCGCTGGCGATCTCGGCCAGCGTCATCGGCGTGTGGCTGCGGGCCAGCCGGTCGAGGATCCGCACCGCCCTGATGACCGAGGTGCTCATGACGCTCCGAATTGCGCGGACGGCTGATCCGGCCTGCGGCGCGCCCCGGCACGTACCGGCTGGGCCCGGGTTCATCGCCTGCCCCCCCGGCGTTAACCTGTACGGCGTGCGAGCGGGCCCGGGTGCGAGTCTGCCAGAGAGCGTTCACATATACAACTAATAGCCATCATTTGCGGAAGAACTTGACATATATAGGAACGGAGTGCGAGCATCGCGCACATGCCTTTTCACAGATCACGCCGGACCCGCGCTCGTACGCTGGTCGCGACGGCTGCTGTCCTGGCGGTTTCGGTGACGGCGGCGGCGTGCTCGTCCGCGCCGTCCGGAGCCGTGAAGAACACTACTCTCACCGTTGCGGCGTTTAACCCGTTCACGGGCGGAGATGCGGCATTCGGGCCGGAGATGATGGCGGGCTGCCTGGCCGCGGCGAACTCGGTCAACGCGGCCGGCGGCGTGCTGAGCAACAAGGTGGCCTGCTCGGCCGTGGACACGCGCGGCGACCCGGCCGACGCGGTCACCGCCGCGGCGAAGATGCTGGCGACCACGTCGCACCTGTTCGGCGTGCTTGGCCCGAGTTCGGATGAGGCGGACGCGACCGCCCCGCTGATCAACGCGGCCAAGATCACGATGTTCGCCGACACCGGCGAGGCGTCGTTCGACCATACCAAGCTGCAGTATTTCTGGCGCATGACCCCCGCAGACGACGTGCTGGGCTACGCCATGGCGCTGTATGCCAAGCAGAAGGGCTACCTCCGGGGCGCGGCGATCTTCGGCAACGACATCGGCTCGCAGGGCATCGTGCCGACGCTGACGAAGGGCTACAACGCAGTAGGCGGGCAGATGGTCCTCAACGAGAAGATCGCACAGGGCCAGAGCTCCTATCAGCCGGAGGTGGAGCAGATCATCGCGGCCAAGCCGCAGGTCATCTTCACAGAAACCTCGCCGCAGGCCGCCTCGACGATCCTGGAAGAGCTGCAGCAGCTGGGCCACCTGATCCCGGTCGTCGGCAGCGACGCGACGGTCGAGGCGGCCTGGCTGCAGGCGGTGAGCGGGGCGATCGGCAAGCCGGCGCTGAGCAAGTACTTCGTGGGCACGATCCCCTACGCCCCTGCGTCGGGTCCCGCGTGGACGGTGTACAACAAGTACGTGCTGTCCACGCCGGGGGTGGTCAAGCCGGCGTCGCAGTGGAGCACCGACTCGTACTCGATGGTGGACTACGACGGGGTCATCGTCATGGCGCTGGCCGCGGCCGCGGCGAAGAGCACCAGCCCGGCCGTCTATAACAAGTACATCGAGGCGGTCACCACGGCCTCCTCAACGGCGGTGACGGTGAATTCGTACGCGGAGGGCCTCGCGGCGCTCAAGGCGGGCAAGAAGATCGATTACGTCGGCGCCACCGGGATCATCGCCTGGGACCAGTACCACAACTCGACCGGCGGCTTCGAGATCACGGGCTACCAGCCGAACGGGAACACCCCCCTGGTGACCACGATCACGGCCGACCAAATCGCACCTCTTACCAAGTAAACGGCCGCGCCCGGCCCCCGGCGCACCGGGGGCCGGGCGTCAGGTCGTCGCCGGAAAGGGCCCCCACCCGGAAGGGAGCCAACCCATGTTCGTGCACGCTATCGGTTTCGGGATCGTCACCGCCGCGGTGATGGCGCTGGCGGCGGTCGGGTTCACCGTCCAGTTCGGGGTGACCAACATCCTCAACCTGGCCTACGGCGATGTCATGACCGCATCGGCGTTCATCGCTTACGTGAGCCACTCGGCCGGGCTGAACCCATGGTGGGGCCTGGTGCTCGGCGGCCTGTTCGGCGCCGTATTCTCCGTCCTGCTTAACCGGTTCCTGTATACGCCGTTCATCCGTCGCGGGGCCCGGCTGTTCACGATGATCATCGTCACGATCGCGGTGAGCCTGATCCTGCAGAACTGCCTGCAGGCCATCTGGGGGCCGGACTTTGTCAGCGCCAACATCGCCGCCGGTGCCTCGGTGCACGTGCTTGGCATGATATTCACCACTAGTCAGCTCATCTTGATCGCGATCGCCGCCGTCGCGCTGATCGCGTTGCACGGCCTGCTCAGGTACACCCGGCTGGGCAAGGCCATGCGCGCCACGGCCAGCGACCCCGAGCTGGCCCGCAACTGCGGCGTGCCGACGCGCCGGATCATCGACGGCGCCTGGCTGCTGTCCGGACTGCTGTGCGGGCTGGCCGGGGTCGCGCTGGTGACCGAGCTTGGCAGCTTCGACTTCACCACCGGCTCGGCGTTCCTGGTCCCGGTCATCGCCGCCGCGGTGCTCGGCGGGGTCGGCCAGCCGTACGGGGCGATGCTGGGCGCGCTGGTCATCGGGATCGCCACCGAGGTGGCCGGCACCTACTTCGATCCGGTCTACAAGGATGTCGTGGCGTTCGGCGTGCTCATCCTGGTGCTTCTGATCCGCCCGCAGGGAATCTTCGCCGAGGTCGCCAGCCAGAAGGAGGTCGCCGCATGAGCCTCGCCTGGTCGTTCTACATCTCCACCGTGCTGGTTTACCTCGGGGTCGACGTGATGGCCTGCTGGGGGCTGAACCTGCAATACGGCTACACCGGGATCCTGAACTTCTCCTTCATCATCTACCAGTCCGCCGGTGCGTACGTCGCCGCCGTGCTGACCCTGGGGCCGAACACCTCCGGCAGTTTCCAGCAGTACATCGGCGGCGCGAACCTGCCGTTCCCGCTCCCGATTATCGCCGGCGGGATCGCGGGCGGCCTGCTGTCGGCGGTGGCCGGCGTGATCGCGCTGCGCCGGCTGCGAAGCGACTACCAGGCCATGGTCTTCCTGGTCATCTCCCTGATCGCCACCGCCGTGGTCACCAGCGACGTGGGCCTGTTCAACGGCCCGGCCGGGCTGTCGCTCATCCCCCAGCCGCTGAGCACCGCCCTGAACTTCTCGCTGGTCGGCTACCGGTGGTTCTACGTCGGAATGACCGCCGTCATCTGCCTGATCGTCTACGCGTTCCTGCGGCTGATCACCAGCGCCCCGCTCGGCCGGTCGCTTCGTGCCGTACGCGACCACGAGCAGGGCGCCGCCGCGCTGGGCAAGAACGTGACCAGCCTGCGCATGACCTCGTTCGTCATCGGCGGCGTGATCGCCGGGATCAGCGGGGCCGTGCTGGTGGAGTTCATCAGCGCCTGGTCTCCCGGCGGCTGGCTCTACCAGGAGACCTTCGTCCTGTTCACCGCGCTGATCGTCGGCGGCACGGCCAACAACGCCGGCGCCGCGCTTGGTGCGCTGCTGGTCCCCGTCGCGTTCCTGGAAGGCAGCCGCTTCCTGCCCCAGTTCGGCCCCCCCGGGCTCGTCGACGCGCTGCAGTGGGTCGCCGTCGGGCTCATGGCGCTGATCTTCGTGTGGTTCTGGCCGCGCGGCGTGCTGCCCGAGCGCAGACGGATCATCAGGCTGCCCGGCCTGCTGCAGGCCGGGACCGGGCCGCCGCGACCCGTGGACTACGAGAAAACGGCCGAGACCCGATGACCTCGGTGCAGCGACAGCAGGCGACACCGGCCGCGCAGGCAGCGTTGCTGCGGGTCGATGATCTGGCCAAGAGCTACGGCGGCGTGCACGCCGTAGCCGGGGTGTCCTTCGACGTGCCGCGGGGCCGCATCACCGGCCTTATCGGCCCGAACGGCGCAGGCAAATCCACCGCGCTTGGCATGATGGCAGGCGCGATCAAGCCGAGCCACGGTTCGGTGCTGCTCAACGGCACCAACGTGGCCGGCTGGCCCAGCCACAAGATCGCGCGGCGCGGGCTGGCCAGGACCTTCCAGCAGTCCAGCGACTTCGCCGGGATGACCGTTACGGAGAACCTGCTCACGGCCAGGTACGGGCAGCGCGGAGACACGCTGCGCGGCGCGCTCCTCGGCCGCCGCTACTGGCGCGCCGAGCAGGAAAGCCTGACCGCGCGTGCCGCTGACCTCATCGCCCGCTTCGACATGGCCCGGATGGCGAACGAGTTCGCCGGAAGCCTCAGCGGCGGCCAGCGGCGGCTGCTCGAGATCATGCGCGCGCTGATGACCGAGCCGGAGATCATCCTGCTCGACGAGCCGATGGCCGGGGTCAACCCCGCCCTCGGCGAGCGAATCGAGGACTACCTGCTCCAGCTGAAGCAGGACGGGCTGACCATGCTGATGGTCGAGCACGAGATGGCGGTCGTCGAGCGGCTGTGCGACCCGGTCATCGTGATGGCACAGGGCGAAGTCCTCGCCGAGGGAACCATGGAGCAGATCCGATCCGACCAGAGGGTGCTCGATGCCTACCTCAACTGAGAGCCGCCGCCCGGACACCGGGTACCTGACCGTCCAGGGCCTGACCGCCGGCTACGACGCCGCGCCGATCATCAACGACATCTCGCTGACCGTCGCCGAGGGTGAGGTCGTGACCGTGATCGGCCCCAACGGGTCCGGCAAGTCGACCCTACTCAAGTGCCTCACCGGACGGCTGAGACCCCGGGCCGGGCAGGTCCACCTCGACGGACATGACGTCACCGCGGCCAGCGGCAACGCCCTGACCGAGGGCGGCCTGGGCTACGTCCCGCAGCACAACGACATCTTCCCGACCCTCACCGTCAGGGAAAACCTCGAAATGGGCGGCTACCTCCTGCCGAAAGCCCAGGTCGGCGATCGGATCGAGGAGGTGCTTCATACCTTCCCCTCCCTCCGGCCGCTACTGAAACGCAGCGGCAAACTCCTCAGCGGCGGCGAGCGGAAACTTCTCGGCATCGGCCGCTCCCTGATCAGCTCGCCGAAGCTCCTCATCCTCGACGAACCCACCGCGGGGCTGTCCCCGAGCCTGGCCCGCGGCATCCTTGATGACCACGTCACCTCCCTGACCCGGGCCGGCGTGACCATCCTGCTCGTCGAGCAGCGCGCACACCAGGCCATGAAGATCGCCGACTGGTGCTACGTCCTGGTCGCCGGCCGGGTCGAACTGAACGACGCACCCGCGGCCCTGCTCGCCCGGCCCGACTTCGGCGCCCTGTTCCTCGGCCGGTCCGCCCGCACCCCGCCGGCCACGCCCCTGCCCCCGGCCACTACCGGCCCGGCCGCCAACGCCGCCGGTGCGCACCAGGCCAGTCACGGCGAAGGCTGACCGCGGCCTGATACTCGAATCTAATGAGCGCTTTCGCCGCGTGAGGTGATTGCCTGCGGGCGTATGTCAGGTGCTGGCCGGGATCGGCGGCAGGGCCAACGTAACCGGGCGGTCACCGGCCACCATCATCCCGGCAACCCATCCGTACTCAAGGCAGCACGCTGAGCCGGCCACTGGATCACAGACAGGCAAGCCGGATACGCCCTCCGCGAACCCGCAGGCGCCGCCGCGACCCGAATGCGCACCTTCGAGGCGAAGATCTCTCCGGTTTTACTAGCGAATGCCCCGTAGCGGCCACCCAGAAGATGATTATATGTCCTTACCCGTTTTGTAACGCGAGAGTGTGGCTCGGCCGCCTCGATGACCCGAGCAGCGGCGATCGTTGCGAAGGGAAGAGGATGCGTGTGGAGGACGGCC
>JBEKGC010000390.1:0-7852 GCA_050013055.1 Streptosporangiaceae bacterium
AGCCCTCAGGACCCGAACTCGGCCCGGACCCCGAGCAGCCGCACCGGCCGCCGCCCGGTGAACCGGGCCAGCGCGGCCGAGGCGGCCTGCGCGATCACCGCGGCCTGCGAGCTGGGGGTGCCGAGCGTCACCCCGTGCGTTACCGTGATGAAGGGCGCGTACCGCACCTTGACGATCACCCGCACGGCCGGCCGCGGCTCGGCGGCCAGGTCCACCGCCAGCAGCCCGGCGATCCGCGTCACCTCGGCCTGCACGGCGGACCAGTCGGCGATGTTCTGCTGGAACGTCTCCTCCCGGCCGTGCCCGCGGGCCAGGTACGGCGAGTCGTCCACGTCGGCGTCGCCCCGGCCCCGGCCGAGCAGCACCAGCCACGGCCCCGTCATCGGGCCGAACACCGCGGCCAGCGCGTCCGGGTCGGCGGTGGCCAGGTCGCTGACCGTGCCGATGCCCAGGCCGGCCAGCTTCTTCGCCGTCTTGGCGCCGATGCCCCACAGCGCGTCGGTGGGCCGGGCGCCGAGGACCTCGAACCAGTTCGCGTGGGTCAGCCGGAACACTCCGGCCGGCTTGCCGAACCCGGTGGCGATCTTGGCCTGCAGCTTGTTCTCGCCGATCCCCACCGTGCAGTCCAGCCGCGTCGCCTCCCGGACCCGGGCCGCGAGCGCGCGGGCGAAGCCCTCCGGGTCGCAGGTGTCGACCCCGAGGAACGCCTCGTCCCAGCCGAGCACCTCCACCACCGCGCCGGAGTCACGCAGCACGGCCATCACCGACGCCGACGCCTCGTCGTAGGCGCCCCGGTCCACCGGCAGGAACACCGCGTCCGGCAGCCGCCGCGCCGCCGTGCGCAGCGGCAGGCCCGAGTGCACCCCGTGCTCCCGCGCCTCGTACGACGCGGTGCTCACCACCCCGCGCTTGCTCGGGTCGCCGTCCCCGCCGACGACCACGGGCCGTCCGCGCAGTTCGGGATGCCGCAGCACCTCGACCGCCGCGATGAACTGGTCGAGGTCCACGTGCAGCACCCACCGTGTCACCCTGCCATTCTTACCCGGCCCGCCGGCGGCCCCGCACCGTCCGGCGCCCGGCCGGCCTGGGCGGCGGGCGGGTCCGCCGGGCGCGCACCACGGCCCGTTCGGGAAAATTGATGTTGGCCTGGGGGGCCGGCGTCGGTCACAATGGCACGTGCTCGTGACCATCACCACCACCCGGCCGCCGGCCACCGATCTGGGGTACCTGCTGCACAAGCACCCGGACCGGCTCCAGTCGTTCGCTATTTCCGCTGGTCAGGGGCATATATTTTACCCGGAGGCGACGCCGGAGCGGTGCACGGCCGCGCTGCTGCTCGAGATCGACCCGGTGGCGCTCGTCCGCGGCCGCCAGGACCGCAATCCCGACGCCGAGCTGGCCCACTACGTCAACGACCGGCCCTACGCCGCCTCCAGCATGCTCGCGGTCGCGCTCAAGGAAGCCTTCAGGACCGCGCTCACCGGCCGCTGCGCGGCCCGGCCCGAGCTGGCCGCGGCCCGCATCCCGCTGGTGATCAGGGTGCCCGCGCTGCGCTGCCGGGGCGGCCCGGGGCTGGCTCGCGCCATCTTCGGCCCGCTCGGCTGGGGCGTCGAGG
Source organism: Streptosporangiaceae bacterium (assembly GCA_050013055.1). Lineage (GTDB taxonomy): Bacteria > Actinomycetota > Actinomycetes > Streptosporangiales > Streptosporangiaceae > Palsa-504. Next base: position 1,616 of record JBEKGC010000390.1, read on the forward strand.
CCGAGCCGCAGCCCCTCGAACCCCGGGCCTGGGGCGATTCGCCCTACCTGGACCTGCGGCTGACCGGCGAGCTGCGGCTGGCCGACGCGCTCAACCACCTGTACGTGCTGCTGCCCGTGCTCGACGACACCAAGCACTACTGGGTGTCCACCGAAGAGGTGGACAAGCTGATCCGGGCGGGCGGCGACTGGCTGGCCGGCCACCCGGAGAAGGAACTCATCACCCGCCGGTACCTGGCGCACCAGCGCGGGCTGACCAGGTCCGCGCTGGCCCGGCTGGCCGAAGCCGACGACACCGACCCGGCCGAACTCGACGACGCCGTCACCGAGGAGCCGGACCCCAGCCGTGGCGCCCCGAGCCCGTCGCCGGCTGGCCCGCTGGGGGCCCCGCTGGCAGGCCCGCCGGCAGGCCTCTCGCTGGCGGACCAGCGCCGCGAGGTCGTGCTGGCCCTGCTGCGCGAGCGGGGCGCGCGGCGGATCGGGGATTTCGGCTGCGGCGCGGGCGTGCTGGCCAGGGACCTGCTGGCCACCGACGGCGTCGAGCTTGTCCGCGCCGTGGACGTGTCGGTGCGGGCGCTTCAGCTGGCCGCGCGCGCGGTCAAGCTCGACCAGCTGCCGGACCGGCAGCGGGCCCGGCTGGAGATCTTCCAGTCCTCGCTGCTTTACCGCGACGAGCGGCTCGCCGGACTCGACGCGGTCGTGCTGATGGAGGTCATCGAGCACACCGAGCCCGGCAGGCTGGCCGCGCTCGAGCGGTCGGTGTTCGGCTTCGCCGCGCCCGGTGCGGTGATCGTGACCACGCCCAACGCCGAGTTCAACGTGTGCTTCCCCGCGCTGCCTGCCGGGCAGCTGCGGCACAGGGACCACCGGTTCGAATGGACCAGGGCGCAGTTCCGCGGCTGGGCCACCCGGGTAGCCGCCGACTTCGGCTACCAGGTCCGGTTCACGGGCGCCGGCGCCGGACACCCCGTCCACGGCCCGCCCACCCAGCTGGCCGTCTTCGACCGGCCGCCGCCGTCATGACGGCCGTCCCGAAGACCCCAGAGAGCGGGCCGGCCCGCGCCCCGCTGGCCGTGCCCGAGCTGAGCCTGGTCGTCCTGGTCGGCGTCACCGGCTCGGGCAAGTCGACGTTCGCCCGCGCGCACTTCAAGCCGACCGAGGTGATCTCCTCGGACTTCTGCCGTGGCCTGGTCGCCGACGACGAGAACGACCAGTCCGCCACCCCGGCCGCGTTCGAGCTGCTGCACTACATCGTGGCCAAGCGGCTGGCCGGCGGCCGCCTCACCGTGGTGGACGCGACCAACGTGCAGCCGCAGTCGCGCCGGGAGCTGGTCGCGCTGGCCCGTGAGCACGACGTGCTGCCGGTGGCGTTCGTCCTTGACCTGCCGGAGAAGCTGTGTGCGGAGCGGAACGCCGCCCGCGCGGACCGCGATTTCGGCCCGCAGGTGATCCGCCGCCAGCACGACCAGCTGCGGCGCGGTATCAAAGGGCTGCGCCGCGAGGGTTTCCGCACCGTGCACGTGCTGCGCACCCCGGACGAGGTCGCCGCCGCCACCGTCACCCGCACCAAGCTGTTCAACGACCTGCGGCACGAGCGCGGGCCGTTCGACGTCATCGGCGACGTGCACGGCTGCCGGGCCGAGCTCGAGCAGCTGCTCACCGAGCTGGGCTACCGGCTGGACCACGACGACGCCGGGCGGCCGGTAGGTGCTCACCACCCGGGCCGCCTGGCCGTCTTCGTCGGTGACCTGGTGGACCGGGGACCCGACACCCCGGGCGTGCTGCGCCTGGTCATGGGCATGGTAGCGGCGGGCACCGCGCTGTGCGTGTCGGGCAACCACGAGGCCAAGCTGCTCAAGGCCCTGCGCGGCCGGAAGGTCCAGCTCAACCACGGCCTGCCCGAGAGCCTGGCCCAGCTGGCCGGCCAGACGGAGGAGTTCCGGGCCGCCGCCGAACGGTTCATCGACGGCCTGATCAGCCACTACGTGCTTGACGACGGCCGCCTCGTGGTCGCCCACGCCGGCCTGATCGAGCGCTACCAGGGCCGCGCGTCCGGCCGGGTCCGCGAATTCTGCCTGTACGGGGACACCACCGGCGAGACCGACTCCTACGGCCTGCCGGTCCGCTACCCGTGGGCGCAGGAGTACCGCGGCCGGGCGATGGTGGTGTACGGCCACACCCCGGTGCCCCGGCCGGAATGGCTCAACAACACCCTGTGCCTGGACACCGGCTGCGTCTTCGGTGGCCGTCTGACCGCGCTGAAATATCCGGAACGATCCGTGGTCTCAGTCCCAGCGGCCCGCGTCTACTACACCCCGGCCCGCCCCTTCCCGATGGCCGAGCCAGCCACCCCCAGCAGTACGCCCGCCCCGCCCACCACCGGTGCTGTCCGGGTGGAGCCGGACGTCCTTGACCTCCGCGACGTGCTCGGCTCGCGCGTCGTCGAGACCGGGTACCTGCCGCGGGTCGGGGTGCGCGAGGCGCACGCCGCGGCCGCCCTCGAGGTGATGAGCCGGTTCGCCGTCGACCCGCGCTGGCTGCTTTACCTGCCGCCGACGATGAGCCCTGTCGCCACCTCGCCCCGCCACGACCTGCTCGAACACCCGGATCAGGCGTTCGCGGCCTACCGCGCCGACGGGGTGACCTCGGTATTGTGCGAGGAAAAGCACATGGGCTCACGCGCGGTGCTGCTCCTCTGCCGCTCGCCGGAGGCGGCCCGGCAGCGGTTCGGCGTCCCGGCCGCGGATGCGGTGGCCCCGGCGGCCGGCGCGATCTGGACCAGGACCGGCCGTCCGTTTTTCACCGCGGAGCTGACCGCCGCGCTGATCGATCAGCTCCGCGTGGCCGCCGAACAAGCCGGCCTGTTCACCGAGCTCGGCACCTCCTGGCTGCTGCTCGACGCCGAACTGCTGCCCTGGAACGTCAAGGCCGCCTCGCTGCTGCGGGACTCCTACGCCGGGGTCGGCGCCGCCGCCCGGGCCGCGCTGCCCGCCGCGATCGCGGTGCTCGAGCAGGCCAGCGCCCGGCGGCTGCCCGCGGACGACGCCCTGGTGACCGCGCTGCTTGACCGGACCAGGGGCCGGTCGGTGAACGCGGCCGCGTTCACCGCCGCCTACCTGCGCTACTGCTGGCCCACCCGGGACCTGTCCGGCGTCCGCGTGGCCCCGTTCCAGCTGCTCGCCTCCGAAGGCGCGGTGTATCACGACCGCCCGCACCAGTGGCACCTGGACGTGGCCGACCGGCTCGCCGAGGTGAACTCCGAACTGGTCGCGACCACCCGCCGCCTCGCCGTGCAGACCGGCGACCCCGCCTCGACCGCCGCGGCCACGACGTGGTGGGAAGAGCTGACCGCGGCCGGCGGCGAGGGCATGGTGGTCAAGCCCGCCGCCAACCTGACCCGCGGCGACGCCCTGGTCCAGCCGGGTCTGAAGGTGCGCGGCCGCGAGTACCTGCGCATCATTTACGGGCCGGATTACACCGATCCGGCCCACCTGACCCGGCTGCGGCAGCGCGCCGTCGGGCACAAGCGCTCGCTCGCGCTGCGCGAATACGCCCTGGGCCTGGAGGCCCTGGACCGGGTGGCCCGCGGCGAGCCGCTATGGCGCGTGCACGAATGCGTCTTCGCCGTTCTCGCGCTGGAGTCCGAGCCCGTCGACCCCCGCCTCTAGGCCGCCCGCTAGGGCGGAATTGGTGGTGCGGGAAGGGCCAAGGCTGCCGGACTTGGTGCCTTTCTGGAAACCGCCGAACATGACCGCGAGCACGGCCAGGACCACGATCAGCAGCACCAGCCACATCAGGCAGCCGCGGCCCCTGGATCGCGGGCGCCATCGCCGACGTGGGCCCCTGGACCACTCCCGGTAATCTGTGGGCTGCCTCGATCTGGACCTCATGCCGCTAAGTATTCCCAGGCACGGCGTGATATGCCGGCTGGCGCGAATTATCTGGCCCGTCCGGGGTAGCTTCCGGTCGGTTAAGACAACGGCCGACGACGTGACGGAACGGCGCAATGGAACAATCCACCGGAACAACACGTGAGAATCGGGAACCGCGTGAGCTGAGGATAACAATGCCGCGGGTGCCGGGGACGGGATGGCTGGGCAAGATCGTAGCCGCCGTCGTCGGGGTGGTCGTGCTGGTCGTGGTGCTGTCCGCGGTGCATCTGCTGCCGCAGCTGAGGAACCCGTTCGCCGAGACCACGACGGTGACCAGCCAGCCGGTCATCCTGAAGTCGATCACCGCGCTCAGCCGGTACGAGGCGGCCAGCGGCTCGTTCGAGGTCGTGGTGGACCTGACCAAGCGCACGTCGCTGCTGCCCTCGTTCCTGGCCGGCAGCGAGACGCTGTTCATCGGGCAGGGCAACGACATCGCCTTCATCGACTTCTCCGGGCTGAAAAGCCAGGCCATCACCATGTCGGCGAACCGGCAGACGGTGACGGTGACGCTGCCCAAGGCCCAGCTGGAACCGGCCGTGCTCGACGTGAACCAGTCCTATGTGGTCGCCGAGCAGCAGGGCCTGTTCAGCCGGATCGGCAACTTCTTCTCCGGTAACCCGAACAGCCAGCAGCAGGTCTACCAGGCCGCCCAGGCCAAGATCCAGACCGCGGCCCAGCAGAGCCCGCTGCTGGCCGAGGCGCAGAAGAACACCGAGGCCATGCTCGACGGCATGCTGACCTCGCTGGGCTTCCAGCACGTCACGGTCACGTTCGGCGGCTAGTTCCGGTTGCGTTAGAGTGCGCTCTAACTCGTAGGCTCGTTTCGTGACCAAAGGAGTTAGGTAACACATGCGCACCACCAAACTCGGCGAGCTCACCGTGTCCGCACAGGGCCTGGGCTGCATGGGAATGAGCGAATGGTACGGCGCCACCGACTGGGACTCCTCGATCGCGACCATCCATCGTGCGCTCGATCTCGGCGTGACTCGCCACCAAGTTCGGCATCGACCGGTCGGGCGGCGACGCCAACCGGGTGATTCGCGGCGAAGCCGCCTACGTCAAGCAGTCCTGCGAGTCGTCGCTGACCCGGCTCGGCGTCGACACCATTGACCTGTACTACCTGCACCGCCCGCCGCAGACGGCCGAGATCGAGGAGACCGTCGGCGCGATGGCCGAGCTCGTGACCGAGGGCAAGGTCCGCTACCTCGGCCTGTCCGAGGTCGACGACGCCCTGCTCCGCCGCGCGTACGCGGTGCACCCGATCACCGCGGTGCAGAGCGAGTACTCGCTGTGGACCCGCGACGTCGAGACCGAGGCGTTCGGCGCCATCCGCGAACTCGGCGTCGGTTTCGTGCCCTATTCGCCGCTGGGCCGCGGCTTCCTCACCGACACCGTGGACCCGAGCACGCTGGACGACAAGGACTTCCGCCGCCGGAACCCGCGGTTCACCGGCCAGGCCGGGCAGACCAACCAGGCCATCGTGGCCGCGGTGCGCTCGGTGGCCGAGGCCCACGGCGCGGCGCCCGCCCAGATCGCGCTGGCCTGGGTGTACGCCCAGGCCAGCCGCCTCGGCGTGTCCCTGGCCCCCATCCCGGGCACCAAGCGGGTCAAGTGGCTCGAGCAGAACGTCGCCGCCCTCGACGTCACCCTCAGCTCCGACGAGCTGGCCCTCCTAGACCCCCTGGCCAGCCAGGTCGCCGGCGCCCGCTACTAACCCGCCCGCCGCGCCCGCCGCGCCCGCCCGTCCCGCTGCCCGCGCTCGTCCCGCTGCCCGCGCTCGTCCCGCTGCCCGTTCCGGTTGCCTCACCGTCGCCCGTCCCGGCGCCTTCACCGGGGATTTCTGCGGTGGATCCGGGCTGGGCGGTGGATCCGGTGCGCTGGGGTCCGCTGGACGGGCCGCCGGAGGCGGGTCCCTCGCGGTCGTGCTGGTGGTGCGGTGGCTGCTGGGGGTGGTGATGCGAGGTGTAGGCCGTGTCTGGTCCGGCCGGGCGTTATGCGGGCCGGGCCGCCCGGTTCGCGTGGAAGATCTGGCTCCCACGGATAGTTTGGTACCCGATAGGGTACCAAAACTTCCAGGTAAGTCAAATATTCCACGATTTTTTTCGATAGTTGTGACGGGTGGGTTCTGGGTGTGGGGAGCGGCGGGGGTTGGCGGGGACGGCGGCTGGCGTGCGGCGCTTCGGGCCCTCAGAGCCTGACCGTTGCGTGGATCGTGAGCCGTCCCGCGAGCCGGTGCTCACAGCCGGCCTATGGCACTGGGCCAGCACCTGTGGTGGGTGGGATGTACCGGATCCGCCACGGAGCCC
>JBEKGC010000391.1:0-11944 GCA_050013055.1 Streptosporangiaceae bacterium
GCATCACCGGCTACCCGGTGATCTGCAAGATCGGCGACTCGCTTTCGGCCCGGCTGGCGAGGACCGCGAACCTCACGCTCAGCGCGGCCGCGGTCAGGCTGGCGTTCGGTGAGGCCGGCCCGGGCGCGGTCTGGCTGGTCGGCTGTGCCCCCACGGCGCTGACCGAGATCATGACCAGGCAGGTGGAGCCGGCCCTGGTGATCGGCGTGCCTGTTGGCTTTGTCGGCGCGGCCGCGGCCAAGGACGACCTGCGGGCCAGCCGCCTGCCGGCCCTGACCAACGTCTCGGAGAAAGGCGGTTCTGCGGTGGCCGCGGCGGCGTTCCACGCCCTGCTGCGGTTCGCCACCGACGAGGCCCAGGCCCCCGCCGGGGAACCGTCCTCCTGACGTAAGGTGCACCCGTGACTGACCTGCCCGCAACTGACCTGCCCGCAACTGACCTGCCCGTGGCGGGCGCGCCCGTGACCGACCGGCCCGCGAGCGCGCCCATGACCGACCTGCCCGTGGCGGGCGCGCCCGTGACTGACCGGGATCCTGGTTACCCGGCCGAGCAGCGGGACACGGTCTACCGGGTGATCGCCGAGCGCCGGGACGTCCGGCAGGGCTTCCGGCCCGACCCGGTACCCGCCGACGTGCTCGGCCGGGTCCTCGCGGCGGCGCACCAGGCGCCGTCGGTGGGTTTGTCCCAGCCGTGGGACTTCATCGTGATCACCGACCGGGCCCGGCGGGAGCGGATCGCGGCCCTGGCGCGCCGCCACCGGGACGAGTTCGCCGCGGACCTGCCGGGCGCCCGGGCCCGCTCGTTCGACCGGCTGAAGATCGAGTCGATCACCGATACGCCGGTCAACATCGTGGTCAGCTGTGACCGGACCCGCGGCGGCCGGCACACGCTGGGCCGGCACGCCCAGCCGCAGACCGCCGGCTTCTCCAGCGTGCTCGCGGTGGCGAACCTGTGGCTGGCGGCCCGGGCCGAGGGCCTCGGGGTCGGCTGGGTGAGCTTTTTCGACGAACGCGAACTGGCGGCCGAGCTCGGCCTGCCCGGGCATCTCGAGGTCATCGCCTACCTATGCGTCGGTTACGTGCGCCAGTTCGCGCCCGAGCCGGAACTCGCGACGGCCGGCTGGGCGCGTCGCCGGCCGGTGTCCTGGGCGGTGCACGCCGAGGAGTACGGCCACCGCGGACTACCCGGGGAGGTCGCGGTGGACCCGCTGGCCGAAGTGATCGCCGCGATCGTCCCGCCGGACGCCGCCGCGATGGCCGCCGCGCGCGAGCGCCAGGACCGGATGACCAAGCCCCGTGGTTCGCTCGGCGTGCTCGAGGAGGTGTCGGTCCAGCTGGCGGGTCTGGCGGGCCATTGCCCGCCGCCGCTGCCCGAGCCCGCCTGCGTCGCGGTGTTCGCCGCCGATCACGGCGTGCACGCGCAGGGGGTCACCCCCTGGCCGCAAGAGGTGACCGCCCAGATGGTGGCGAACTTCCTGGCCGGGGGGGCCGTGGTCAACGCGTTCGCGGCTCAGGTCGGCGCCGAGGTGACGGTGGTCGATGTCGGCGTGGCCGCCGAGCTGGAACCGGTCCCCGGGCTGCTGCCCCGCAAGGTCGCGCCGGGGACCGCGGATTTCACCAAGGGACCCGCGATGACCCGTGACCAGGCGGTGGCAGCGCTGACGGTCGGCATCGAGGTCGCCCGTGACCTGGTGGCTGCGGGCAACCGGTGCCTGATCACCGGCGACATGGGCATCGCCAACACCACCGCGTCGGCCGCGCTGATCTGCGCCTTCACTGGGGCCGACCCGGTCGAGGCGACCGGGCGCGGCACCGGCATCGACGCGGCCACGTACGCGAGGAAGATCGATGTGGTCTGCCGCGGCCTGGCCCGGCATCGGCCCGACCCCGACGCCCCGGCCGACCCGGTCGGCGTGATCGCGGCGTTCGGCGGCTTCGAGCACGCCGCGCTGGCCGGGTTCATCCTCGGCGCGGCCGCCCTGCGGGTGCCGGTGATCCTGGACGGGGTGATCGCGGGGGCCGCCGCGCTGGCCGCGGTCGCGCTGGCGCCGGATGCCATCGCCGCCTGCGTCGCCGGCCACCGCAGCGCGGAGCCGGGACATTCCGTTACGCTTAGCTACCTGGGCCTGCGCCCGCTGGTCGACCTCGGGCTGCGGCTCGGTGAAGGCACCGGCGCGGTGCTCGCCCTTCCCCTGGTGGCCAGCGCGGCCCGCGCGCTGCGCGACGTCGCCACCTTCGACTCCGCCGGCGTCGCCGACAAGTCTTAGGGAGTATGTGACCCATGGATCCGCTAGACCTGATCCGCGCTGGACCCGCCCCCAGCCCCATCTCCGCGTCCCGCGCCGTCCCCGCGTCCCGCGCCGTCCCCGCGTCCCGCGCCGTCCCCGCGTCCCGCGCCGTCCCCGTCCCGTCGCGCTCGTCCCACCTGTCCCGCCCGCACCCGTCCACCCGCACCCGTTCCGCCCGTCCCACCCGCACCCGTCCCGCCCGCGTCTCGCGTTGCCTCATCAGCCCGTCATGCCTCATCAGAACCACAATTCGATCACCGGTACGACTGTCTTGGTTATTTGCGCGGAAGATTCGGCCTTAGTGGAGAAAAAGGTACCCTATAGGGGCCCATATCCTCCGCGTAAGCCGAATTTTCCGTGAGATTTCCGGAGTCCGGCGCCTCATGGAGCCCTGGCCTACCACGAACCACGCCAGCATCAGCGCGGGACCAGACTCTCGCGCCGGACACGAAATCGGGCCGCCGGAGCTTGAAGCATTGATCAAACGCTCACTGAGCCGACAGAAGGAAGCATGGATCCGTATCTGCTGGGACTGCGGCTGCACGGCCGCCGCGTCGTCGTCGTCGGCGGCGGCGCGGTGGCGTCCCGCCGGATCCCGGCCCTGCTCGACGCGGGTGCGGAGATCCTCCTGGTGTCCCCGGCCGTGACCCCGGCCCTGGAGGATCTGGCCGCGGCCGGCCGGATCCGCTGGGCGGCGCGCGGGTACGAGCCCGGTGACTGCGCCGCCGCCTGGCTGGTCTGCGCCTGCACCGACGTCCCCGGGGTGAACGCGGCCGTGGTCGCGGCCGCCGAAGCCCAGCAGACCTGGTGTGTCCGGGCCGACGACGCCGCCGCGTCCCCCGCCTGGACTCCCGCCTCGGGCCAGTCCGGCGGGGTCAGGATCGGGATCCTCAGCGGTGACCCGCGGCACAGCGCGGCGATCAGGGACGCCGTGGTCGCCGGGTTGCAGTCCGGCCAGCTCAGCGCCAGGCACGGCCGCGGCCGCCCGGCCGGAGTGGCGATCATCGGCGGCGGCCCCGGCGATCCCGGGCTGATCACGGTGCGCGGGCGGCAGCTGCTCGCCGAGGCTGACGTGGTGCTCACCGACCGGCTGGCGCCTCGCTCGTTGCTCGACGAGCTGCGGGCCGACGTCGAGATCATCGACGTGAGCAAGATCCCCTACGGCCGGGCCATGGCCCAGGAGCACATCAACGCGGCGCTGATAAGCCACGCCCGAGCGGGCCGCTCCGTGGCCAGGCTCAAGGGTGGCGACCCGTTCGTCTTCGGCCGGGGCGCCGAGGAAGTCCTGGCGTGCCTGCGAGCGGGCGTCCCGGTCACCGTGGTCCCCGGCGTCACCAGCGCGGTAGCCGTGCCCGCCAGCGCCTGGGTGCCGGTCACCCACCGCGGCGTCGCGCAGGACTTTCACGTCATCTCCGTCCATGTTCCGCCGGGCGACCCGCGGTCCACGGTTAACTGGGAACTGCTCGGCGGCAGCTCGGGGACCCTGGTGCTGCTGATGGCCGTGGAACGGATTGGCGCGGTGGTCAGCGAACTCCAGCGGCACGGCCGTCGGCCAGATACCCCCGTTTCGGTAATCGCAGACGGTACGCTGCCGACGCAGCGCACAATTAACTCGACGCTGGAACAAGTGGAAGGCATCGTGGTCAAGGAGGGAATCCGGCCGCCCGCGACCGTCGTCGTCGGCGACGTCGTGAACGTCGCCGTGGAGATAACGGAACTGATGCGCCATGTAACCTCCGCCGAAGGGGATAAACTCCGCGTGCCAGACGATCAACCCGGCGCCCCCCAATAGGCGCGCTCCGGGGCTGCACAATGGAATAGAGGCCAGGGGCCTTTAACCGGCTTGAGGAGGCCGTTCGAACCATGGAAGGTCAGGGCGTAGCTGCGTCATCGCCGTCCGCGGCCGGGGCGCACGCCGAACCCGGTCCGGGTGCCGTCGCGGCCGACCTCCCTGACGAGGATCGTGTGACGAGGGATGCTGCCGACGGTGGTGAGGATCAGGAACCAAACGGGGATGACGGTAACGTAATGGCTACTATAGGTCACCCAGAGGCTTCGCCGCAGAACGTTTACGGGTCGTCCCGGCTGTCCGCCGACCCCGAAGACGATGCCACCCAGCCCCATCCCCGTCGGCCCGAGACCGCCCCCGAGCCCCAGACCACCCCGGCGCCCGGAGCCAGCGCCGAGCCCCAGACCACCCCCGAGCCCGAAGCCACCCCCGAGCCAGCGCCCGCCGCGTCTGCCGAATCCGCGCCCGAGCCCGCCGCCCCGCCCGAGCCCGCCGCCCCGCCCGCCCCCGCGCCCGCCGTCGCCGACCGAGTCCCGGCCGCCGGCCAGGCCCACGCCCGCGTGGATGCCCGGTTGCTGGAAGCCGCGCTACTCAACCTCAGGAAACGGATCGCCGCGGTTCCCCTCGTCTTCGAGATATCCGGTGCCGCTGACGTCAAGACCGAACGCGCCAAGCTCCTCAGCCAGATCGACGATTACCTGCTGCCCCGGGTACGCCGGTCGGCGGCTCCGATCCTGGTGGCCCTGGTCGGCTCCACCGGGGCCGGGAAGTCGACGCTGGTGAACAGCATCGTCGGCGCGCACGTCAGCGCGACGGGTGTGCGCCGCCCGACCACGAACAGTCCGGTTCTGGCCTGTCATCCCGATGAGATCGACTGGTTCGCCGAGAATAACTTCCTGCCGACGCTGCCCCGGGTCCGGCAGGAAGGGCTGGCCCGGCCTGGCCGGGACGGCCTGCTTGTCCTCGCGGCGAGCGAGGGCATGCCGCGCGGCATCGCGCTGCTTGACACCCCGGACATCGACTCGGTGGTGCAGGCCCACCACGAGTTCGCCTACCAGTTCCTCGACGCCTCTGATCTGTGGCTGTTCATGACCAGTGCCAGCCGGTACGCCGACGGGCCGGTCTGGGAGATCCTGCAGCACGCACGGGACAGGAAGGCCTCGCTGGGCGTGGTGATGTCCCGGGTACCCCAGCAGCACCGGACCGAACTCGTGGAGCACTTCACGGCCATGCTCGACGCCAACGGGATCGACGCCGCGGACCGGTTTGTCATCCCGGAAATCCCGCTCGTCGACGGGATGCTGCCGCCCGATGCCTACCAGCCGGTTCGTGACTGGCTGGCCGATACTGCGGCCCGGTCCGACCGCAGGGTGGCGGTGCTCTCCCAGACGATGTCCGGCGTGCTCGACACGTTCAAGACCAGGGTGCCGGCCATCGCCGCGCATGTCGAGGCGCAGGTCGTGCTGCGCGCGGACCTGCGGCGGACGGCGGAGGCGGCGTACCGGGACGCGTTCACCGAGGCCAGCACCGGTATGAAGAACGGCGCGCTGCTGCACGGTGAGGTGATCGCGCGGTGGGACGACTGCATGGTCGGCGGAGACCTGCGACCTCACCGCGGCGCTAAAGGGGCCATGGGGGCCATGGGGGCCAAGGGCGCGGCCAGAAAAGGCAAGCGCGCGCGTCGCGGGCCGTCGCGGGCCGCGACGCTCAACACCGCGCTTCGTTCGGCTCTGGAGTCCTACATCGTGTCCGTCGCTGACCGGGCCGCCGAGCAGGTCCACGGCACCTGGCGGACTGATCCCGCGGGGGCCGTGCTGCTGGCCGCCGCCGCCGCGCAGCGGGCCCGCGACGCGCGGGCTAAGCAGGTGTTCGAGTCCGTCTTCGGCCCTGGCGGCCAAAGCGGAATCGGTGATCCGGCGGCCGCGGACATCAAGGCCGCGGACATGATCACGGCCGCCGACGCGGCTCAGGCCTCGGCCTTCAGCCGGTCCTCGGCTGACCTGGCGACGCGGGCCGCCCGTGCAGTCGGAGCCTGGCAGGATCAGGTGACCAGGCTGGTGGAAGCGGAGGACCTGCGGCCTGCGGCCCGGCGGATCTCCTTCGATGACGAGTCGCTCAGCCTGGTCGTCTTGGTGGCGATGCTCGGCGAGGACGCACCGCGGACGGCCGAGCCGGCCACCGAGGCTGACGGGACTGACGGGGCTGGCGGGGTCAGCGTCTACACCGAGCCGCGGCGGATGCTGGCGACGGTGTTCGGTGAGGTGCCGCTGACCGAGATCCTGGCCAAGGCCCGCGCCGACCTGCTGGCCCGGATCCGGCTGCTGCTTGATGAGGAACTGGTCAGGTTTGCTGAGGTGCTCGACGCGGCCGGGCCTTGCGACGATGTCGCGGCGATACGGCTATACCAGGCGGAATTCTCGCTACGGCTCCCCGCCAGGCTCGCCTCGCTCACCGAGCTAACCAAGATCGGTTCCGGCCGGGCCGGAACCGACGGGTTCAGCCAGGAACTTCTGACCGAGTCGGAGATGCTGCTGCGGCGGTCAGGCGAGCGGATGCGGATGTCCGCGTCGCATACCGTCGTGGCCCTCGCCGGGGGCACAGGCAGCGGCAAGTCCACCCTGTTCAACGCGCTGTCCGGGGCGAATTTCTCGCCGGCCGGCGTGACCAGGCCGACCACCAAGCACTCGCACGCGTGTGTTTGGGGGATGGAGGGCGCCGGTCCGCTGCTCGACTGGCTCGGCGTGCAGCGCCGTCACCGCTATGCCCGGGCCAGCGCCCTGGACGAGGGCGAGTCGGCGCTGACCGGGCTGCTCCTGCTCGACCTGCCCGACCATGACTCGGTGGTCAGCGGGTCGGCGGCCCTGGTCGATCGCCTGGTCAAAATGGTGGACATGCTGGTCTGGGTGCTCGACCCGCTGAAGTATGCCGACGCGTCGGTGCACCGGCGGTATCTGGTGCCGCTGGCCGGCCATGCAGCGGTGACCTCGGTGGTGCTGAACAAGGTGGACACGCTCAGCCCCGATCAGAGCGCCGACTGCGAGTCTGACTTGCGCCGGCTGCTCGACGCGGAAGGGCTGACCGAGACTCAGGTGCTTGTCACCTCCGCGGTCACCGGCGCTGGCCTGGTTGATCTGCGCCGTGTGCTGGCCGGGGCCGTGGCCGCCCGGCGGGCCGCGACCGACCGGATCGACGCGGACGTCGATGTCTTGATCGAGCGGTTCGCGGTGTACGCCGGTGGCCCCGTGCCTGGGTGGCAGCCCCCTCACGCGGCGGCCAAGGTAGCCACCGCCGCCGAAGCCGAGCCGTCCTCGGTGGCCGGGCGGCCGCCGTGGGAGCGAGCGGACGACGTCGAACACTTCGGTAACGGCAACGGGCCCCCCGATCCTTCCGACGGATCTCCGGACGACGACGCCCCGGCGTCCGTGGCCGAGTGGCAACCGTGGCAGACGACCGCGGCGCCGACGCGCCCGTCGTCCACCGCGCGTCCGCCGTGGGGGGACGCCACCCGCGACGATGACGGCACGGGACAGCCCGCCGAAGACCCCGCCGGGTACATTCCCGCGGGTCCTGCGGGTACGCTTACCGCCGCCTTCGCGAAGGCGGCCGGGGTTTCCGCGGTGGCCGAGACGCTGAACGGCGTGCGTGAGCACAATGCCGCGGTCTACATCGGCTGGCCGCCCGCACGGCTGTTCGCGCGGCTGCGAGGCCAGCCGCCCGTTCGCAAGGTGCTGGCCGGTGAACCCGCCGATGTCGCGCAGGCACAGCGCTCGGACATCGACAACGCCGTCACGGCGTTCGCCGGCGAAGTCGGCGGTTCGCTGCCCGAGCCGTGGCCGCGAGTCGTGCTGACGGCCGCGCGGTCGCGGGCGGACGAGGCTCAGGCGGCCCTTGGTGCCGCCGTTACCCAGGGCCTGCCGCGGCGCGACAAGGTGACCGGATGGTGGCGGCTGATCGCGCTCGCGCAGTGGCTGCTGATCGCGCTGATGCTGGCCGGCCTGGTCTGGATCGTGCTCATCCTGGCCCTGGGCGGATCTCACTCGGCGCACAAACCGCCGTCCCTGATCAACGACGTATCCCTGGCCCCCTGGCTCGGGGTCATGGTCGTAGCGCTCCTGCTGCTGGGCTGGCTGATCTCTTCCTGGTGCCAGAACATGGTGGTGCTGGCCGCGGACCGCGAGCGTCAGCAGGCCGTCGACGCCATCTTGGCCCGGGTGTCTGTGGTCGCCAGCGAACTGGTCCTCGTCCCGGTCGGCCGCGAACTCGCTGACTACGAGCGCTTCCGTGCCCAGCTCGCCGCCGCCCGCGACAGCGCGCCGGTGGACTTATACCCGTGCCGCGGGCCGCAGGTGGTTGGGCCCGTTGATGCGGGACCGCAGGTACTCGCCCGGGGTGACGCCCGCGAGCGCCCGGAACTCAGCGGCGAGGTGCGGCTGGTCGGCGTAGCCGTGCCTGGCGGCCGCGTCCGCCCAGTCCACCCGGCTTTGCCCGTCCAGGTCCCGAACGAGCCGCTGCATCCGCTGCACCCGTGCGAAGCGCTTGGGGGTAAGGCCCACCTGCGCCGTGAATCGCCGCCGCAGGGTCCGCGGCAGCATCCCGAGATCGTCCGATACCTGCCCGACCGGGACGCCGCGGGACAGTGCGCCGGCCGCGGCGATCACCGCCCGATCGAGCGTCAGGGCGCCGGTCAGCTGCTGGAGCAGGACGTCCTCCATCACCGAGAGCGCACGCTCGGGTGTTCGTGCCTCGATCAGCCGCTCCCGCAGGCATGCCCCTGACCGGCCCCAGAGAAGGTCAAGCGGTACCAGCTCGTCCCGGGTCGCCGTCAACGCCAGCCCGCCGAACCGGCTAGCGGCGCCGAGCGCGAACGTCACCGACACGTGGGCGTGCCCCTGCTCGAATTCGATCATGCAGGCGCGGCTGGTCGGACCGGCCAGCATGGCGCCGGGAACCCGGCTGACCTGGCCCGAGTCATCGAACGACCGGAAGGCGTCCCGGTTCAGGTTGACCCACAAGCCGGTTTCCGGGCCGGGCAGGATCTTCTCGACAGACGTCTGCGGCTGCTGTCCGGCCCGGTAGACGAGCGCCTGCACCAGCCCGCGCAGCGGCGGGCCCGGCGGGCGGACGACGACCGGCATGGCCTACCTGTGTCCCTTTTGGCCAAGACCCTCGCCGCGGTCAGCTGGCAGGATCGTAGCCGACCGGATAATCAGTGGTCGCAGCGGCCAGAACAGAAAGGTCACGACACGATGGTAGAAGAACCGTCGGACGGTGTGGATCTCGACCGGCTGCTCGACCTGACCACGCCGTGGTGCCTGCGGGTAGCGGCCACCCTGGGCATCCCCGGCCACATCACCGCTGGCCATCGCGATATCGCCGACCTGGCCGTCGCGGCGGGGTGTGACGCCGACGCCCTGCACGCCGTCCTGGCTCACCTCGTCTCCCACGGGGTGTTCACCGAGGACGCCCCGGGCCGGTTTTCGTGCAACCGGGCCGCCCGGCAGCTGGCAGACGCGAGCCGGTTTATCGACCTGGACGGCATCGGCGGCCGGATGGCTCATACCTGGGGCACCCTGCTGGATTACGTCCGCACCGGCCAGCCGGCCTACGCGAAGGTGTTCGGCCGGCCGTTCTGGGAAGACCTGGCCGCGCACCCGCGGATCGCGGCCGATTTCGACGCGCTGATGGGACCGGCCGGGCATGGTGTCCCCGACTACGACATCGAGCTCAGCGGCGGCTGGGAGCCGGTCCGCACCGTCGTCGACGTCGGCGGCGGGACCGGGGCGCTGCTGGCCTCGCTGCTTCGCCGCCACCCTCAGGTGCGCGGCATCCTGGTTGACCTGCCCGGTACGGTCGCCCGAGCCGGCCAGATCATGGCCGAAGCCGGGGTGACAGGCCGGGTGACGGTGGCGGGGCAGAGCTTCTTCGACCCGCTGCCCGCCGGAGCCGATCTGTACCTGCTCAAGAGCGTGCTCAACGACTGGCCGGACGAGCCGACCGTGGCCCTCTTGCGCCGCTGCGCGCAGGCCGCCCGGCCCGGTGGCAGCGTTGTCGTCCTCGGCGGCGTGTCGGCCGACGAAGCGCCGCGCACCCTGGGCATCGACATGCTGGTGGCGGGCGGCAAGACCAGTACGCTGGCGCAGTTCACCGAGCTCGCCCGCCAGGCCGGCCTCGACATCCTCGCGGCCGGTCCTCAGCCGTCCGGCCGGTATCAGGTCGAGTGCCGCCCCGCGCCGGAACAAGCCGCAGAGGGAAGGACACTCACATGAGCCAGGATTCTGACACCGACCGGGTGCTGGGACTCACGCATGGCCAGGTCTGCTACCTGCAGCTCCCTGCGGTCCGCAGCGCCCGGGCGGCCGCGTTCTACGCGGCCGTCTTCGGCTGGGACATCGAAGACCACGCCCCGGACTTCGTAGCTCCCGGCCTCATCGGCCAGTGGGTGGAAGACCGGCCTCCGGCCCCGCAGGCCGGCCCGCTGCTCTGGCTCCACGTAGCCGACATGGACCAGACCCTCGAGCAGGTCACCCGCCACGGCGGCCAGGTCATTGAATCTCCTACCCCCGACGGCCCCGACCGCACCCTGGCCACCATCTTCGACCCGGAAGGCAACCCGATCGGCCTGGCCGCCCACGCCCGCTGACCGCAGCATGCTGATCCAGTTCCGCTGCGGGCGGACACGCCCGAGGAACCCCTGACGCCATTTCATGGTTACATGTAATCCTGTAATCAAAATGTGCAACGGGCCAGGAGATGTGATGGAGGCTAGTCACCCGCTTGACGCCTATTCGCAGATCGTTACCAGGGTCGCCGAACGCCTCACTCCCAAGGTCGCCAGCCTGCGGGTGCCGCGGCTAACGGGCCGGGGCGGGGCGGGGGAGAGCCTCGGCTCGGCCGTGGTGTTCACCGGCGACGGGTTCCTGCTGACCAACGCGCACGTGGTCGGTCAGGCGACGAACGGTACCGCGTCATTTTCCGATGGCACGTCGGCTCCGTTCGCGGTGGTCGGCGCCGATCCGCTGTCCGATCTCGCGGTGCTGCGCGCGAACGGCTCGACCCCGGAGCCGGCCGAGCTGGGCGAGGCCGACCAGCTCGTGGTGGGGCAGCTGGTGGTGGCGGTCGGCAACCCGCTCGGCCTGGCCGGCTCGGTGACGGCCGGCGTGGTCAGCGCGCTCGGCCGGTCCCTGCCGACTCGCGGGCGGCTGATCGAGGACGTCATCCAGACTGACGCCGCGCTCAACCCGGGCAATTCCGGCGGGGCGCTGGCCGACTCAGGCGCGCGCGTCATCGGCATCAACACCGCCGTGGCCGGCGTGGGCCTCGGCCTGGCCGTCCCGGTGAACGCCACCACCCGGCGGATCATCTCCGCGCTGATGCGGGACGGCCGGGTCCGGCGTGCCTACCTGGGCCTGGTCACGATGCCCGGCCCGGTGCCCGCCAGCTGGCGCGACCGGCTCGGCCGGACGGCCGGCCTGCTCGTCGCCGAGGTGGTCAGCGGCGGACCGGCCAGCCGGGCCGGCCTGCGCCCCGGCGACCTGCTGCTCACCGCCGGGGGAAATCAGGTCAAGGCAGCCCAGGACCTGCAGCGGCTGATGTTCTCCGACGCGATCGGCCGCCCGCTGGCGATCACCGTGATGCGCAACGGCGCCCTGGTCGACGTCATCGCCGAGCCCTCCGAGCTAGTTGCCGCCTGAACCTCCGCACCTCACCAGGACTCCTCAGCCGGATGAACCGCAGGTGCCCGGCGGACACCCCATGCGTCACCCGGAACCACAGGGGGAATGATGGGCAGATGACCGTCAGCTACTCGAAGGACCCGTCCGCATGACCCCGTCGCACGCGCCGGTGCGCGCCCCGCGCGGCCGCCAGCT
>JBEKGC010000392.1:0-6482 GCA_050013055.1 Streptosporangiaceae bacterium
CTGGGCCGTCACGACCGGGCGCTGGCGGCGCTGAACCGCGTGATCACGCTGGCCCCTGGCTACCCGGAGGCACATTACCTGCGCGGACTCCAGCTTTCTCAGCTCGGCAGGCCCGCCGAAGCACTGGCCGACTTCGACCACGTGGCCGCGTGCCTGCCCGGCCAGACCGATGTCGGCTATCAGCGCGGCTGTCAGCTGTTCAGGCTGGGGCGTCACGCCCAGGCGCTGGCCGCGGTCGAGGAGTTCCTCCGGCTGGCGCCGGGTAACCCGGACGGGCTGCTGCTCAAGGGGGCCGAGCTCGAGGCGCTGGACCGGCCGCAGGAGGCGCTTGACGCCTTCGGCGAGGTCCTCACGCGTGACCCGGGGCACGCGGTGGCCCACCATAACCGGGCGATGACGCTGACCAAGCTCGGCCGTTCCGCCGACGCGCTCGCGGCGCACGAGCAGGCGGCGGCGTGCGCGCCCGGCCAGGCCTTTTTCCGTATCCAGAAGGGGATAGCCCTGGTCGCCGCGGGCGGCCTCGACCGCGCGATGACCGAGTTCGACGCCGCGTGCCGCCTCCAGCCCGCGGCGGCAGGTGAAGCCGAGGCCTGGGCCGGGGCGATCTTGTGGCACCGCGGTGACACCCCAGGGGCGCGCCGGCGGTTCGCCCGGGTGCAGGGCCGGATGACCGGCACCGGGTACGTCCGTGCGGCCGAGCTGACGGCCGTGGCCCGGTGCGCGCTCGACGATCCCGGCGGCGCGGAGCAGGCCTGGCGGGCGGCGGCCGGCCCGTCGCGCGGACCGGTGCGCGCCCCGGAGCTCGCGCCCCTCTACGATCTGCTCGGCGACCCGCCCCTGCCTGGCCTGGACCGGATCAGTACTTTTTTATCCGAACGGACCTGGGTGATCCGGCCGCGGAAACGGTCTCCAGCCGCGGCGACGGCGGATCGGCGTGCTCGCGGGGCTTGACAGAAACCAGGCTGGCTGTACCTTTGTATTATGACTATAGATAAAGGTAACAGCAGCGGTTCGGGGGTACCGCCCAACGGCTCCTCCGGCGATCTCCCGCCGCCGCAAGGCGCGGGCGGACGCCGGGCCGGGGGCAGCTCACTGATCGAGTTCCGGATTGACCCGGGGTCTGGCGTGCCGACCTACCTGCAGCTGGTACAGCAGGTGGAGCAAGCGCTCCGGCTCGGCTACCTCGAGCCAGGTGACCAGCTGCCCAAGGTCCGCGATGTCGTTACCTCACTGGCCATCAACCCGAACACGGTGCTGAAGGCCTACCGGGAGCTTGAGACCAAGGGGCTGGCCTCGGGCCGGCCCGGACAGGGCACGTTCGTGCAGGCCACGCTGAGCCAGGTCGCGCTGCCCGAACTGACCACGCTGCGCCGGACGCTGGTCGCCTGGCTGGCTTCCGCGCAGGCCGCCGGCCTGGACGAGGACGGGATGGTCGCCGTGTTCACCAGCGTGATGCGGGATTTCTTTAAAAGCCCCGGCCGGACTACCACGGCCGGGGGACGATCGGAGGACGTCGCATGAACGTCATCGAAACCACCGGCCTGGGTAAGCGGTACGGCCATACCTGGGCGCTTCGCGAGTGCACCCTCGCTATCCCGCAGGGCAGCCTGGCCGCGCTCGTCGGCCCGAACGGGGCCGGCAAGACCACGCTGATGCAGATGGCGGTCGGCCTGGCCGTCCCGTCCGCGGGGGCCGTCACCGTGCTCGACGGCCAGCCCGCCGGGTCGGCGGCCGCGCTGGACGGCATCGCGTTCGTCGGGCAGGACGCCCCGCTGCACAAGAACCTGTCCGCCGGCGACATGCTGCACCTGACGAAGAACCTGAACCGGTCCTTCGACCTGCAGTACGCGCAGGCCCGGCTGGCCCAGCTGGGCATTCCGCTGAAGCGGAAGTCCGGCAAGCTGTCCGGCGGTCAGCAGGCGCAGCTCGCGCTGACCCTGGCCCTGGCGCGCCGGCCCCGGCTGCTGATACTCGACGAGCCGCTGGCGATGCTCGACCCGCTGGCCCGGCACGACTTCATGGCCACGGTGATGGCGGCGATGGCCGACGACGGCGTGTCCGTCCTGCTGTCCTCGCACGCGCTCGCCGAGCTTGAGCGCGTCGCCGACTACCTGGTCCTGCTGTCCGGCGGCATGGTGAAGCTGGACGGCGAGGTGGAGGACCTGCTCGCCTGTCACCGCGTCCTGACCGGTCCCGCAGCGGAGGCGGACGGGTACGCCGCGCGGCTGAACGTCATCCTGGCCCGCCGCGCCCAAGCGCAAGCCCACCTGCTGGTCAGGACCGGCGAGCTACCGGAGCCGGCCGCGCCCGGCTGGGAGTCGCACCAGGTCAGCCTGGAAGAACTCGTCATGTCCTACCTGCGCTCGCCGGGCGCCGATGTTCGTTCCCTCGTCCCGCAGGAGGTGGCGTCGTGACCGTCCTCACCCTGGCCGCACGGCCAGCCAAGGAAACCACGTTGCGGCCCGTGCCGTGGCGGAACATGCTGTGGGTCACCTGGCGCCAGCACCGGGCCACGCTGATCAGCGTCCCCGCCCTGTTCGCCGCGATAGGCCTGTTCCTGCTGATCATGGGCCTGCACATCCACCACGACTACGCGGCGCTGAGGGCCTGCCATCCGTTCACCTCGGCCGCGTGCCAGGCGCTGAACAGCAGCTTCAACATGACCGACTGGACCATCGGGAATACCGTCAACATTCTGCTGAACCTGGCACCTGCACTGGTCGGCGCGTTCGCGGGCGGCCCGATGCTGGCCAGGGAACTGGAGACAGGCACCTACCGGTACTCCTGGACCCAGGGGTTCGGCCGGGCCCGGTGGGCGGTCGCCAAGCTGGTGATCGTCGCGGTCGCGATCACCGTCACGGCCGGTGCGTTCAGCCAGCTGTTCAGCTGGTTCTTCCAGCCGTTCCTGGGCCAGGAGAGCCTGACCGTGCTGAACGCGACGGTGTTCGCCACGCACGGAATCGCGTTCGCCGCCTGGACCCTGCTGGCCTTCTCTGTGGGCGCGCTGGCCGGCATGTTCTTCCGGCGTACCCTCCCCGCCATGGCGGTCACGCTGGGCGTCTACACCGGGCTCGCGATCTTGACCTGGACGGTCCTCCGCCAGCACTACCTGCCCGCCATCGTGACCAGCGGCCCCATCCCTTACAACAACGGCCCGTTCACCGTCAACAGCCCATGGGTACTCCGCAACTGGACCAGCGGGCACACGCAGTGGGCCAGTTACATCCCGGTCAGCCGGTTCTGGCCCATGCAGTTCGTCGAGAGCGGCTGGCTGCTCGCCCTGTCCATCCTGCTCATCGCCGCGACCGTCTGGCTGGTCCGCCGCCGCGCCGCGTGAACGCCGGCCGTCCGGGTCTCACTGGGAGCAGGAGCGGCTGTGCAGTCGCTCCTGCTCACAGGAACTGACCAGGAGGGGGCCCCGAGTCGTCGCTCCACACCACCGCTACCACCTCGGCTGGGTCGATCACGGCCCAGCCGTGCTCGCGCTCCAGGCGGACCAGGCCATCAGGAAGGACCTGCACGCCGGTCAGTTTCTTATGGTCGGCCATGGAGAAAGCGACCGGCCCGACCCGGGTAATGAACATAGAAACAGAACCGTACTCACCGATGAGAGGTTGGAGCAGGTCGCGCATTGCCTCGCCGGTCATGAACATCGCCTCCAGATATCACCATGACCATGATGCCCCGCGACGGAAACCGGAAAGCGCCCCGGACCTGAGCCCGCGTCTCCGGGGCCTTCGTTCAGCTGAGAATGCGGAGGTCGTCGAATGACTGCGCGAGGAGCGCGCGCAGGTCACCGGAGGGGTTGGTCCCCCACTCCCGGGTGGCGTGTCCGAACGCGGCCATGGCGATCTGTGCCGCCAGCAAGGCCAGCGATGGCCGGCTAGCGCCCACGATGTGCGGTCGCTGGCGGCCGTTCCTCACTCAGCGGCGGACGGGGCGGCGTGACGCAGCGCCTGGCGCATGAAGTCCAGGACAGTGTCCTGCGCCGCGGTGGTGGGCCGGGGATGCGCCGGGCTGATCCCGCCCTTGTCCACGTTAGTGAGCAGCGGAATATCCGGCTCGCCATCAGCAGCCACCCTGGCCATCGCCCACTTGCCGAACACCCGCTCGGAGACATCCCCGTCCTCGAGCAGCTCGACACGTTCGTGCCGTTTGTCCCGGAAAATTTTCGCGTACAGCTCGCGCACCACCTGCTCCGGACCCTCCAGGGTCTGGACAAACTCATCGTCAGTGATCAACATGGCGCCGGTGACGCCGATCTTCTTGTTCGTCGAGCGGGCGACGCTGAAGATCTCGCCCAGCTGATACTTGCGCTCAGTTGCCGAGATCCGGCTGCGGCTGTGATAGATCAGCCGGAAGACCGGTCCAGAGTCGTCTGCCGCCGCGTCAGTCATCGGTTAGCCCTTCCTGCACGTTCGATCAGTAACGTGACACTGCACCGTGCGCCTGAGAGCTGGATGATCCCATGCGCCCCAGACGTTAGTCCCAGTCCTAACGCCATCCGTGAACAGCTCCTGTCTCAGTTTGCAGCGGACATTGACAGCACGGCTGGCGGCACGCGGCGGTCTCTCGCTCGGGCAACCGCCGGGCGGCCGGGGTTCTCCCGGCCGGTCACGGTCTGCACCCCGTCCCTCACCACCGCCGCCGTCCCCTTCCGCCGGTGACCGCTCCGACGCCTTAACCTGGGTGATTGTGCCGCAGGTAAAGGTCACGAAGAAGCGCTATTTCCGCGCCGTGGTGAGACAGTTCATCTTGCGCGTGCACGACGAGCGCCGCCCACGAGTCATCAGCGAATTCCTCCCACGCCGGACCCAATGGCTGCCAGAGCCCGTCCTCGCCCAGGTTCGTCAGGCCGGCGTAAAACGCCTGCCAGGCACGGTCGAGAGCGTCAAGCGCTGGGCCTGGCGACGGATACCACTCCCGGTCCCGGACCTTCAGTGGCCACGGGCCAAGGCCTTTTGACGTATATTCACCCAGGCATTCCGAACCGATGTGCCAGAGCCGCCAGGCGATCGTCGTAACCGGCGGCGGGGACGGTTCGGGTACCGGGCGCTCAATCTCCCATCCGCCGCCGGAGGTCGGCCGGACTGACCAGCAGCCAGCGACGGGTTCCCACCGGTACTCATCCTCAGTCAGCCCGCTGAGCCGCGCGCGGATGCGTGACCACACGTACTCCAGGCTGCCCAGCAGCAGCGGCCCGGCTTCCCGCCCGTTCGCATCCTCTGGCATGGTGGAACACTCTCACAGCCATCGTCTCACCGACCACGAATCAGAAGGTCCGGCGCATCAGCCAGCGCGGCAGGCTAGCGCTGCGCGCATCCGTCTGCACGACACGGCGGAACCCTGCCGCCTCGAACATCGACGTCGTGCCCACGTAGGCGAAGGAGGTACTGACCCGGGCCCCGGCCGGGTCGATCGGGTATCCCTCAAGCGCAGGTGCGGAATGCTCCGCCGCGTAGGAGACGGCCCCGGTCAGCAGCGCCCGGGCCACTCCCTTGCGCCGGAATCCGGTCCGCACGACGAAGCATGTCACGCTCCACACCGCCAGGTCATCCACCGCAGGAATGGTCCTGGACCGGGCCAGACGGCCCATCTGCGAGCGAGGACCCAGACCGCACCAGCCGGCCACCGTTCCGTCCAGGTAAGCGAGTAGACCCGGAGCCGGATCGCCCGCGAGCAGCTCACGCACTTTGCCCGGTCGGTCAGGAACCCGGTTGAACTCCCCGGAAGCCAACCGCCAATACAGGCACCAGCAGCCCTTGTCAGCACCACCTAGCACGGCGGCCACATCATCGAAACGCTCAACGGTCGCCGGCAGCACCTTTAGAGCCATGCCCTACAGACTCCCACGGTCGTGCCGCGGCCGCTTTTCGGGTCTCCGCCCGGATAGATACCGGCTGTGGCGCCGTAGTCGTTGACCAGCAGCATTCGGCTGGGTCCGGATTCAGGTCCGGCCCGGGTGGAAGCGCGGCCGCTCGCCGGGGCCAGCCAGCAGCCGGGATCGCCCAGGTCGGCGGGGGGTAGCTTCCGATCACGCTGGCTGGCGATCCGAGATGCCGGTAGCGTGGAGCCCAGCGCGATGGCTGCGAGGAGGTGCGACGTAGGCGGATCCATCCTGCCGGCAGGTTCCTTCGACCTGGTCCACGCCCGCACCCTGCTGGTCAACCTGGCCGAGCCCGCCGAGGCGGTCGCCGAGATGACGCGGCTGGCCCGCCCGGGCGGCTGGGTCGCGTCCATGGAACCAGACGTGGAGCATGCGCTGTGCTACCCGCCGCACCCGGCCTTCAACCGGCTCCCGGACATCTTCACGGTCGCCTTCCGCCGCAACGGCGCCGACCCGTGGATCGGCCGTCGCGTCCCGGAGCTTTGCCGCCAGGCCGGACTGCAGCAAGTCGAGGTAGAGGCCAGGGTGCAGATGTACCCGCCCGGCAACTCCCGGCGGGCCTATTTGCTGGACCTGGTGCAGGCCATGCGCCCCC
>JBEKGC010000393.1:0-11003 GCA_050013055.1 Streptosporangiaceae bacterium
GGGCGGCCGCCCTGGGCGGCCTAGCGTCCGAACTGGACATCAGCCGTCATCCCGTTCAGCGGCACGGTGGCCGAGTGGCCGGTGACGTTGACCACCGCCTGGTAGAACACCCCGGCTGATGTCTGGGCCGGGTCGGGCAGCACGTCGCTGATCTGGCCGGGGACATCTTCGACGTGGTCGGCGGGCACGCTGATCGCGACCTGCTGGCCGGTCCGGATCCGGGCCGCGGAGGACTCCGAGACGAGCACGATGACCTGCCAGTTGATCGAGGTGCGTAGCGCGAACACCGGCACCGCCGATGCGCTCGCGTTGACCCGGCGGATGGCCTGGGGGCCTTCAGGCAGCAGCGAGAAGGCCGGCCCCTGGGCGGCCGACTGCTGCCGAGAGTCGGTCACGTAATCCCGGATGCCTGAGGTGGTGACGGTCTGGCCGACCTGCCCGTTGGCGGCCACGATGACACCGCTGGACGGGGCGATGATCTCCGTCGTCACGATCTTCATCTGATCGGTGGCCAGCTGAGCCTGGTCCAGGGCGAGCTGGGCATTGGCCGCGCTCAGCTGAGCGTTGTCGACGGCGGCGTTGGCCGGGTCGGCGGCTTCGGCCTCCTTCACCTGCGCGATCTTGGCCGCGTCCGCGGCGATCGCCGCCTTGTCCGCGGCCACGATGGAGCTGGCGTCAGGGGCATACTCCCTGGCCAGGATCTGTCCCTTACGGACCGGCGTGTTGAGCTTGGCGTCGATCTCGGCGATCTCCCCCGAGCCGGAGAAGTTCAGCGTGATCACCCCGCTGCTGGCCACGGTGCCGGTGAGCAGCTGGCGGTTATCGTGCATGACGCTCGGGATGTACCACAACGCGGCGGCGACCACGGTGGCGGCGATGAGGATCCCGCCGACCCGCTGCGGCCAGGTCCGCAGCCGCCGGATCGATCGCTGTCCCGCTGGCTGCTCGGGCCGCGCCTGGTCCACGGCGGGCGGCGCCTGGTCCACGGCGGGCGGCGGCACGGGACGCAAGTCGGTCAGCGTCGCGGCTGAGCTCGGCGCCACCCGCGGGGACGGGGCGGCCGGCGCGGCCGGCGAATAATCGCGGACCCCGCGAGGCGGCTGACCCAGGTAAAGAGCGGAAGCGTGCGGGGGTTCCAGCGGGTCCCCCGGCCCGGCCATCAACCCCGCCCGGCCGCGCCGCTCGTAACCCTCGTCCTCAGGATGCACTGCGCTCCCATCCGGATCAGTAAGCACTTCACTAAAGTGACCGCAGATCCAAGGCTGAATTTCCGATCAATGTTAGATTACCGAGATAACACGATTGCGGATGCGCACACCGCAGGATCTACTATTCACCCCGACCGCACTGACGACCTTCAGCACAGGTTATACGGCTGGCCAGGACAGCGCGGGCCTGAGTCGGGATAATGCAGGTCCCGGCACTTGGACGTACGCTTTTACGTATTATCAAGCCGGCCCCAACACGATATGGAATGTCCGGAAATAGCGACCTTTCGCGATGCGGGCAAACCTGAAAATAGCTGCGCCAATTCGGGCAGCCGGGACTTGCGGGAGATTAAATGAATAGCACGCTGCTGGTGGCGACGATCGGGCTGCTGGCGTCCCTGGTGGCAGCCTGCCTGCTGCCGGTCGGCGCGGAGGGTACCGAGGACGGGGGCGACGGCAAGGGCTGCGTGGCCATCCCCCGGCACACCAAGACGCCCGCTTTCCGGCCGCGCACCTGGATCTTCCTCGGTGTGGCCGCGGCCCTTGGGCTGCTGTTCCTGGGCTGGCAGCGGCCCGCCCTGCCCGGTGCCTACGCGGGTGCGGTACGCGCCGTGGCCGCCGCGATCAGCCGGGATCCCGCCACCGTCAACGGGTACGTCGCCCGGATCCGCCCGGCCACGCAGTTCTTCGCCGTGGCCTATATCGTCGGGCTGGCCGTCGTCGCGCGGGCCAGCCTGGCCAGGCGGATCGCGATCTTGTCGCATGTCGTGCTGTACACCGGCATCTCCGTGCTGCTGCAAGCGTTGCTGATCGTGACCGGTATGGCGACCGGATTGCTGATCGCGCCGTTCGGTATCGAATCGACACTGGCCAACCTGCTCGTCGGCGGCCTTGTCATCACCCGTCTCACCTTCACCACCTACATACTTCCGCGCGGGACCACGGTCCCGCGCCGGCGCCCGCGCTGGGCCTGGGACAGCGTGCTGGCCGGCTGCTCGCTGATCACCGTGGTGGTCTTCCTGATCATCAGCTACGCGTTCCTGGCCGAACCGGGCAACCTGAGCACGGCGTGGCAGGTGTTCGTCCCGCTGTACGCCGTCAGCATCTTGTTCGTGCTGCTGTCGGCCCCGTTGTGGCTGCTGTGGTGGACGAACAGGAAGCTTCCTGAGCCCGGCCGCGATCGGCCGCCGGTCGACGTGATCATCCCGGCGTACAACGAGGCGGACAACATCGCCAGGCTGCTCCGCTCGATCGACCGGGCGGCCGGGCGGTACGGCGGGCCCGTGCAGGTCGTGGTGTCGGACGACGGGTCAACCGATGCCACCGCGGCGATCGCGCGGGCGGAGTTCGCGGTCTTCGCTCATGCCCGCGGCCGCGTCCTGAGCGGGCCGAATGCCCGGCAGTCGGCCGCGCTCAACCGCGGCCTCGCGATCACCCACGCGGAGATCGTCATTCGCATCGACGCGGACTGCGTCATGGGCCCGGATGCGCTGACCTACTCCGTCCCCTGGTTCCGCGATCCGCTCATCGGCTGCGTGGGCGCCATGGAGGAGCCCAGAATCGACACCATCACCTGGTTCCACCGGCTCCGTACCCTGGAGACCCTGTTCCAGTTCCGGTTTGCCCGGCTGGGACAGAGCATGGTCGACGGCATCGTTGTCATTCCCGGTACCTTTACCGCCTTCCGCCGGGAGCCCGCGATGACGGCCGGCGGCTTCCCGGTGGGGATGAACGGTGAAGATTCCGACCTCACCATGCAGATCGGGCGGCTCGGCTACCGGGTAGTGGTCGACCCGCGCATTCGCTCGTACGAGGACGTGCCGCGCAACGTCGGCGAGTTCGTGGAGCAGCGAACCAGGTGGGCGCGGGCCAGCTTTCACGTCTACGCCCGGCACGTGCCGCTGCGCAGCGGCCTGGCCGGGCCGCGGGTGTGGTTCTGGACGGTACGCCGCGGCTTCTCCTGGTTCTCGCTGCAGGCAGGCCTGGTCGCGCCGATCTTCATGCTCGAGCTGGTGCTGACGCATCCGAGCTACCGGCAAAACGTCGTCACGTTTGGCCTGCTGTACGCCGCGGGCGGCGGCGTCCCGCTGGCCGTCAGCCTGCCGCTGGCCATCAAGCACCGGTACTGGCGCTGCATCATGTGGCTGCCGACCTGGTTCGCTTACGCGTTCCTGCGGCGGCTGGCCACGCTGGAAGCGGTGATTTCGCTGCCGACCCGCCCGTTTCTCGCCCGGATGCCCGCTCTGATGCCCGCCCGGATGGCCGCCCTGATGCCTGGCCGCCGGGCTGAAGGACGGCTGACGCGAGCTCGGGGGTACCCGCGTCAGCCGCTTCCACTAGGTCATCGGTCAGAGCGCGTCTAGCGTTACACCGGCCCGCGGCCGGATCAGCCCGGGCCGCCGAACGGGGGGACCCGGATCAGGCGCGGCCGGGGAACAGGGACGGCCGGGGAACAGGGCGGCCGGAACAGAGGCGGCCGGGAACAGAGGCGGCCGGGAACAGGTATGGCGCGCCGGATCTGGCGAGGCGCTTGATGAGGCGTGGGCCCGGTTGACCAAGTTAGATAGTCGTGACTAGTCGTGCTGTGTAGAGTATACTCAAGGATCAGAGAAAGACTTCCGTTCGGCACCGACTGATACCGGGAAGGACGACCTTGTGAATACCCGTGACGCTAGGCCGGATGCCCGGTCCCCGGCGGAGATGGTCCCAGGCACGCAGCCTGAGGCCGAGGTCCCGGCAGCTCACGGCGCGCCGGACTGGCGTCATCTGTCGTTCCGCACCAGCGGCCTGACCATCGAACTCGAGATCACCGGTACCGGGCAGGACCGGCGGCTGACGGGACAGCTGATACCTCGGCAGCCCGCCATCGTGGACATCAAGCATCCCGGCGGGGTGATCAGCGCCGAGGCGGACGCGCTGGGCCGGTTCAGCGCGGAGGCTGTGCCGCTTGGCCCGGTCAGCCTGCGCTGCCGCCTAGGCCCCGAGACCGGCCAGTCCTCAGTGATCACGGGCTGGATTACCCTCTGAGTGTTTGACCGCGATGATGCTCGTGTGGCTTATTGTGCGTCAGCGCTCCGTGATGCGCCGTACTTCGGAAAGGTCATGGAAGATTCGGCTCCTGCGGATAGTTTGGTGCTCTATAGGGCACCTTTTTCTCCACTAAGGCCGAATCTTCCACGTGAATGACCACGCTTGTCATACTGGTGGTCGAATAGTGGGACTGGTGAGCCGCTGGGGGGTTAAGCGGCCCGTAGGGGCGGTCCGGGGATCGGGTTGTCGGATCGGGGCGGAGATGGTGGCCCGGGGGCGGTCCGGGGATCGGGTTGTCGGATCGGGGGCGGAGATGGTGGCTCCGGGCACGAACACGCCGGCCCGGGGTGAACCGGGCCGGCGTGCTGGTGGTGGTGGGACGGTCCGGCGGGTTAGCCGAGGCGGGCCAGCGCGGGGACGAACTTCGCCGCGTCGATCGTGCCCCAGCCGGTGGCCATGTCGTAGCCGGCCACGGCGTTGTAGCCGGTCACGCCGCCGAAGGAGTTGTTGCCCGAGGTGACGTCCACGATGCCGGTACCAGGGACTCCGGCGTGGTGCAGCGCGCCCAGCAGGTAAAGCGCCGGGTTGATCAGGCCGAGCCGGTGGCCGGCCACCTGGTTGGCGAGCGCGACGATGCCGGAGAAGATCGGCGAGGCCTCGCTGGTGCCGCCGAAGATGTCCCAGCCCACCTGGCCGGGCAGGAAGGAGAAGTAGACCCAGCAGCCGCCGTTGACCGCGGCGCTCATCGCGATGTCCGGCACGCCGCGCTTGCTGCCGACCGTCTTCGCCACGCCGATCTGGTAGAGCGGGCGGGTGAAGACGGCCGAGTCACCGCCGCCGCTCGCGCCGAAGCCGTCGTTCCACACCACGTCCGGCGTGATCTTGTTGCCGTTCTGGTCCAGGTTGAGCTGCGTGCCGCCGACCGCGGTCACCAGCGGATCCGTGGCCGGCCAGCCGGTCACCGGGTACGGGTACAGGGTCTCACTGTCGGATTCGTAGTTGGTCGCGCCGGTGTCACCCGACGAGGCGAGCACGGTCACGTGGTGTGCCAACGCGTCCTGGTAGGCGTACCGCAGGTCGGTCAGGCTCGAGTCGTTGCCGCTGCTGACGCCGGGGAAGGTCTGCTCGGTCGCGCCGAAGCTCTGGGTGATCACGTCGCCGACGCCCTGATTGATGAGCGACTGCTCGGCGTTCATCATCTCAGGGAAGCCGGTCACGCCCTCGGTCTCGGCGACCGAGGTCTCGGCCAGCACGATCTTGGCGCCCGGCGCGATCGCGTGCGCGTACTCCACGTCCAGGGTGGTTTCCTCGGCCCAGCTGACCATGGTCGAGTTGGTGGGATCGAACGGCGGGATGGTCCCGAACTGCTCGATCTGGAGCTGCGGGTCGGGGAAGCCGAACTGGGCGTCGAAGGTGTGCAGGTCGCTGGCGATGGTCGGCGAGCCGAACGAGTCCACGATCACGATCGTCTTGCCCGCGCCGGTGATGCCCTTGGCGTACAGCGGGTTCAGGTCGTAGGCGACCCGGTACATCACCGGGGTGTAGCAGTTGATCCCGAAGTCGGCCTGGCACTGCGCGATGGTCTGCGGAGCCGGGAATTGCCCGGTCTTGAGGATAGGGCCGCCAATATCAGGAACCGGGCGGACGGCGGCCGCGGTCGCGCTGTGGGCAGGCGCCGCTACGGTCGCGGCGGCCGGGGCGACCAGCGACACCACGGCCAGGCCACCCGCGGCCGCCACCGGGAGTGCGGCCCGCACGGTCATCCGGGCGAACGCGGACCGGTCGCGCGCCGGGGCGCGGCCTGGGGACGATGCGGCGCTGCGCGCCGACCTTCTGCTGAACACCGTGATTCCACTCCTTTGCGGATGCCTGGCGCCCGAGCCGGGTAAGCAGCGGGCCCCCCGTCTGGTACGCGGCCCGGTATTCAGCCACGCACCTGAACCGTTATCCCACAGGTCAGCACCGAAGTCGATAGAAATCAAGGTAAGTAATGCTTCACTCCCGGCTGCCAGCGTTGGCAATGTCGCATTAATGTCGCAATAAACGCCGCCCGGCCCGAAAGGCAATCGATTTCAGCCACACGGCTCGGATTCACGCCGTTCTTCCCGATCGCGGGGAGCCTGGTCGCGGTGGGGATCTCGGGCGGGCTGACGCAGCGGGAGTTCAGGAACTTCGGGGCCGTCGGGGTCGTCGCGGCGGAACCGCAGGCGGGCACGAACGTGGGGTACGACGCAGGTACCACGGCCCGTTCGGGAAAAAGGGCGAAATTTTAACGCGGCGCTTGACTCATGCAAGTAGGCGGCCCACTGAGGGTCGCCGTCGTACTGCGCGCCCACCAGCCGCCAGTGGGCGCCGCGTGGTACCACCGGGGGCACCGCCAGGGTCCAGCCGAGTTCCTCGAGCAGGCGGTCGGCCTTGCGGTGGTTGCAGATGGTGCAGGACGCGACGCAGTTCTCCCAGGCGTGCGGTCCGCCACGGCTCCTGGGGATGACATGGTCGATGGTCTCGGCGCGGCGACCGCAGTAGGCGCACTTATAGTTGTCCCTGCGCATCAGGGCGGCGCGGGTCAGCGGCACGCGATTGCGGTACGGGATCCGGACGTAGCGGCTGAGCCTGATCACGGACGGAGTTTGCAGGGCGACCGACGCCGCGTGCAGCACCGCCCCCGCCGCGTCATGGTGGACCACCTCGGCCTTGCCGCCGAGCACGAGGACCACGGCTCGGCGCAGTCCGACAGTGGTCAGCGGTTCATACGTCACGTTGAGCAGCAAGACTCGCCGCACCGCACCTCCCGCTGGCGCCGACCGCCTATCTGGACTCCATACTTCTAGTGTGTCCCCTGGTACGCTGATCCGCTACCTCCTCAGCCCACAAGCTGGCCGACCCCGTAAAGTTCCTGCATGAGGGAGCTCAGGTATCCGCAGGCACGCAGGCTCGATCTGACCGAGAATGTCCTCGGATACCAGGTCAGCGACCCCTACCGCTGGCTCGAGGACAGCGCAAGCGACGAGCGGGCCGGCTGGCTCGCCGCCCAGGAAGAGCTGTTCGCCGCGCAGCGCGCGGAACTGCCCGGCCGGGACGACTTCGCCGGGCAGGTGCGGGAACTGCTCA
Organism: Streptosporangiaceae bacterium; assembly: GCA_050013055.1. Lineage (GTDB taxonomy): Bacteria > Actinomycetota > Actinomycetes > Streptosporangiales > Streptosporangiaceae > Palsa-504. The sequence continues at coordinate 7,350 of JBEKGC010000393.1, forward strand.
ACGTCGGCTACGTGGGGACACCCGTCTGGCGCGGCGAACGCTTCTTCTTCACCCGCCGCGACCCCGGTCAGGAGCACGGCGTGCTATGCACTCAGCTGGCCGACGGTTCTGGGGTCACGGTGCTCATCGACCCGGCCGCGATCGATCCGTCCGGGCTGACCACGCTGGATGACTGGCAGCCGGACAAGGAGGGCAGGCTGCTCGCCTACCAGCTGTCAGAAGGCGGCGACGAGGAGTCCATACTGCGGGTGATGGACGTCACCACCGGGGCTCTGGTGGACGGGCCGATCGACCGCTGCCGGTACTCCAACGTGGCCTGGCTGCCCGGCGGCAAGGCTTTCTACTACACCCGCAGGCTGGCCCCCGAGGCCGTGCCCGACGGGGAAAGCCAATACCACCGGCGGGTCTACCTGCACCAGCTCGGCACGCCCGCCGACTCCGATACGCTCATCTTCGGCACCGGGCGGGACAAGACCGACTACTACTCGGTCTCGGTCAGCCGGGACGGGCGATGGCTGGTCATTTCCGCGTCGCGCGGCACCGCGCCGCGCAACGACCTGTGGCTGGCCGACCTGTCCGACGGCGACCCCGCGACGCCTGACCTGCGGGTGGTGCAAGAGGGGCTGGACGCCTGGACCGGCCTGCGGATCGGCCGCGACGGACGGCTTTACGTGTTCACCGACGCCGGCGCGCCGCGCGGACGGGTCGCGGTGACCGACCCCGCCACGGCCGGTGACCACGCGACCTGGCGAGACCTGATCAATCAGGACCCGGAAGCGGTGCTCCGCGGATACGCGATCCTGGACGGGCCGGACATGGGCCGGGCCGTGCTGCTGGCCAGCTGGACCAGGCACGCGCTCAGCGAGATCACCGTGCACGACCTGCAGACGGGTGAGCAGGTGGGCGTGGTGGCGCTGCCGGGGATCGGTACCGTCGGCGGGATGAGCGAGCGGCCCGAGGGCGGGCACGAGGCCTGGTTCGTCTACACCGATTACGCGACGCCTTCCGAGGTGCTCCGGTTCGACGCGCGGGACGCCGTGACGAGCACCTGGGCGACGGCGCCGGGCCTGGCGCAGGTCCCGGCCGTGGTCACGCGGCTGCTGACCTACCCGTCCAAGGACGGCACCCAGGTGCGGATGATCGTGATCAGCGGGCCGGAGGGGCCCGGCGTGCCGCGTCCCGCGATCTTGTACGGGTACGGCGGCTTCGACATCAGCCTGACTCCCGCCTACTCGCCGAACATCCTGGCCTGGGTCAGTGCCGGGGGTGTGTACGCGGTGGCCAACCTGCGCGGCGGCAGCGAAGAGGGCGAGGAATGGCACCGGGCCGGCATGCTGGACCGCAAGCAGAACGTCTTCGACGATTTCCACGCCGCGGCGCAGACGCTGATCGACGAGGGGTGGACCACGCGGCCGCAGCTGGCCATCTCGGGCGGATCGAACGGCGGGCTGCTGGTCGGGGCGGCGCTGACTCAGCGGCCCGAGCTGTACGCGGCGGTGATCTGCTCGGCGCCGCTGCTTGACATGGTGCGATACGAGAGGTTCGGCCTCGGGCAGACCTGGAACACCGAGTACGGTACCGCCGAGGACCCCGAGCAGCTCGGCTGGCTGCTCTCCTACTCGCCGTACCATCACGTGCGGCCGGGGACGGCCTACCCGGCCGTGCTGTTCACCGTGTTCACCAACGACACGCGGGTGGACCCGGTGCACGCCTACAAGATGTGCGCGGCGCTGCAGCATGCCACCTCAGCGGGGCGGCCCGTGCTGCTGCGGGCGGAAGGCCAGGTGGGTCACGGCGCGCGCGCGGTCAGCCGGAGCGCGGAGCTGTCCGGGGATACCCTCGCGTTCGCCGCCAGGCACACCGGGCTGCGGGTCAGCCCCGTCGGCAGCTGAAGTAGGCGGGGGCTTTGGGGGCTCCGGGGGCTTTGGGGGCTGTCCGGCTGGCGACACAACATGGCCGGTTACGCGCTATGCCCCGGGGTATCCGCGGCCTAGCGTCGAGGCCATGAACTCCAACCATGCAAAGCTGATGCCGAGCCGGGAATGGTTCGGCCACATCCAGGACGAGGTGCTGCCGCAGGCGACCGCGGGCGTGTCGCTCGGGGCCGAGGTGCTGGAACTCGGGCCAGGCTGGGGGGCCGCCACCGAATGGCTGCAACCGCGGGTCAGCCGCCTCATCGCGGTGGAACACGAACAGGAATCGGCCGCCCGGCTGGCGGAGAAGTACGCAGGCAGCAACGTCTCTGTCGTGTTCGGCGACGCGGCCGCGCTGGAGTACCCGGACGCCTCATTCGACACGGTGGTCACCTGCACGATGCTGCACCACGTGCCTACTCGCGCCGGGCAGGATCGGGTGCTGGCGGAGTCGTTCCGGATATTGCGTCCGGGTGGTGTGTTCCTCGGCTCGGACAGCCTGGCCAGCGACGGGCTGCACCGGTTCCACGAAGGCGACACCTACAATCCGGTCGAGCCGGCCGCGTTCCTGACCCGGCTGCAGACCACCGGATTCGCCGCGATCACCCTGCACGTGGCGCACAACCTTATCTTCACCGCCCGCAAGGAGGGCTGACCCATGGCTGGTTTGCGTAGCACGGTGGCTTTGGCTGAGCCTGGCCGCCGCCGAGGAGCTGATCCTGCTGGCCGCGACGGGCTATGGCGCGGGCAGCGAGGGGGGCGGGCCGGACCGCTGGGCCGCCGTTCCCCTGGTCGCGCACAATAGCCACTTCAAAAGGCAGCAAGCCGAACGGCTCGCGGCTCTAGCGGCAGGCCCTGAGCGTTAGGCAAAACCGGTCGCGAGTGCAGGCCTTTTTGGGCCTGCGCGAGCGATCGGTGCAGGTAGCACGGGCATCAGCCGCAGCGGGTTCTTTGCCTAACGCGACTTTGCATAAGACACTGGCACCAGCTACGTATGGCGACATCGACCATTCCTCCGCCGAGGTCTACCGCGGCTACGACGCACAGCCGCGGGGCGGCGTCATCACGGAATGCCGCCGGGTCAGCGCGGAGCTGACCGACCGGATGTGGGCGCTGCCTGACGAGGACCTGCTGGACCCGGCGCGCCACCGTGGCTGAACGGGCGGCTGCTCTGGCTGCAGATCGTCGTCCGCGGCTTCTGGCACGCCACCGGGCACCTCGGCGACTACTACCTGGACCACGGCCAGGCTGGGCGGGCCATCGCGCTGCACACGAACGCGCTGGGCACGGCTCGCTACCTGCGCGCGCTCGCGCCCGCGGTCGGCCTGGCGGGATACAGCCTGGCCTGCGCCCAGGCGCGGACCGGCCTGCTGGACGAGGCGGCCATGACGCTGGCCGAGGCGATCGAGGCCAACCCGGATCTGCGCGCGAACGCGGACCGTGATCCCGACCTCGCCGGGGTGCGTGCGGAGCTTTAACGCCAGGGCGGCCCCGCGGACGGCGGTGGCGCAGTAGCCTCGCCTGGGTTGGCATCCGTCGGCGGAAGGGGTTCTGTGTTCCATGCCACCGGCCTTGCTCCCGCGGACGTCACGGGCACGCTGACTGGCAGTTGCGGCGACAACCCGGGGATCGCCTGCCGGCTGGCCTGGGATCTGAGCCACAGCACCAATGCCGCGCAGCTGGTCACGGTCTACCTGGCCGGGCCGGCCAGCCGGGCGGGCCGGATCTTGTTCATCGTCAT
>JBEKGC010000394.1:0-6459 GCA_050013055.1 Streptosporangiaceae bacterium
GCAAGTGGAGATATCTCGTCATCGGCGGTGACCCGGCGCTCGTCGGCGAAGCCGAAGAGGAAATCTCCGGCATCCTGGAGCTGAAATGACCCTGCACCCGGCGCTCCTCCCGGGCATGAGCCGCATCCATGGCGCCGGCGTCATCGCGGTGCGCGATATCCCCCTAGGCACCGCAGTGTGGGCACCATGCCCACGGTGCCGGGTGCTCAGCCCCGCCGAGCAGGCTACGCTGCCCGGCAGCGTACTAGCCTGGGCCGCCGAGTACGGGTACCGGCGCGCGGACCGCGGCCACATCATCCCCTGCCACGGCGCGCACCTTTTCAACCACTCCTGCGAGCCTTCGGTACTGGACCTGGGATTGTCGGCAGGCATCGCCGTCACCGACATCAGGCGCGGTGACGAGGTGTGCTGCGACTACCGGACCTTCCGGTATGACGACCCATGGAGCTTCGACTGCCGCTGCGGCAGCTCCGGCTGCCTGGGCACCGTGCGGTCCAGCGAGCTCTGCCTCGCCGCCGGGCTAGCGAGCGAATGGCGATCCAGGATCTCGGCTGCGCTGGAGGCAGCTGCGCTCGTGCAGCAGGTGATTCCGGTCATGGCGGGCGACATCAACGGCCGTGACCCACTGAAGGAACGCCGATGACCACCCAAGACGGCCCCGGTCTCGGCTCCGCAGCGCCGGATCTCTTCCGCGAGGCGCGCGCCAGGTCGCTGAAGGAGCAGCCTGCCTACGCGGCCCTGGTCTTGCTGCTCACCGCAGCCGGCCGGACCCCGTACGACGAAGGACTCGCCGGGTTGCTGCCCTGGGAGCGGCACGTCCTGCACGAGGCGATGGGGAAAGAACAGGTGAGGATGCGCCCGGCAAGCAGCCGCGACTGCGACGTTCTGGTGGCTTACTCCCCGCAAGGCAAGCTGTCACTACTAAGCCGCGACGAGCTAGGAACCGTCCCGGCGGAGGAACTGGTAGGCGGCCTGCAGCTGGGAACCGCGGCGCTCGAGCGTGCCGCTGAGGCGCATGAGGCATGGTGGGCGGCAGAGAGGCACGAGCGCGAAGGGCTCGAAGAGATGCTCGCCACATGGCAAGCCGACGGGTCCCTGCCCGCCCGCGTCCGGCAGGTCGCCGACTGGGTGGATCGCGTCGAGACAGTGCTCATCTATATCGGTCGGCAGGTCTACTCACGCTCGGACGCAGGAAGCAACACGCTCCTGCGTGGCGGGATCCTCGACGGCCTGGCATGCCGGCCACTGGCGTCCTGGACTAGCGGGGAGCGGCTCCTCGTAGCCGCCGCGCACGTGCTCTTCCGTGCGGGCAGGTCGATCCGCTTCGAGGAATTCAACGGCCGCCAGCTCAGCGCGGTCAGCCTGCGCTCCTGGCTGGTAGACCGGTGGCGCCGGTACGCGGCGGCCGCCGGCGAACCAGTGCCAGCGGACCTGGCCACCCGGCCGGCAGCGGTCCTCGCCGGGCAGATCGCGGAGCTGAGCACGGCAGTCGACAACTCCGGATGGCTGCGCTTCCGCCGGATCAGCGGCATAACCTTCGCCAAGCGCGAAGTCATCGCCCCCGTTCCGCTGCGGAGACGGTCCCACGAGGTCTTGCCCGTGACGCTCGCCCAGCTCACTGAGGACGAGCCGGCAGTCGAGGTAAGGGACGGGACCGCCGCAGAACAAGTAATCAGCGACGCGATCCGGCGGCTCGCCGGGACGCCCAGCGAGGACACGCCGACCCGGGTCGAGGCGCTCCTCGCGGCCATCGTGGCAGCCGCAGTGCGGGACCTTGCCGCGGACTACGGGATGTCCAGCGCGATCCGGGACCTGACACGATTGATGGACACGCCGCAAGGGTGCCTGTCCAAAGTGCTTGACCTCCGCAAGCCAGACTTCTTCTGCTGCGCGCTTCCGCATCCCGAGTTGGCGCGGGCTCGGACAGAGCCGGAGATCACGAGGCTCCTGTGGACCGTCGCCCAGCGCATGCAATACAACCGCTGGCACTTCGTACCGGGTAACTTCGACCGAGCCGACATTCCAGCTCAGCGACACTACTTCTTCCCCCCGACCATGCCGGATATCGCCGAGCACTCCGACCTCTGGCACGGCGGCCACGTCGCTGCCAGCGTCAGGTACTCGATACGTGCGCCCGGAGCCCAGCTTTGGCGCCCGCCGTTGATGATGGGAGGCAATAGCTTTCGCGGCGGCTACGACATCCGCGTTGTGCGGATGCGGGGGTGCCCTTTCACCAGGGACGACCTCTGGACCGCAGTGCGCTACAGCGGGCTCGTCGACGCCTTCTGGCGTACCTTGGCGACGCTGCCGTCCCCGCCGGTAATCTCCGCATTCGGTCGAGAGTGGTACAAGTCGGCAGGCTGGAGGACGTTCTGCGGCCTCGTGGCATCTCATGGAGCCGAGGCGGTCACATGACTCTCGATAAGCCTGTTGCAGGCGGTCGGCTGTTCCATCACGGCCAGGTGTCCGGCTCCGGCGATGACAAAGAGCCTGGCCTGGCGTATCTGGGAAGTGAGCAGTGCGGCGATTGCCAGGAAATCTGGATGATCACGCCCGCCGACCAGTACCGCTGTCGGAGCCGCAATCCGAGCCAGACGGCTCACCGCATCCGTATCCGACGGCCATCTTGGGTCGGCACCCTTCCAGTGAAACCCAGAATAGTCCCCGACCATTTCCTTGAGCTGCGCGAAAATAGCGGGCCGCGCCCGTGCCTGTGCGAATATCTCATGACCGAGCCAGGATGCTTTCATCATTTCGAGGGTATCCCCGGCGGGATCCCAGTCTATCCGGAAGCTATACCCGCCGACATCGGCGCTGATAAGGCTAAGCGATTGCACTCGTCCCGGCTCGGCAAGGGCGAAATTGATCGCTATGCGCCCGCCCATAGACAGGCCCGCCAGATGGGCGCGCCCGACTCCGAGATAATCGAGCAGGTGCTGGAGGTCGTCAACGTGCGAGTACGGCGCTATCGGTGCCGATGAGCGACCGAACCCGCGGCAGTCGTACGCGATTACCTGGAAGCAGCCCCGGAAGTGCTCGGACTGTAGCCGCCACATCCGCCGGTCAAGGGAGAATCCGTGAACAAAGACAAGAGCCGGCCCGGATCCGTTCGCCTCGTAATAGAGGCGGCCGTCATTATACTGCAGGAATCCACATGCCAGATCGGCGGCCATGTCCGTCGCGGCTTTCTCCGGAGAAAGTAGTAATTCAATGGTATCACGATACAAATTCGAACACGACAACCCATGGCTACGCCGGCTGCAGAAGGCGATAAGGCCGCAGCGGGAGACCGTTCTCGCGCACCCCGTATACTCACGTATCCGCTCGATTAACGAAGCGGCATGGTTCATGGAAAGCCACGTCTTCGCCGTATGGGACTTCATGTCGCTGCTCAAGACGCTGCAAGCCAGCCTCACCTGCGTCACCGTGCCCTGGATGCCGCAGGGATTCCCCGTGAGCCGCAGGCTGATAAACGAGATAGTCCTTGCCGAGGAGAGCGACGAGTTCGCGGACGGATACCAGAGTCACTTCGAGCTCTACCTGACCGCCATGAGTGACGCAGGCGCTGACCTGGCACCCGTGTGCACCTTCATGGATAAGGTACGCTCCGGCGCCGCAGTCACCCCTGCCCTCGTGGAGGCGGGTGCGCCGGCTGCAGCGAGCGCGTTTGTAAGGTCAACCTGGGAGGTCCTCATGAAGGAGCCGCTGCACTGCCAGGCAGCGGCCTTTGCCTTCGGGCGAGAGGATCTCATTCCCGAGATGTTCGAGCATATCCTTGGCATAGAGGATCCCAGCGGACGTCTTGCCAGATTCAGACTGTACCTAGAACGCCACATCGAGGTGGATGCTGATAGCCACAGCCCCCTGGCGATGCAGGTGCTGATCGAACTCTGTGGTGACGACAACGCAAATTGGGACCAATGCGCCGCCACAATCGGATCGGTCCTAGCTGCTAGGGTCGCGCTCTGGGACGGAATCTGCGCCGGGCTTAGGCGCTAATCAGCTTAACTGTCTAGGAAACCGCGGCCCTGCAGGCACCATGGGAATGGGCTGAGCCGCCGAACCTGCGGGCCAGGCTGCGTCACGACATTTGAATCAGGACAGGGCTTCCAGCAGCTGGCTCGAGGTTACGGGCTGCTCGCTGCTGAGTTCATGCTGGATCCCCGGTCAGGCGTCATGAGTCCTGCCGATCATCAAGATTCTTGTAGGGATCCCGCCGCCAGGCCTACGGCGGAACAGCTTGTTGGTCAACAAGAGCGCGACGTAACTGGCGGCCAGCGGTCGGCGCAGTCGACAATAAGCAGGATACCGCGAGTGTCGCCCTAACGCAGATCCTGACTGTCCAGGACCGGCAATAAGGTGCCTGGCCTCCAGAGCACCCCTCACTCGCCCACCTCACCTTCGTGGCCGCGATCGAGGGCTACGGGATGCGTCTCGCCGACGACGCTCCCTGCGACTGCCAGCCCGGCTGCACGCACGTCAAGACCGCCGCCACGAAGCGATTCCGCAAGGCCTCAAGACGGTTATGGCCAGCCGCGAGGTAAGGAGGATCTCCCGGCTCGCCTACGACCTCCGGTCCTACACCGGTCACCAGGGCAGCCTGTTCGGATCAGAGCAGACGTCCGATTACTCACCCCACCCGTACATGTTCAACGTGGTCGGCGACGCCGCCTTCGACTACGTGATCCTCGGGGAACTGAGGTCGTTCCAACCTGAAGTTGCTGGTCAGGGGCCTGGTATGAACCGAATCGAGGGTGCTCGTGCTGATGGGAGCGGCTGAGCGTAGCTGATGATCATTTGACGTGCTTGGGCTTGTCCCGGCGTGTCGAGCCAGGTTCGGCGGACCCTACCGGTTATCGTATGTGTCCATCCCTGTTCGCACGGTAATGAACCTCGGGGGGCGGGATGGAGCTGACGGAACGGATCACCAGCCGGGTCACCGAGCTGACCGGCGAGGTCGAGCTGCTGCGCAAGCAACTGGCCGACGCCGAGCACGAGCTGGAACGGCTGGTGATAGCCGGGCAGGTCATCACCCAGCTGACAGCCGGTGACGCAGCCGGCGGGCCGGGCGCCGCCGGGCCGGCGCAGCGGGGTTTCGGGCTGCTGGTGCCCCCGCGCAGCCAGGCATCCGGCCCCGGCGACCTGCCCGGTGACTACCGGTCGCTGGTGGAGGCGGTCGCGGCGGCCGCGGCCGAGACCGGCGGGCCGGTGACCTGCGTGATGGCCGCCCAGCGGGGCGGCCTCGACGTGACCGGCCGCCACAGCGAGAACATCCGCGCCAAGCTCAAGCGGCTCGAAGACCGCGGCTGGCTGCGCCGCACCGCGGCCGGGAAGTTCGCCATCGCGCCCTGACCCGCCAGGTTGCACGGGTCCGGCCTGCCGGGATGCCCCCGGCGGGCGCGTAGGCGCGTGTGAAAACAACCATCCAGCCCGCCGAGGGCACCCCGCTTGTCTACCAGTGCGCGCTGCCGCTGTCACGGCAGACGCTCACCTTCGTCGCCGATCTGCTGCGCGCCCGCCTGAAGAAGATCGGCTCCCGGTGGCGCAAGCTGCCGCCCGGCAAGATCGCGCTGATCGTGGTGGCCACGCTGCGCCACGACCACCGGCTGGCCGACATGGCCGGCGGCAACGGCGTCTCCGCGTCCACTATCAGCCGGTGGACCTGGGAGATCATCAGGCTGCTCGCCGCCCGCGCCCCGCGCCTGGACCGCGCCCTCGCCACGATCACCAAGCAGGGCGGGGAGGCAGTCTTGCTCGACGGCACCCTGATCCCCACCCGCCGCCGGCCTGGCACCGCCAACCGCAGCAACTACAACGGCAAGCACAAGAAACATGGGCTGCTGTTCCTCGCCCTCACCGACCAGGCAGGCAACCTGATCTGGATCTCCCCAGCTCACCGCGGCGCCGCCAGCGAGATCACCGCCGCCCGCCACGACCACATCGCCGGCCGGCTGCGCGCCGCCGGGCTCGGCGCCCTCGCCGACCTCGGGTTCACCGGCCTGGACCCCGACCCCGACGACCCGGTCATCATCACCGGATACAAATCCACCCGGACCCGCAAGACCACCCCCGCCCAGCGCCAGGCCAACCAGGCCCTGTCCGCCGCCCGCGCGCCCGTCGAGCACGGCTTCAGCGCCCTCAAGAACTGGCGGAGCCTCACCCGCCTCCGCATCGACCCCAGCAAGGGCACCGCCTTGCTCCGCGCCCTGCTCGTCCTGACCCGCCAGCACACCACCCGCTGACAGATGATCATGACCTATGCCTACGGGCACCCATCAGGCCGAGCACCACCAACTCCGCTCACACCAGCCCCGCTGACCAGCCAATTCAGGTTGGGAGTGCGACATGAGGTCGCTCGTAATGAGTGAGTCCGTCGAAGGAGGTCAGCGATGCTGAGGACGTGACTCCGGGCAGTGCCGATGCCCGTCCCCGCCCTGACGTGCGCTGCTGGGTCCTGCC
>JBEKGC010000395.1:0-6427 GCA_050013055.1 Streptosporangiaceae bacterium
TGGGGCGGGCTGAACATCGGGCATCTCTATCAGATCCTTGACCGGCTGAGCCGGGACGAACTCATCGAGTCCGAGCGCCAGCCGCAGCCAGTAAAGCCAGACCGGGTTGTCCATCACCTGACACCGGCCGGCCGAGCCGAGCTGGACCGCTGGCTGAGCGAGCCGAGCGCTCGGCTGCGCGGTTACCGCGACGACTTCTTCCTCAAGCTGATGGCGGCCGTTCAGGCAGGTGACCCGGAAACGCTGGACGGCGTCCTGCGCCGGCAGCGCGCTCACCTGCTCAGGGAACTGCATAGCCTGGCCGAGGCCCGGCGCCAAGCGCCGTCAGCTGTCGTCGAACTGCTGATCACCGCAGCCGAACTGCACACCCGGGCTGACCTCGGCGTTGTGGATGCAGCCGAGAAGAACCTCGAGCCAGAGCTGGCCGGCACGAAGAGAAACTCACCCAAGGCCCGGCGTACCGGCCCGCCCGCCGCAGCCGACCCGGCCGCAGCGGACGCCGCGGCAGCAGGCACGACTGGGTCAGCTTCGCGCGCGAAGTCTTCAGCTAGCTGACACGCGAGCGCGATCCGCCGCCACCAGCATCACGCTGACCGCCGCGGCGTCTGTCTCAGGAGCCAGCGCCACCGGAACCCTGACTGGGTCGTTCACCAGCACTAGCTTCACCCTCACCGGCACGGTCCAGATAACCGTCCTGGGCCACACGGTTACCGGCAGCATGGCCGCAGACAACACCGGCATGGCCGCTTGCGGCATGTACGGGACAAGCCAGGCCGGCTTCGAATACGACTGGGCCACCGCCTCGGTCGCCCTCCTCGGCACGAGCGGCTGCACCGAACCGGGCTTCTGAGCGAAAGATGGCGATTCAGAGGTTCTCGGAATCCAGCATCGCGATTATTCGTTGTTCGCCTGCTGAATTAATCGCACGGTAAACCGCCTGAGCCTGGCGCAGCAACGCAGCGGCTTGTTCGTTCCGCTCGCGATCGAGAAGATGGCATCGGCCGCGGCCTTCCAGCGCTCGGCCTTGTCCCAGCGGCGGCGGAGTGGCTGTGGCCAGGGCCCAATGCCGCTTGATGTATCCCCGCAGCAGCTTCGCGAGCCAGATGTAGCGCGGAGTGTAGTCAGCGTCTAAATCGTTACTCGGCGTGGCCTGCACGGGGTTTCCTTCCGGCGTGCGGCAATAGCTTCAGGGCCCCGGCAGGGCGAGGGAACGAGCGCTTTTCAGCGCTGACGGCCCTGCCGGAGAGTCTTTGGCCTGACGTCGCCTGGCGCCTGCGGACATTGGCTCCCCTGTTGGCTCCCAGCGCTCCCACCCCCGCCGAAATCCTCCGCCTCCACGGCCTTGATTAGACAGAAATGGGACATTCACGGAACACGCCGGAGCCCTGGCTCCACCCTCTTCAAGCATCGCCATGCCACAAGATCAAACGAAGTCAGGCTGGAGTACTAACCATGCCCTCTTCACCCTGCCTTCATCGACCCGGAAATCAAGCCCGGAAATCAAGCCCGGAAATCAAGCCCGGAAATCAAGCCCGGAAATCAAGCCCGGAAATCAAGGGAGAGGCGCCGCGTCGAGATCCACTAAAACGCTGTGGTCGCGTTTAGGCAGGCCTGCATATTAGGCGAAAGCCGATAACGTAATTTGACCGCGTCGGAAGGAGGTGATTTCGGAATGCTGAACGCGCGCCGTATGCTGGGTAGTCCCAGCCTCCCCCACGCAGTACCTTCTCGACCGGATTTAGCTTAGGTTGGGCAGAATAAGAACCGTAATACCAGTCATCCATCCATTCCCAAACGTTTCCATGCATATCGTACAAGCCCCACGGATTTGGTCGCTTCCTTCCGACTTCGTGTCCATATTCTTCGCCGCCTTGAGTTATATCTCTATGCCAGCCGAAAAATCGCATATCGCGCGGGTCGTCGCCGAAGCTAAAGTCGGTATCAGTCCCGGCCCGGGCTGCATATTCCCACTCTTCTTCAGAAGGTAGATAGTATGAGTTCGCAGAATCTCGCTCACTCATACGATCAAGGAATAGCTGCGTGTCATACCAGGTGACGTTGACGGCCGGGAAATTATCTCCTTCGCGGACCTTCGCATCGCCTTCCCATGGCTTAGTTCCCATAAGCTCTCGCCAGAAGGCCTGGGTGACTACGTGGTTGCCCATGTAGAAGGGTCTTCCGATTGTCACTTGGTGTGGTGGGCGCTCATTTTCCTCGCCGTCGTCAGATCCCATGACGAATGCCCCGGGCAAGATGAGACGGAACTTCATCCCTGAAGGACTTTCCCAGTCCTCCACCTTGATAGCCGCCAGCAAGTCGGCTAGACCCTTTTGGTAATCATGGCGAAAGTCGGCATATCTCTTGCCCGCGAGAAAGTACGGTATATCACAGTCTTCGGCGAGCAATGGAAGCACTATGGTCTCGCCGGTGGCAGCCTCCGGCTCGAATTTCGTGTCCCATTCGGTATGGACCCATCCCGACTCCACGCTGGCCCGCGTTAGCCAGATAGCTATATAGGTTGCTTCTTTGAGTCCTTGTTCGACCTTGCGAGTAATACGGTCGCCGACCCGTATCTGTTCTTGGTCAAACCAGACTTTAATACCTATGCGCTTCAGGTCTTCCACCAGCCGCAAAGGACCGTCGATGTCTTGGCCAGAGTGGCTAATGAAGATGCTTGTAACCATGCGTCCCTCCCGAGTATTTATGTGATAGTTGGTCAGCCTACGGCATACCACAGAGCTTCGTCTATCCTGTTCGACGTCAGCCGGCTAGACTATTCGCGTACTGCACCATGCCCAACTTGCCGGCCTTCGTGCTCGTTGCTCCGGGTGCTTCACTGAGCCCTGCCTAGATCGCCTTGCGTTGTATCGCGCCTGGTGGTCGAATCGGCGATCGGGCGCCCGCTATGTCGCGACTACGTGCGCGCCTGTCGCGACGCGTCATGCAGCCTCATTTCACATTCCCGTTGTCTCCATGACCTCGCGGATGCCGCATAGACATGCAGAGCAGAAACCACCTGGGGTCGCCCGGTCATGCCGCATTGTGGACATTGACTGGCAGCAGGCCCAGGTCTACTTCCTGGCCTTCTTGAACCCTCTCAAGGGACAACCGGTGCCTTTCCTTACCGCCAGGTTGGCCAACCTCCACCGTAGATGAGCTGGCGGCGGAGCTCGACTGATTTACCGCTCATGCCGCTGCCTGATCGTTTGACCCGAGCCGACAGCACCTGGGCTTGACCTGGCGGGTCTGCGGAGAGGCCCGGTGCACTTGCGTCGGGCGTAGCGGAAACGTCCGGTAATGCCGGCCTGGGGGGCGCTCAAAATTGCCGTGGCCTGTAGACGTCAGACCGGTGTTCGAGAGCAAGGACGGTAACTTGCCGGATGCCGACGTCAATACGGTAGATCACCCGGTAGTCACCGCGCCAGGCGCTGTGAAGCCCGCTGAGGCCGAGCCGGAGCGGCTTGCCGACCCGGTGCGGATTCGCGGCGAGGGACCCGTACAGGAACTCCACTACTGAGGTCGCGACCTTCTCGGGCAGCCGGGCTAGCGCGCGGCGGGCCGGTGCTGCCCAGGCGATCGCGAAATCACCCTCGTTCACCGGTCAGCGATGAGGCGCAGGGCATCTTCCCTGGTCAGCACAGGTGCGTCGTCTGCACCGGGCTCGGCCAGGCTCTCGCGGATGTCGGCTAGGAGCGGCGCGCTGTCCATGACGTCGAGGGTCTCCTCCAGGGATTCCAGGTCGTCCAGGCTGATGACCACCGCGGCCGGATGGCCATGCTTGGTGATCACCACGCGGCCATGCTCCCGCTCCAGCCTGTCCACGACCTCCGACAGCCGGTTCTTTACGTCTGCGAGGGACATCTGCTCTGCGGGTGACATAGCCATAAGTATAGCTACTTTTCGAGCGCGGGCCAGAGTCCGGACGCCCTCACATGCCGCAACTGCGGGTGCCACGCGGGCCGAACTCACCGAGGAAATGCGTGCTCTGCCGGAAGTCGAGCCCGCCCTGCTGCCCGGGGCCGGCCAGGAAGCCTGACAGCCATGCTGCCCTAAGCGTTCCGCCCACGCCCGAGGCCAGCGCGTCGGGTGGCTGCACGCATAACGAGTGCAGGAGCGCTGTCAGGCGGCCGCCTGATGAAGTAGCGTCGATCTATGCTTCTTACCGCCGAGGGCGCTGTGCTGCTCCTGATCGACCTGCAGCAGCGGCTCGTGCCCGCCATCTACGACAACGAGGCTGTCGTGGCCCGGGCCGTTCGGCTCGCCGAGGCGGCACGGCTGCTGGATGTGCCGGTATTTGCGACCGAGCAGAACCCGGCTGGCCTGGGCCCGACGGTCGGGTCGCTCGCCGCTTACCCGCAGGCCGTGCTGCCCAAGACGACGTTTTCTGCGGTGGGCGATCCGGGTTTCGCCGCGCTGCTGCCCGCCGGGGCCAGCGAGATTGTCGTCGCGGGATGCGAGGCTCATGTCTGCGTGCTGCAGACGGTGCTTGACCTGCTCGGTTCCGGCCATCGTGTGCTCGTGGCCGCTGACGCGACCGGCTCGCGTGATCCGGCTGACCGGGTAGCCGCGATCGCCCGTGCCCGGCAGCACGGTGCGGAGATCGTGACGTCGGAAATGGTGCTCTTCGAGTGGCTGCGTGACTCGCAGCACCCCAAGTTCCGCAAGGTGCAGAAGCTGCTCAAGTAAGAGCACTGTCACCAGCCACCACCTCCATGACAGCAGCGTCGCGATACCACATCATCGTGATCCGTTGGGCCTGGCTGATCGCGCTCATGTGCGTGATGAGCGGAAGTTTGGCCGCCGCCAGCGTCGAGGGCGAGGCCGCGTCGCCTAGCTTCGTGAGCATCGCGACGCCGGCGACCAGAACTGGCAATCGGGGCTGGCGATCCCGCCATTTGCATCCCTGTATCGCAGCATGTCTCCATCGAACTCGGGGTACCTGCAAGACCGGATCCCGCTATCGCACCGGAGGTTACCGCCATGGGTGAGCAGACCACCTTCGTCTACACGACCTACATTCAGGAGACTCCCGAGCGCGTGTGGCAGGGACTCACCGACCCCGCATTGATGAAGCGCTACTGGCGGCACCAGAAGGCTGGTCCGAAGACCTTCCATTCCGACTGGAAGAGGGGTTCTGCCTATGAGATGGCGCACGACGAAGTCGGACTGGTCGTGACTGGTCCTGAGCAGGTGATCCTGGTGTCCGATCCGCCCCACCGGCTGGCCTATACCTGGCACACGATCACCCCTGAGTGGGCTGCTGCGGTCGGCATGGACGAGGCGACCGCAGCGACCTGGCGCGCCGAAGCCCGCTCCAATGTCGCCTTCGAAATCGAGGACGTCGGCCACGGTGTGGTCAAGCTCACCGTCACCCACGACGGCTTCGCGCCGGACAGCACCGTGCTGCCGGCGATCTCCGAGGGGTGGCCCGCCGTCCTGGCCAGCCTGAAGACCCTGCTGGAGACGGGGTCATCCTTGCGCACTTCGTGAAGCGGCCGCCGCGTCACCTGACCTGCCGCCGTACTTCCAGCGCTCGCGACGTCGTCTGCGAGCACCCCTTCCTGGCAACACAGTCCCGCCGATCGACACCCGAATATTTATGCGCGATCACTGGCGCAGCGGACATCCGCACATGCCGCCGACCCCCGGACGTCTGTCACGGCGGCGTTTCTGCTGAAACGTGATGTCCCGCTGCGCGCTCCGCGACGGACTTGGACTGACGGCCAGGCCGGGTCTACTTCCTGACAATTCTTGTACCCTCGCGGGACAACCGGTCTCTGGCCCTTACCGCCAGGTCGGCCAGCCCTGCCACCGTAGATCAGTCATGACCGGAGATCGACTGATTTACCGCTCATTCCGCGTGAGGTTTGCCGTGTGGCGGCATGACCGGGCGGTCCTGGGAGGGGTAGGTGTAGGTCATGGAGCGGATGAGGATCTTGGTTGCCGTTGCCCCCGGGCAGGCGGCTTGGGCGGTGGATGCGATCCGCCGGGGTGGCGGGGAGCCGGTCGGGCTGGGCGAGAACCCGTCTGGCTTGGTGTGGACCGATCCGGGGGCGGTGGAGGAACTCCGGGAGGTCCTGCGGGCTCATCCGGGGATCTCGTGGGTGCAGTTGCCGATGGCCGGTATCGAGCGGGTGGCCGAGGCTGGTGTTCTGGACCATCGGCGGCGGTGGACATCGGCTAAGGGTGCCTATGCCGAACCGGTGGCCGAGCATGCGCTCGCGCTGCTGCTGGCCGGCTTGCGCTGCCTGCCGGAGCGGGCCCGCGCACGTTGCTGGGGGCAGCCCGCCGGGCAGACCCTGTTCGGCCAGCCTGTCACTGTGGTGGGCGGCGGGGGTATCACGATCGAGCTGCTGCGCCTGCTGGAGCCGTTCCGCGCCCGGGTGACGGTCGTCCGCCGGCGCGCTGAACCGGTCGCGGGTGCCGT
>JBEKGC010000396.1:0-6419 GCA_050013055.1 Streptosporangiaceae bacterium
AGCTCCTTGAGCCGCTGCAGCCGCTTGTACACGGTGGAGAAGTTGGTGAGCATGCCGCCCAGCCAGCGCTGGTTCACGAACGGCATCCCGACCCGGCGCGCCTGCTCGGCGATCGCCTCCTGCGCCTGCTTCTTCGTGCCGACGTACAAGATGGTCCCGCCGTGAGCGACGGTCTCCTTGATGAACTCGTACGCGCGGTCGATGTAGGCCAGCGACTGCTGCAGGTCGATGATGTAGATACCGTTGCGTTCTGTGAAGATGTAACGCTTCATCTTCGGGTTCCAGCGCCTGGTCTGGTGACCGAAGTGGACACCGCTCTCCAGAAGCTGCTTCATGCTGACGACCTGAGCCACGGGCCCGGCCCCTTTCCTTCGTGCGCCGCGTTTCGTTGACGCGGCGCTGCTCGGTTGGTTCCTGGTGCCCGTGACATGACGCGCCTGCGGCCGGCCTGACGGCCGGCGGACCGAGCGGCGCGTCCCACCGTTAAGCGACAAGGCCGCCGTGGCGATCATCTCGCTCCGGCGATCTCCTCGCTCCGGAGAGCGAGCGGGCACGCGATTTAGCCCACTGAGCACGCACCCGATCGGTACGGCCACAGCGAACGTCATTAAGGATACTTGACGATCCCCCTCCCCCG
This sequence comes from Streptosporangiaceae bacterium, assembly GCA_050013055.1. Classification (GTDB taxonomy): domain Bacteria; phylum Actinomycetota; class Actinomycetes; order Streptosporangiales; family Streptosporangiaceae; genus Palsa-504. The sequence goes on from JBEKGC010000396.1 coordinate 638, forward strand.
CGCCCGCCCGGCGCCCGCTTGGGTGCGGGGCGGTGTCAGGCGCGGGGGTGGGCCTGGCGGTAGCTTGACTTGAGGCGCTCGATCGAGACGTGGGTGTAGATCTGGGTGGTCGCGGGCGAAGAGTGACCCAGGATCTCCTGCACGCTGCGCAGGTCGGCACCGCCTTCGAGCAGGTGGGTGGCTGCCGTGTGGCGCAGGCCGTGCGGGCCGGTGTCGCGGACGGTCCCGGTCTCGCGCAGGCGTTCGTGCACGATGCGGCGGGCGGCGCGCGGGTCCAGGCGGCCGCCGCGGACGCCGAGGAACAAAGCCGGGCCACTCGACCCGGCGGCCAGGACCGGGCGGCCCGCGGTGAGCCAGCGTGTCACCGCGCGCAGCGCGGGCAGGCCGACGGGGACGGTCCTGTCCTTGTCACCTTTACCCCGGACCCGGACGGTCCGCCGGCCGTGATCCAGGCTGCCCGCGTCAAGCCCGCACAGCTCGCTGACCCTGATGCCGGTGGCGTAGAACAGTTCAAGCACCGCCGCATCCCGCAGCGCCACCGCGGTCGCGGTCAGCTGTCCCGCGACCGCATCGGGGGGGCTGCCCTCGGCGGCCCTGCCCTCGGGGGGGCTGCCCGCGGGGAGGCTAGCAGCCGCGGCGCGGCGCCCGGCCGCCTCAAGCACGGCCCGCATCTCGTCTTGGCGCAAGACGTGCGGCAAGGTGCGGCGGGTTTTCAGGGTGCCAAGCCGCGGTCCCGGGTCGACCGCCAGCCAGCCGCAGCGGTGCGCGAAGGCCGTGAACGTGCGGGCCGCCGCGCCGCGCCGCGCCAGCGTGGCCCGCGCCGCCCCTGATTCGTGCTGGACGGCCAGCCAGCCGCGTAGCTGGGCCAGATCCAGGCCGTCCGGGGTCTGCACCCCGTGACGGCAGGCGTGCTCGAGCAGCGAGGTGACGTCGCCGATATAGGCGCGGACCGTGTGCGGCGAGAGCGAGCGCTCGGCCCGCAGGTAACGCTCGAAACCGGCAAGCGCCGCGGCCAGCGCGGGCGGCCAGGGGTCCCCGGCCGCCGCGGTGTGGCCTGCCTGCGCGGGACGGCCTGCCTGCGCGGGTTTCATGTGCCCAGTTTGCACCAGGCAGCGGCCGATGGGGGCGAGACAGGCCGCAGGGCACCGGGTCGTGAGTACTTTCGTATGGCGACACGCCGATCGAACTGAAGTTTGACATGACGGAGCCGATGCGGCAGGGTGATCATGCGTTCACCCACGAGGGTCTCCGGCCTCGCCGGGGCCCGCCGAGCGCGCTCGCATCAGCGTCTAGAGAGGGATCGAGCAATGGGTCAGAAGACTGTCCGGTTCAGCGACCTGAGTGGCCAGCTCATCATGCACGATGACGCCCTGGCCCGTATCGTGGTGCACGAGCACCCGGACCTCGGCGAAGGCCCGGTGGAGATCGAGGCACTCACCGACGAAGCCGAGGCTATGGAGCAGGCCGCGCTGCGGGTGGCCGTGGTGGACGTGTACCTGCGGGACGACATCGAGCCGCGCCGTGTCGTCCTGGAGGCCGACGTCTTCGACAAGCTGGCCACGGACAACCCGATGAGCGAGCTTCTCATCGCGGCCCGGCCCGCCCGGCGCAGCTCACGGACCCCGGCGACCAGCACCCCCCGAGGCGACCGGCAGGACTACACGACCCTGGAGCATGCCGGGAAGCCGCACAAGGGCAAGACCACCGACACCGAGAAGCAACTCGTCCGCGACCACCTCGCCGAGATCAACGAGCGCCTGGCCAAGCAGGGAATCCGGACGATCAGCCTCACCGATCCCGAGCACGTCGAGCGCTACGGGCTGGACCAGCTGGCCCGGGAGCACTCCATGGAGCTCGAGTTCGGCCTCGACGACGATGCTGACCTCAGCGACGAGGCTGACACGGAGATGCAGGACGAGGCACGGGTCGCCTGACGGTCCTAGGGCGCGCCCGTTAATTTTCCGTTACGGCGGCCCAGTGTGATACTGGGCGGGTGGGGCGGGAATGGCGGTTATCCCGGACACGGCACCAGCGCTTGCATCCAGAGCACCCCGCTGGCGCCGCTTCCTGACGCCGTGGCGCTCGCCCGCGGATCAGCCCGCCTGGGCGCGGCCGGCGCTGCTGGCCGTCGCCGCCGTCGCGGCGGTCGCATACGGCTGGGGAATGGCCGCCGCCAGCATTGAGCCCCTCTACGGCGCGGCGGCCCGCAGCATGTCGGAAAGCTGGCACGACTTCATCTTCGCGGCGTTCGATCCAGCCGGGACCGTCACCGTCGACAAGCTGCCCGGCGCGCTGTGGGTGCAGGCTCTGTCGCTGCGGATCTTTGGCTTTCACATCTGGGCCCTGGTCCTGCCGCAAGTGGTCGAGGGCGTGCTCACCATCGGCGTGCTGTACCGGGCGGTACGCCGGCTGGCCGGGCCCGCGGCCGGCCTGACCGCCGCGGCCGTGCTCGCCGTCACCCCCATCACCGTGCTGCTGAGCCGCGGCAACGTGTCGGACTCGCTGCTGATCCTGCTGCTCGTGCTCGCCGCCGACGCCACGTCCGCCGCGCTGCTCACCGGGTCGCTGCGTCAGCTGCTGCTGGCCGGCGTCTGGGTCGGCCTGGCGTTCCAGGCGAAGATGATCCAGGCCTGGCTGGCCCTGCCCGCGCTGGCCGCCGCCTACCTGCTCGCCGCGCCCGCGGCGCGGCTGCGCACCCGGTGCGCGCACGTGGCGCTGGCCGGGCTGGTCACCGCCGTGGTGTCCCTGTCCTGGATGACCGCGGTCTCGCTGGTCCCGTCCCAGCACCGGCCCTATGTGGACGGCAGCCCCAACGACTCGGTGTACACGCAGGTCTTCGACTACAACGGCCTGGGCCGGCTCAGCGGGAACTGGGCGAGCATCGCCGGGCCGCCTTCACCGCTTGTGATCGCGGCCAAACAGAGCGGGCAGTTGCTGAACGCCGACACCATAGGCATCAAGGCGAGCTGGCATCGTCTGCTGGCCGGCCCGTTCGCGGCGGACGGCGGCTGGCTGCTGCCGGCGGCCTTGGCCGGCGCGCTGGGCGTGCTCATCTCCCGGCGCCGCCAGGGCAGGCGCGACCCGCTGCGCGCCGCCGTCGTGCTGTGGGGCGGCTGGTGGCTGGTCCTCGCGGTCTTCTTCAGCGTCGGTACCTACCTGAACTCGTACTACATCGCGGCGCTCGTCCCCCCGGTGGCCGCGCTGTGCGGCACCGGCATCGCCGCGTGCGGACCTCGCCCTTGGCCGGCCAGGGCGCGGCGGATCGCCGCCGCGACGGTGCTCGGCTGCGCCGGCTACGGCGCCTACCTGATGTCAGGGACGGTATCCGGCCCGGTCGTGCTCACCGTGGTAGCGCTGGTCATGGCGGCATCCGCCGCCGCCCAGCTGCTGCTGCCCGGGTCAGGCCGGGCCGGGCAGCTGACCGCGGTCGCGTTCGCCGGCGCCGCCGTGCTGCTGCTGCCCGCGGCGGCGTCCGTGAGCTCCGTCATCCGCGGGCTCGGGCCGTTTGACACCCCGTTCGAGTCGTCGCAGACCGCGCACCGTAACCAGGCCCTGGCCGCCGCCGGGCCCGCCCTGACCAGGGCCGTCCAGCAACTGGAGTTCCATACGCCACCCGGTGACGCCCTGCTCGGCACCGACACGTCCGGCCCCGCGGCAAGTTACATCCTGTACAGCGGCCAGGAGGTGCTGCCGATCGGCGGCTACCTCGGCAACGTGCCGGCCCCGACGCTGGCCACGTTGCAGGCCGACATCAGCCGCGGCTACGTGCGGGTGTTCGTGCTGCCTGTGTCACCGCCTGGCCCGGACCCGCGGGTGCGGTGGATCGAGTCGCACTGCACCAGGCAGCCCCCGCCGCCGGACCGCCCCCCGGTCCCGTACGCGAACTTCATCTGCGGACTCACCGTCAGCCAGCCGGTACCGGTCCCGAGTTCATCGCCCGGGCCGGGTGAGGTCGAACAACCCTAGCGGGACCGGCGCAGCCGCCAGCCGCCGTCGCCGCGCTCGATAAAGCCGTACCCGGCCAGGATGCCGAGGCAGCGGAGCACCGTATCGATTTCTATCCCCGCGTCAACGGCGATCGTCGAGGTCCCGGCACCGCCGCGCGCGGGCAGCGCGTCGAGCACCCGGACGCTGTCGGGATCGAGGTCGTCCCGCGGATCTGGGTGCGGGCGCCGGCCCGGGCGCGGGCCTCGATAGGGGTCTCGAGGGGGGTCTGGGTCACCGGCGGGCGGGAGCGCGTCGGCCGCGCCGACCGGCGAGACCAGCTCGATAACGTCGGCGGCGCAGGTGACGCAGCAGGCGCCCCATTCCCGGATGATCCGGTGGCATCCCGCGGACTGCGCCGAGGTGACCGGGCCGGGCACGGCCATCAGCGGCTTGCCCAGCTCGGCCGCATGCCGGGCGGTGTTCAGCGCGCCGCTGCGCTCGCCCGCCTCCACGATCACGGTGCCGCAGGTCAGCGCCGCAATGACCCGGTTACGGATCAGGAACCGCATCCGGGCCGGATGCTGGCCTGGCGGCCACTCGCTGACGACCAGGCCATCGGCCGCGATAGCCGCGAACAGTTCCGCGTGGCCTGCGGGATAGGGGAAGTTGACCCCGCAAGCCAGCACCGCGATCGTGACTCCTTTCGTGGCCAGGGCGCCGCGGTGCGCGGCGGCGTCCACGCCGTAAGCTCCGCCCGAGACGACGGCCCAGCCCCGCTCGCTGAGGTCGGCGGCGATTTCCCCGGCCAGGTGGCCGCCGTATCCGGTCGCGGCCCGTGATCCCACCACGGACACCGAACGACGGCAGCGCAGGCGCAGGTCCGCAGGCCCGCGCAGCCACAGCGCGTACGGCCGGGCCGGGCCGAGCTGATCCAGCGCGGTAGGCCATTCTGGGTCGCCGGGACACACCAGCCTGACGCCGTCGCGGCAGGCGGCGGCCAGGTCCGCGTCACCGGGCAGGATGGGCAGCCGCATCCGCCAGCGGGCCAGGGCGCGTTCCAGCGCGGCCCGGCTGGCCGGGCGGTCACCGCAGCCAGGGCCGGTACCTGGCAGCATGTCCGCCTTGATCGCGGCCAGGATCTCCTCTGGTTCGCAGATTCCGAGCAGGGCGCCCAGGGCGGGATCGGCTGGCTCGGCGAGGTAGGTGAACGCAGCCCGCGCCAGCGCGCGCTCACCGGGCTCCACGGGCGGGACGGGCTCTGCGGGCGCGACGGGCTCCGCGGGCGGGACGGGCTCCACGGGGTTCACCGCCGGATCCCGAGCCACAGGCCCAGGGCGGTCGCGCACTCATCCCGGGTGGGACACGGCCTGCCCGTCAAGTCCGCGAGGGTCCAGGCGACGCGGATGACCTTGACCAGCCCCCGAGCGCTGATCTGGCCTCGTTCCAGGGACCTTTCCAGCACACGCAGCGAACCGGGGGCCGGCGGCCAGGTCCGGCGCAGCTCGGAGCCGGGGACCTCAGCGTTGAGACGCCACGGGGTGCCGCGCAGCCGGTAAGCGGCGCGCTCCCTCGCCTGAACCACCCGCCGCGCCACGGCCTGGCTTGACTCGGCGAAGTTCCTGTCGTTCAGCAGTTCCTTGCGGCCAACCGGTTCGAGCTCGATCTTCACGTCGACGCGGTCCAGCAGCGGACCTGAAATGCGCCCCAGATACCTGCGGCGCGCGCTCGGACTGCAGTGGCAGCCTTCGGCCAGCCCGGCCGCCCGCGCACACGGGCATGGGTTCGCCGCCAGGACCAGGGTAAACCTGGCCGGGAACCTGGTCGTGATGCCTGACCTGGCCAGCACGACCTCGCC
>JBEKGC010000397.1:0-6338 GCA_050013055.1 Streptosporangiaceae bacterium
TCCGGGGCGGTCATCACGAACCGCAGGTGCCCGCCGGGCCGCGCGTCGATCTCGATGCTGTCGCGCGGGACCGAGCAGCCGGACGGCCCGAACCACTGCGCGAGCTGGCCGGGGTCGGTGAACGCCCGGTACACCAGCTCGCGCGAGGCGTCGAAAACCCGAGGCCGGGGTGCAGGGCGGTGGCGGCGACGCCGGTGCCTTCCAACCTGCGGCCGGGTCCCCGCTGGCCGAGGCACCTTCGGCGGCGTCAGCGGCGAAGACGGCGGCGTCGGGATGGCCGGCGGCGAGCGCCCAACCACGCCAGGCCCGCGAGCACACGGGGCGGGCCGGCCGGGAGATCCACGTGCCGGCACGAGGCGCTGCGTGACCTGACCCGCCAGTTCGGCACCCTGCTGGGCATCGATGAAACTCACACCCATGTCGTCGGGCTCGGCGGAGCGACCGCCATGTGGCAGCTGCAGCCTGACGTGATCACCCTCGGAAAGGCGGTCGCCGGCGGGCTGCCGATGGGCGCCTACGGGGTCACGGCCGAGCTGGGCGGGCAGCTGGATGCGGCACGCAACATCGCGATCCGGCGGCACCTTGTTCGGGAACCCGCTGTCGGCGGCGGCCGCGGAGGCCGCGCTGACCGAGCTCCTTGTCCCCGGCGCTTACGCGCACGCGACCGCCCTCGGCACCGAGCTCGCCGACGGGATCGGGCAGGCAATCACCTCTGCCGGCCTGCCGTGGACAGTGATCCGGCTCGGCCCTCGCTCCGGTCAGTGGTACGGGCCCCGCACCGGAGCCCAAGCGCACGCGCTCACAGACGACCAGCTCACCCGCCTGATACGGATCTGGCTTGCCAACCGGGGCGTATGGCAGGCGCTGCCGGGAGCGGGGCCAACAGTCCCTGTCCCCGCAACACGCGCCGACGTGGCCCGCTACGTGGAGGACTATATCGAGCTGCTTGCTGAATTGCACTAACCCCGCAGCGCGGCCACGTGCGTGGACGCACAGATCGAGCAGTTCCGCGCGGCTCTGATGGAGTCCCAGCAGATCGATACAGGCGTGCATATCGGCGGGTCTCGTGGGTGGTCGCAGCCAACGACTCTTACGCACAGTCACAGACGCTCGGGGCATACGCGCCCTGACCGGATAGGCGCAGCGGAGAAGACGCGGACCGGCCGCGGTCGCACGCAGGCCGACTGCATTCTGGCGCCGGAACGCTGGCCGATCCGGGCCGCGCCGCCGGGGAGATCCCGCATGGCTTGCCGCTCGCAGCCCGACCCGGCGATGCCCGGCATGCACTATCTGTAACGATATGATCACAGATTGGTAATGCAAAACTCCGGCTCTTCACAAAATGTGACTTAAGTATCACTATAAGTAGCATGACATTGACGAACTGGCGTAAATCCACCTACAGCCGCGCCCACCAGAACTGCGTCGAAGCCGCAGCCGGCCACGCCCTGGTCGCCGCCCGGGACTCCCAGGACCCTGACGGGCCGGTGATCGAGGTAAGCCCCAGAGCATGGACCGAGTTCACCACGCACGTCAAGCACGCGACATCCGAGCACCGCGGACACCATCGGTCACAAGGACAGCCGCCAGCCTGAAACCCCGCCGCATCCGGCCTGCGGGCAATCACGGCCCCCCGCCACGCGCGGCCCAGCCCACCAGGACCACCCATCCCCAACCACAGAACCCGCCACCCACAGGCCACAGGCAGCCAAGCGCGGCGACAGGAACCGACCCGCGCGCCTCCAGCAGATCGCACCACAGCACTGCTCCAGTACAGAACGGCGGCGATGCGCGCCTGTCCCCGGCCGGCCGTACGTGGCGCAGCGTGATACCGGTCCGGAAGCTCAGTGCCAGGCCGTCCGGCACCTGGGTCGCCGTACCCGCGCCCGAGCTCGGGCTGCACATCAAGCACCAGCTCGCCTGCGAAAACCGGCCCGCTATCTGTCCATGCAGGCGATCCAGCTCATCGGCAACCAGGTCCAGCACCCGTCGTGAAGTCAGCGCCCGAGTAGAAGCTTCAGCAATCGCCAGGCACGGTGTCGCCGGTCGGAGTCTTTCGACCATAGGTAAACACCGGCCAGTGTGGCGATCCCGGTGCCGGTAAGTATTACGGCGAGGTTCAGGTCATAAATCATGGAAGTCAGAGGTCCCTTCAGACTGGGTCGCTACGGCGCCCGCGCTGGGACCGTGTCGGGTTCGGTGCGGGCACTGCTATACGCGGCATCTGTTGTTGATGGCTGCTTCCAGTAAGCCAATCGTCGCCTGTGTCCGCTACTCAACGGCCATTGCGCGCTCGGTCACGGACGAAATTGCCCGGTGACGGACGGCAGCATCTAGGTTAAGGGCGGACGCCGGTATACTCCATGGACGCCAGCGGACAAGCGCGGACAGTCGCGGGCAACCAGGGGGCGATGACATGGAGGATCTTGATCCGGCCAGAGCAATTGATCTTGAGGCGCTGGCCGAGTGTCTGCGGTGGCTGCGCATCCGGGCCGGCGAGCTATCGCTCCGTGAGCTTGAACGCCGCACCGCCCGTGCCAGGGGCTTCTTGCCTGGCACAAGAATCGAGCGAACCCTGCTCGGCAAATCGGCAGTCAACGAGATGCTGCGGGGCGTGAAGTTCCCGACGAAGGCACGGATGCTCACCTTCGTCGAAGTTTGTGGCATTGACCTGGAGGCAGACACTAGATGGGCGGACGCTTGGGATCGACTGGCGCAGCACTACCGTGGCCGGGCTGACCGCGGGGAGATAACTCAGCAGGAACCTGGCCAGCGCGAGGAGCGACTCGCCGGACGAGAGCCAACTGATGACACCGAGGCGCGCGCCACTTCTACAGCAGATCTCGGCCGAGGTACGGGGAAAGAGAGTCTTCCTACTTACCCTGAGGCAATCCGCCTAGTACTAAAGTCGCAGGCCAACGAGTTCTTTGATGATTTCGGCGAACACGATTCACGGGACGATGCCCGAAGGCGCGTCGACCAAGAGGCGGATGACATTACGTCGCAGTTGAGAGCATTCCTTGCCATGCGATTCGGCCCGAAGAATGTCTCGCTAGATTTCAGAGACGTGCGATTTCCAAAAGGTTGGATCCGTACGCGCCTCGAGGAGGAGCTACTTGCGTCGGGCTTTGAGAGCTCTGTTTGGTGCGAAGTAGCCGTCACGGTGGACTGGGAAGAATTGACTCTACTGCGTGAACTTCGCAACAATCAAGCTCTACGGTACGCCAAGACCAAGTCGCTCGGTCTTCTTTATCCGGGTTGTTCGTTGAACCTGGATGAATTCGCCGAGGATCTATATGGGCGGAGAGTCCGTATGGAGCGATTCGGGAAACGCGAGCTCACCTTCGGGAAACTAAAAGAAGTCGGCGCTAACATGGCAGTGATTACTCCAGAAAACGCAGTGGAGGTTCAAGTCCTGGATCGCGAATTCAAAGAACTCGACTTGAGCGCCGTCCTTGCGCTGGCGTTTAATTTCCTGAGAATTGGTGATCACCTGAAATTCCAGGGAGAGGCAGATGGCGTTCAACCGAATAACGCTGACCACTGGTCACACCGCGGCCACAGCCCGATAGCAGCAGGCACGCTGGCGGCCAGGAGGTACACGAACAGGATCCGGTAAGGGCTCTGTTACTTCATGCCTGGCCTTGGCCGAAGCGCCACGCCCACAGTAGCCGAGGCCGGTCAGCCGCCTGCCATATCGCGGCGACGACACCGTGCAGCCGTGCCACAATAGCGCGAGGCGGCCGCGTGGATCCGGCTCGAAGGTCCCCTCATCCGGGCACGTAGACGGGTGGATCCGCTTACCCGGAGGAACACGATGGGCAAGGCCAGCCGCCGCAAGCGGCAGCAACGAAGCAGTAGCCGCGAAGATCGCACGCATGCGGCGGCAGCCGAGGTCCCGGCTCCGAACTTTGACGGAACCGCCGTCCAGGCGATCCGCGACGCGCTCGCAATGGTCACCTCGGCCCACGCCAGCCCGCAGGACTTGCCCGGGTTGGCCGAGGAGCTTGCCGCCGACCGGGTTCGCCAGGGCCTGGTTGCCTACGCCCTGGTTTCCCGGTTCATCACGGAAAGCGCCCGGGAACTCGCCGACGCGCGCGGCATAACAGTGCCAGCCGCACTCGAGGGCATAACCGCCGGCCACGAAACGGGCGACGCTGAGCACCGCGCCGCATTGAACCGCGCGCTAGCCTCGGTCCGCACCTACGCCGAAGTGCTGGATGATCTCCGTCCACCCGGAACTGTGACCGCGGACCTGGACGCCAACCTCGGGCCTGGTCCTTCCTCCTGCAGCTACCTGATCGCACTCGCCCAGATCGCGCACGAGATGATCACCGCTCGCTGCGCGGAAACCGGCGAGGACGTAGCCGGCTACCTGAGGCGTGTGTCGCTGCCCGCTGCCGAGGCACACGGCAACGCGATCGACGCCGATGCGGTCGAGGACTACGTCGGCGCGCTCATCGGCGATCGTCTCGCCGCCGAGCCGCTGCTCCTGAACGTGGCGGCGGAGGCATTGCGCCACGGCACGCTCCCGCTGCCAGACGAGGACGCCGGTGAGTTCCGCGAACTGGGCGGCAGCGACCGCCTGGACGAACTGGCCGGCGATGCCTGGGATGACATGGGTGCCGAGGATCAGCGGCTTCTAGCCATAACTCTGCTTGAGTCCGTACTCATCGACCCGGACGGCGAGACCGTAGCCGATCGCCTGAGCGTAGCCTGGCGCTTCTGAGCCCCGCGGCGCGGCCCTCTGTGCCCCCACCACGCATGCTCAGCGCCAGGATTGGCGTGGTCCTCGGCAGCCACGATGCTCTGTGCATCCATGCAACGAGCGTGAGCGCTTCTGCACCTATGCCCCGCAGTCACGTCCTGTAACATCGTTGTCGTCTCGGTCATAGCCGTCTGCGGGCAGAGTCCGACAGATACCCATGCCGACCGCCCGCGAGCGGGTGCGGGAGTTGCCGTGCTCGTCGCGCCGATCAGTATCGCAGTGGCATGGCTGTACGCGCGAGAGGAAACCCGGCGGGTCAAGGTCCGCCAACGAGGCGCGACCGGAACACGAGTTGCCGACTTCCACACCGAACGAATGCGGCTCGGTGAGCGTTCTCCCGGACCGTGCCCCTCACTCAGCGTCACAGTGGTGATCGGCATCACCTCGAGGCAGACCTTCGATCCAGCCCGTCGGACACGCTGGAGCTGGCGCGCGATATGCGGCCGATGAGCACGTCGAACGGATGGGCATGAGCCGTTAGCCCTCGTCGCACGGCCGCCATGGCTATTAATACTCAGGGATGCTTTTCGAGCTCGATCTCATCGCGCAGCGGAATCCCGTAGGCGCCCGCCACGGAGATCTCCGGCTTCAGGTTGATACGGCTGCGATCAACGGCACCGCGATGCACGGCGACAAGGCAAAAACCGCGTCGCTGGTAAAAACGCAGCGCATCAACGTTGTCGTTGGTGGTAATGACCCACAGACGGGCGCATCCCTGCTGCGCCGCCAGCTGCTCGACCGCCTCGACCATGGCCGTCCCCGCCCCGTGCCACTGCTCGGCAGCGTGCAGGGTCAGGATCTCGCACTGCTCCCAGTCCGGCCCGGGCACATACGTGAGCATCCCCAGCAGGTGCCCGCCCGCGGCCTCCGCGACAAATGCCGGATGGCCGAGGGGATGGAGGACTTCCCCGAGGCGGGCCACCCGGGCACTGCCGTGCCGGGCGAGAAACGCCTGGGCCGCCGCCTGGTCAGCGGCTTCCCGCGGACGGACCTTCATCGCATCAACGTTACAGTGGCCGGCCTTGCACAGGCCCGTACGGCCTGTATCCGCGACAAGCGTGATTGACGCCTAGCGCCAGCCGGGGAAGGTCATCACATCCCGCGCGACGACGCTGACGGGACGGTCGTTGCCGATGGCTACGTCCTCGACGCCCGCCCCTTCGGCGGCCGCGATCGATGACGCTGCCTCACACAGGTCGTCGCGACGCCCGCTGGTGACGTCGCTGGCTAGCTGCCGCTCGATGTCCGGCAGACCGAAGGCCGCGAACCTCACGACTTCCACATCGCCGGCCTCGACCAGCACGAAGTCATAGTCGACATCTCCGGCGTCGCCTAGGGACGCGCCCGGGTCGACGACCGTCTCCGTGGAACGCTCGCGGATGAGGTCTAGCGCGGATGGCGCGGGCCGCCTGACATCCCGGATGCGCGGCGCTGGAGCGGCGGGCGCAGGTGCGCTCAGCCAGAGACGTTGACGCCGAGGGCGATGTTGAACCCTGCGCCGTGGCGGGCCAGGCCCATCAGCAGCGGGCCCACTCCCTCCAGCCAGTGCGCCATCGCCAGGTCTCCCGTG
>JBEKGC010000398.1:0-6314 GCA_050013055.1 Streptosporangiaceae bacterium
CGGCTTATCGCCTATGACCTAACTGCGCGGTGCCCACTGTGCCAGGTTGAAGGTCTGGTGTAGCTGCCGCTGCTGGTCGCTGAGTTCGGTGGTCATCCGGCGGGCTTTGGGCCGGCCGCCGGTGAAGGGGTAGATGAGCACGGTCTCGCCGATGGCTGTGAGCTGGCTGAGCAGTTCCCGGACGGAGATGTCCAGCCCAGCGTGCCGGGCTTGGCGGCGCATGAGGTGGGCGGTCTGCAGGGCCAGGACGCAGGTGAAGATGTGGACGTGGATGTTGTGCTCGGTCCAGTGATGCATCTGGCCTGCGCGAGCACCGGGGCCAGCACCCCGCGCAGCTCACCGTCCAGTCTCTCCAGCCAGGCCCGGTCCTCTACGATGACCCCTGCGGCCATCCCATTGCTCTGTCTTGTCACGAAGCACGAGCATGGGGTGGCCGTCACCTGCATCAAGGCGACACGCCGGGCACACCAGGATCACAAGGCCGTCAGGTAACAAACCCGGACTGTAGTACCTGGGGCCGCTGAGCGCGATGTATTGGCGGATGATGTCGTCGAATGATTCCTCGGGGTGCAGCCCAAGCGCGTGCGCGCGGGGCGTCTCGAACCGGGCGGGCCAGCTCTCGACGATCGCGCTGATCGCGGGGTCTTCGGTCCAGTCGATGAGGTTGCTGGCGGGGTACCCGGCGATCCGGTCCAGCGCCTCGGCCATGGCCCTGGGCGTGGTGGTCAGCGCGGGCAGGGTCATCGCGGTGCGGCTGCCCCACGCCTCGTCGGTGACGGCGGCGGCGCGCAGCAGGCCGTCGATGGTCCGGCGCGGAGACGACAGCGCGACAGGGGTGTCGGCCGGCACCGGGCATGCGGCGCGCAACCCGGCCAGTGGCTCGCGGATGATCCCTGACATGAAGCCGGACAGCGCGGCGTTCGGCTTGCCCGGCCGGACCGACACGGTCATGAGCCGCACGGACCTGCCCCGGGCGAATCCCCTACGGCTGTAATCGGCGACGAGCTGTTCGGCGACGAATTTCTGCGCGCCGTAGCTGGACTGGGGGCGTGGCAGGGTGTCGTCCCGGACCACGTCAACGGCCCCGGTCGCCGGATCGGTGCCAAACACCGCGATGGAGCTGGAGAACACTAGGACCGGCGGGTGGGCGTGCCGCCGCGCGTGCTCCAGCACGGCGCGCGTCCCGTCCACGTTTACGCGCATCCCCAGGTCGAAGTCCGCCTCGGCCGCGCCGCTTACCACCCCGGCCAGGTGGAAGATGACGTCCGCCTCGCCGAGGCCGCCGGTCACCGCCGCCAGGTCGCCGACCACCGCGCGAGTGCGCGGATCAGCGGCCACGTCCGCCGCCGGCGCGGTGAGGTCCGCGATGACGAGCTCGCCCACGTCAGCCGGGCCGGCGCCGCCGATGCAAGCCGGCCCGGCCAGCAGCCGCCGGGCCAGCAGCGTCCCGATGAACCCGGCCCCGCCAGTGACAATCACCCGCATGGTCGCAGGATAACTAATACCAGACCAACACCGAGCAGAAGACAAGCAGCATCCGCGATAGCGCCGCCGAACAGGTCCGCCAGGCCGGAGAGGACGCCGACCGCGATATCAGCGCCGCCCGGAGGACGTCGCCCGCCAGGTCGCCGACGCCGAGGCACGCGCCGACCATGCTGAGCGCGATGCGGGCCGGGCACGTCAGACTGAGGCCGCCGCCGTCACCCGCGCCGAGCGCGCCCAGGCCACCGCAACCGAAGAGACCGCCCGTATCCGCTCCGATCACCGGCACGCACTCAACCAGCTCACCGCCGGAAGGCCGGTCGGCTCTTCGGGGGTGGTCGCGGTGGCTGGTAGGAACGGCGTAATGAGGGCCATGAGGCAGTTCAGGGTAACCATGGGCGCCGGGCCGCCCGGAGGGACGATTACGGCGTGGAGGACGTGGCGGCCGACGTCGCCCCCGAGGCCCTCGCGGTCATAGCCCCAACGGACGCCGAGCTGGAAGCGGTCAGCCGCCGCGAGTTCGACGCCAACCCGGCCTGCGCCCAGGCGGGCGCTGAGCAACTCGTCGCGCAGCGGGAACGCGCCCAGACCGAGTGCGACCGCGTGGTGATCGACGAGCCCGTTGCACGGGCCGAGGCCGAGGTGGAAGCAGCAGCGGCGAACCCAGCCGATCACGCGGGCGTCGGTGACGTCGAACTCGAAATCTGAGCCCAGGGCCCAGATCCGAAGGTGCAAAAGTCGCCCGGCGCACCCACTAGGCGTGAGCGCGCGGCATACTGTGGGTTGTGATCGTGCTGCTGGATACGACGGTGTTCTCTGCGGATACCCTATGTGCTAAAGCTGCCTGGAAGGCTCTTGCCCTCGCAGCTCCAGGATGGGGAATCAGGGTTGCGGTTACCGAGGTAGTTGTGGCCGAAGCCGTGGCCAACTACCAACGCAGAATAGAAACTCTGCGGAGTGAGCTTAAGGTCTGGGTTGAGAAGAAAAACGCCGAAGACCATGGACTAATAAGGGCATTCGAGGCAGCCCAAATTGTTCTTTCGGCCGAATCGGCCGAATATGCTGGTCACCTCAATGAAAACATCAAGGCATCAAGCGTCGAAATCTTGCCCGTTGCCCAGATTCCGCATATGGAACTAGTTGCTAGAGCAACGGCCCGCAGGCGGCCCTGTGACGACCACGGCAACGGCTACCGGGATACTCTGAATTTGGTTGACCGTACTTAAGATCGCCAGGGAAAACCCTGATGAGCAGATCATATGGGTTAGCTTCAACAGTAAGGATTTCGGGGCGACTGAAGACGGTTCGAGCACGGCCTTGCATCCTCATCTGGCTGAAGATCTCAATGAGATAGGTGCAGGCGAACGTGTTTCATGGAAGCGTACACTCGCAGAAGCCGTCCTAGCCGTAGCGGAAGAATTCTCGCCAGGCGGGCAACAGGATATAGAGAGAGTTCACGAAAAAGCCCGAGAGGCGGTTATCCTGAACTTCCTAGTGGGGGAAGTTCTCACGGCTCTCCCCGGCTCTCAGGTTTACGGTCGTTCCTTAGTTTTCTGCGGCGTGTCGGTCCAAAGCGCCCGTCCGCGTTCCGGTAGCGTCCCGTGTCGGCATGGTGACAGGATGAGGCGGCGGGAGGTCCGGCATGGCGGGGTCGGTGTGGGATGAGGTGCTCGACACCGAGCACGCGACAGTGGTGCGGACGTATATCGAGCTGTGGCCGCGCAAGGACCGGGCACCGGAGAAGGTGCTGATCATCGTGGTCGAGCCGGACGGGCAGACCAGGAACCGGTGCCCGGAGTGCGGGCACCGGGGCCGGCCCGTGGAGCATGACGTGAAGCGGTGGCGGACGCTGGACGTGCACGGCAAGCGGACGTTCCTGGAGGCGGATCTGCCCCGGATCCAGTGCCCCGGGCACGGGAAGGTCACCGCGGCGGTGCCGTGGGCCCGCCACGATGACCGGTTCTCCCGGCCGTTCGAGGAGTTCGCGGCGTGGAAGTCCGCGCACATGCCCTGGACCAGGGCAGCCGCGGAGCTGCGGATCACCTGGGAGGCGGTGGCGAACATCTGCGCCCGGGTCGCTGCGGACGCGGCGGCCGGGACCGATCGCCTTGACGGGCTGCGGCGGATCGGGATCGACGAGAAGTCCTGGGGCAAGGGCAGCGGCAAGTTCCTGGTCATTGTCACCGACCACGACACCAGCCGGGTCGTGTGGGTCGCGCAGGGCCGCGACCAGGCCACCGTCCGCCAGTTCTTCGGCGACCTCGGCGAGGAGCGGGCCAGTCTGCTCACCCACGTGTCCGCCGACGGGGCGGACTGGATCCACCCGGTCGTGCGGGAGAAGGCCCCGCAGGCGCAGATCTGCCTCGACGCCTTCCACGTGGTCAAATGGGCCGGGGAAAGGCTCGATGACCTGCGCCGGCGCCTGGCCGGCGAGTTGCGCGCCGCCGGGCGCGGCGACGAGGCCGCCACCCTCGGGGGCGGCATGTGGGCGCTGCGGAAAGACGAGCGGAAGCTGACCCCGGGCCAGCGCGGCACCCTGGCCCAGATCGCCGTGGTCAACAAGCCGCTGTACAAGGGCTACCTGATCAAGGAGCAGATCCGCGAGGCGTTCAAGGTCAAGGGCAGCGACGGGAGGACGCTGATGCGCGGCGTCACCGCCTGGGCGCACCGGTGCCGCATCCCCGAATTCACCGCCCTCGCCCGGACCCTGTCCCGCTACAAGGACAGCATCCACGCCACCTTGGACGGCGGCCCGTCAAACGGACGAGCCGAAGCACTCAACGCCCAGGTCAATGCGCTTATCACCCGGGCCAGGGGCTTCCGCACCGCCACCGCGCTCATGAACATGATCCTGTTCGTCCACGGCGGCATCTGCCCCGATTCACCCTACGCGTAAGCGATCAGCCAATTCCTGAAAGCCGGGGAGAGCCGTTCTCACGTCAGCCCTGGACTACCCCATCGATCCGCGCCAGTGCGCTCTCCCGATTGAGACTGAATCGGCGAAGTTCCGTAGCCTGGACGGAATTCGAAACCTGAACTTGTCCGTAAGGGGCGTCGGCGCCTTCGGTATCGCCGCCGAATTTACGGTCGAAGTCGACGCCGGGATAGATGCTGTCCTCGTTTTCTCTGACCCTGCCCCGGGTACTGAGTCCGTTACTTCCAATCGCTATATAAACAAGCCTGTGCTGCTTCGCGGTCTGATAACGCTGGGCAAAAAATTTGAGAACCCCGTCGGTGCCCAGCTAGCGGAAGTCGAAAGCCTTCCCGGCGATCCTGACAGAAAACTGTGGGAAACGGGCCGTCGCGCGAACCAGTCCAGCCTTGAAAGACGTGCCATGCTTAGGACGAGGGCCAATGCCGCCCACGAGACCGCGCTGAGCGCGATCGTGAACACTCAGGCCTTTCGTGAGGCCAGTGAGGCCGCGGCGAGCGTCTACGAGAACAGTGCGGCCATGCGTGAGGCCCGCAAGGCCGCACTGAGTGCGATCGAGAACAACGTGAGTATGCGTGAGGCCAGTGAGGCCGCGCTCAGCGCGATCGAGGGCAGCGAGGCCTTTCGTGAGGCCCAGGAGGCCGCGCTCAGCGCGTTCGAGGGCAGCGAGACTTTTCGTGAGGCCCGTGAGTTCGCATTGAGCGCGATCGAGATCTCCGCAGCCATGTATGAGGCCCCGCGAGGCCGCTCGGAGCGCCATAGAGGGTTACCAAGGCACAGGCGGGAGCGAGTCTGAGCAAGCCGGACCAGCCGATACAGGGCCAGACCCCGCTTCTAGGCACGCGAGGTAGCGCTTCGAGGCCAGTTCGTGACGCTGATGCCCCTCATAGGAGCACTACCTGCCCCCTAACTACACAGCCTATGTGTGCCGTAGCTGGTCTGCGGATTGGGCAGCGTGTGGTCGTCGATGACCGGGGGAGCGAGTGCTCGCCGGAGCTCCCGAAGACGGCCAGCGAGCTGGCGAACACAAGCACCGGCCTGGTGCCAAGCCCGCGGCCGCACGCGAGCAGGGCTTCTGTGCCGCGCAGGTTGGCCCGCAGGCCCAGGTCGAAGTCCGCCTCGCATTCCGCGCTGACCGCCGCGGCGAGATGGAAGATCAGCCCGGCCCCGGCGAGCACGCCGACCGCGTCCGGGTCGAGCAGCTCCGCCAGCTCGCCGCGGATCGCCGTCACCCGCGGGTCGGCGGCCAGGTCGGCCAGGTCGGGCGGGACGGGGGCCTGGTCGATGACCGTCAGCCGGGACAGCGGCTGCGCGCCGCCGCCCACCACGTCCAGCGACCCCGCCGCCAGCAGTTCCCTGGCCAGCCGGGCGCCAAGGAAACCAGCGCCGCCGGTGACCACGACGTTGACCATGGTGCCTCCCTTAGCGCTACCGTAGGCGTATCGAGCCGAGTCGGGGGGATTTCCGCCATGGACAAGGACCTAGCCGAGCAGGTCGTCGACATCGCCAGCCGCGTGGTGGCCAGCGGCGCGATCTCCGCGAACGGGCACGGCAACGTCAGCGTCCGGGTGCCAGGCGCGGAGGAGATGTACTTCACCGCGGGCCCGTCACTGCGCCAGCATCCCGCCTCGGCGGTGGTCAGGATCGGGCTGGACGGCGCCCTGCTCGAGGGTGAGCTGCCGCCCATCCAGGGCGCGGTGGTGGCCATGCACACCGCCATGTACGCCGATCACCCGGACGTCGGCTGCGTGCTGCACACCCACTCGCCTTACGCCACCGCCTACGCGGTGGCCCACCGGCCGATCGGGTGCTGGGTGGAGGCCCTGGCCATGTTCGGCCTGGCGGCCGGCGTTCCGGTGGCAGGCTACGGGCCGCGTGGCTCGGCGCAGGCGATCGCCAG
>JBEKGC010000399.1:0-7879 GCA_050013055.1 Streptosporangiaceae bacterium
CGCGCCGACGACCGACACGATGGCCCGGTCACCTTCGACGTCCATGTCGATGTCGCCATCGAGGTCCGCGATGTCCAGCAGGCCCTCGACGTAATCCGCGGCGATGTCGCCCTCGAGCTCCAGGTCACTCAGCCGGGAACCATCATCTGCGGCATCATCATCTGCGGCGCCGTCACTCAGCCGGGAACCATCATCTGCGGCGTCGTCCCCGAGATCTTCGGCTTCCCCGAGGGCGTCGGCCGCGTCGGTGACATCGACGTCCTGCTGGCTCACGATCGGACCTCCCACTATGTCTTACGCAAAAGTCGCGTTATGCAAAACCCGCTGAGGCTAACGCCCGTGCTACCTGAACCGATCGCTCGCGCAGGCCCAGAAGGCCCGCACTCGCGACCGGTTTTGCATAACGCTCACTGCGCTCGCTGGCGTCACCGCTTGCCCGATCGCTTGCTTTTCGCCTGCCGGACCGGCTGCTGTCGGACCACCTTAGCGGCCGGGACCTCCGGCTCGGGCTCGGGCTCGGGTTTCGATCGGCCCAAATCGGCCCAACCGGAGCAGCCCGCGCTTTTCGCTGCCGTTGGCTCCGGCCGACGGCCCCGACATGGTCGTTCCGGTGCCCCGGCGGGGCACCGATCCGGTGCGCGTCCCGCCGGATCCGCTGCTGGCGTTGCCGGCCCGCACGCCCGGCGTATCCGACCCGGCTCCCTTGACCTGAGTGGCGCTCGCGGCTCGTCCGCTGCTTGATCCGGTCCGGCCGTTCGCTGATCCAGGCCGCGTGCTACCTGCCGACGGCTTGGCCGACGTCGACTTGGCCGCGGCCGCGGCCGGACGCACGGAGCCGGGTCGCAGGGAGCTCTGCCCGGTCCTGACCGCGGGCATCCCGGTGGTGGCGGCGGCCGTCGCGCCCTCGGCGCCCGCGGGCTCGACGGTCCAGTTCCTGAACATGAAGAACTGCTGGCCCAGCGTCCACAGGTTCGTCGTCACCCAGTAAAGGACCAGCCCGTAACTCCAGTACAAGCCGGTCAGCGAGAAGAACGGGACGATGTACATCATGTACTTCTGCGACTGGGCCATCGGGTTGTCCGGGTCCACGTTGGTCTGCATCAGGCCGCGCTTGGCGCTCTGCCGGACCGTCATGAACGTCGTCGACGCGCTGATCACCACGGTCAGCACGATCACGATCGCCACGTGCAACGGCAGCGACTTGTGCGAGAACAGCAGCTGGTCGCTCAGGTGCACGCCGAAGATCGTCGCCTTCTGCGCGCTCTGCACCACCGGCAGCGTCAGCCCGTACGCCAGCTTGGTGCCCGGCGTCCACCGGGCGATGGCGCGCAGCACGCTGAACAAGGCGAAGAACACGATCATCTGCGGGATCATCGGCAGGCAGCCCGCCAGCGGGTTGACCCCGTTTTCCTTGTAGAACTTCATCGTCTCTTCGTTGAGACGCTGCTTGTCGCCCTTGTACTTCTTCCGCAGTTCCTGCAGGTGCGGCGCATGCTGGGCCATCTTCCGCTGGGCGTGCACCTGCTTGACGAACAGCGGAATGAGGCATATCCGGATGGCGACGACCAGGATCACGATGGACAGGCCCCAGGCCAGCCCGGTGTTAGGACCGAAGAGATGGCCGAGGACAGTATGGATATGCATGATGACCCATGCCACCACGCCGTTCAGCGGGTCGAGCGCACTCACCAGCTAGCTCCTCGCGACCTTGGCGGGATTCCTGGTCGGCACCGGGTCGTAACCGCCGGCGGCCCGAGCAGCGGGCTGACGAACCGTCGGTAACCAGCAATGGGTAGCATCAACAGCCGGGCCGGCACCGTCACGGTGCGGGCCGGATCGTTAGCCGTACCTTTGTCTGGCATTACCGACGCGCCCCAACCTGCCGCCGCAGCAACCTGCTGACCACCGAGTCCAGATCCGCGGCGAGATCCGGATGGCTCGCGTGCGCGGCCGCAGCGTTAGCACGCACCACAAGAAGGCTACCGCCAGGAAGACAGTGAAGGTACCCGCGCATCAGCTCACGAAGACGCCGCTTCACCTTGTTCCTGGTCACGGCCGGGCCAACCGCCCGACTGACGACGAACCCCACCCTGGCCGGCTCGGCCTCGTCTCCTCCGCCCGCCCGGACGAGCAAGTGGCCCACGACACTGGGCCTGCCGACACGGGTCCCGGTGCGCACGGCCAACCGGAACTCGGCACCGTGACGCATCCGGGACTGGGACGGCAGGATCAGGCACTCAGCCGGTCGCGGCCCTTGTGCCTGCGGGCAGCCAGGACGGCCCGCCCGGCCCGGGTGCGCATCCGCAGCCGGAAACCATGCGTCTTCGCCCGGCGCCGATTGTTCGGCTGGAACGTGCGCTTACTCACTGAGGCTCCAGGTAAAGGGATCTTGAACCACGCACGCATGACGACGTGCGGCTCTCGGATTTCCCACAGGCTACCATCTGGAACAGCGCCGTTTGCCAGGCGTGCCCAGCGGCCGGGTCTTAGGCTGTGGATAGCTATTCTCCCTGAGCTGCCACAGTCACAGTGCGCAGCGGGGATGCCACGTGCACAACATGTGGATACAGCTGTGGATCGTGAGCCTCCGGCTTACGGCATGGGGAGTCGAGGGGAGCACAGGTGGCGAATTCTGACCTGGCAGATGTATGGGCACGATCCCTCGACGGTCTGGCTGATCTTCAGATCCAGCCGCATCAGCGAGCGTGGCTCAAGCTCACTCGTCCGCTGGGGCTGGTCGAGAACACGGCCCTGATCGCCACCCCGAACGAGTTCGTCAAGGAACAGCTGGAAACCCGGCTGCGCGCCCTGGTCACCCAGGCCCTCTCCCAGGAGCTCGGCCGCGACATCCAGCTCGCCGTCACGGTGGACCCGGCTCCGCCAACTCCGCAGGCCCCGATGGCCGTACCCGCCAGGGACCTGTCCGGCGACTCGCCCGTACCGCGGGGCCAGGGACGGCCAGGGGGCTCGGACTCGGATGCGGATCACGGGTCGCGGCTGGCCGCCCAGGATCCCGCCTCGTCCGGGCATCCCGCGGCGGACGGCGCGGACCACGAGGCTGCGGACCCGGCTCGTCATGGGGCCATGCCGTCGGGATCCTCGGGTCCCCGGCTGGGCGGTACCCGGCTCAACTCCAAGTACACCTTCGAGACCTTCGTCATCGGATCGAGCAACCGGTTCGCCCACGCGGCGTCCGTGGCGGTCGCCGAGGCGCCCGCCAAGGCCTACAACCCGCTGTTCGTCTACGGCGACTCGGGGCTGGGCAAGACGCACCTGCTGCACGCCATCGGGCACTACGCCCAGACCCTCTACACCGGCCTGAAGGTCAGGTACGTGAGCTCGGAGGAGTTCACTAACGATTTCATCAACATGATCAGGGACGGCAAGCAGGACGGTTTCCGGCGCCGGTACCGCGATGTCGATGTGCTGCTCGTCGACGACATCCAGTTCCTGGAGAACAAGGAAGGGACACAGGAAGAGTTTTTCCACACCTTCAACACCTTGCACAATGCCAGCAAGCAGATCGTCATCTCCAGTGACCGCGCGCCCAAGCGCCTGGTCACCCTGGAGGACCGGCTCCGCAGCCGGTTCGAGTGGGGGCTGCTCACCGACGTCCAGCCGCCCGAGCTCGAAACCCGCATTGCCATCTTGCGCCGTAAGGCGATCCAGGATGCGCTGAACGCACCCCCCGAGGTGCTCGAGTACATCGCCAGCCGGATCTCCACCAACATCAGGGAACTCGAGGGTGCGCTGATCCGGGTGACCGCGTTCGCCAGCCTGAACCGCCAGTCGGTCGATCTCCAGCTGGCCGAGATCGTGCTCAAGGACCTGATCCCGGAGGCCCAGGGCCCGCAGATCACGATCGCCACCATCATGGGCCAGACGGCGTCCTACTTCGGCCTGTCCATCGACGACCTGTGCGGCACGTCCAGGTCACGAGTGCTTGTCACGGCCCGGCACATCGCCATGTACCTGTGTCGTGAGCTCACCGACCTGTCCCTGCCGAAGATCGGCCAGCAGTTCGGCGGCCGCGACCACACCACGGTCATCAACGCCGACAGGAAAATCCGCTCCCTGATGGCCGAACGCAGGTCCATCTACACGCAGGTGACCGAGCTGACCAACCGCATTAAACAGCAGGCCCGAACGGGCTGACGGACCGCCGAATCGCTATGCGCACAGTTTGTGGACAACGTTGTGGATGACACTCGGATAACCGGGGGACAACCAGTGGCAAGCATGAGCCGCACCCGCCGCCGACCACAGGGACGGCGGTTCCGTCCCCCGGCCCGGCCCGGCATATGTGCGTTGCGCATAGCCAGTGACCTGCGAGAACAAGAGTTCTCCCCAGTATCCACCGCACCTATGACTATGACGATTCTCTAGATATGAAAAATAAACACCAAGTAGGCCCTGTGCGTAGGCTGGCGCACCAGCGCTATACCCCGCCCCGAGCCTGCTGACACAGTCTTTCCACGAACCCTTCCCAGGAGGCAGTTCCCGTGAAGCTCCAGGTTGAGCGTGATCACCTGGCGGAAGCCGTGGCCTGGACCGCGCGTGCGCTGCCGGCCCGCCCGACCGCCCCTGTCCTGGCCGGGATGCGCCTGCATGCGGGGTCAGAACTCACGCTCTCGACGTTCGACTACGAAGTCTCGGCTCAGGCCACCGTGCCGGTGATCACCGACGAGGAGGGCACGGTGCTCGTCTCGGGCCGGCTGCTCGCCGAGATCGTCAGGTCGCTGCCTGCCCGGCCGGTCAACCTGGTCACCGACGGCCACCGGGCCACGCTCACCTGCGGGACCTCCACCTTCACCCTGGTCCTGCTACCCGAAGAGGAATACCCGTCGCTGCCCGAGATGCCGCCGTTCGCCGGCTCGGTAGGCAGCGACGCGATGGCGTCCGCCATCAGCCAGGTAGCGATCGCGGCGGGCCGGGATGACACATTGCCCGCGCTGACCGGCATCAGGATCGAGATCACCGGCGACACGCTGACGCTGGTCGCCACCGACAGATACCGGCTCGCGGTTCGCGAGCTGCGCTGGAATCCGGCGCGTACGGATCCCGACACGGCCCTGCTCGTGCCCGCCCGCGTGCTCGGCGAGACGGCGCGGGCGCTGACCTCGGGCGCCGAGGTGTCGATATCCCTTGGCGGCGACAGCCTCATCGGCTTCGCCGGCGCCGGGCGGCAGACCACCACCCGGCTGCTGTCCGGCGAGTACCCCAAGTACCAGGCGCTGCTGCCGAGCGAATTCAACGCGACCGCGGAGCTGCCGGCCAGCACGTTCACCGAGGCCGTCAAGCGCGTCGCGCTTGTGGCCGAACGCAACACCCCGGTCCGGCTGGCCTTCAGCCCGGGCCAGCTCGTGCTGGAAGCAGGCGCCTCGGAAGAGGCCCAGGCCAGCGAGGTGCTCGAGGCGGCGTTCGACGGTGATGACCTGCAGATCGCCTTCAACCCGCAGTACCTGCTCGACGGCCTCGGGGCGATCGACTCGGACACCGCCAGGATCTCCTTCACCTCGCCGACCAAGCCCGCGGTCATCACGGGCAAGAGTGAGCGTGAGCCCGACTACCGTTACGTCCTCATGCCGATCCGGTCGGCCGGGTAGCCCAGGCCCCTGCCGCTCGCCTTAGTCTCAGATCGTGTACCTCACCCGGCTGGCACTGACCGATTTCCGGTCCTACCCCGAGCTCAGCCTCGACCTCGGGCCGGGCGTGACCACGTTCAGCGGGCCGAACGGGGAGGGGAAAACCAACCTGGTCGAGGCGATCGGCTACCTGGCCACGCTAGGCAGTCACCGGGTCGCCACGGACGCGCCGATGGTCAGGAGCGGGGCCGAGCGGGCCGTGCTCAGGGCCGCGGTGACCGGAGCGCAGGGCAGCGCGCTAGTGGAAATCGAGGTCAATCCGGGTCGGCCCAACCGGGTCAGGCTCAACCGGGCGCCGATGCCGCGGCCGCGGGACATCCTGGGCACGCTGCGCACGGTGCTGTTCGCACCCGAGGATCTGGCCCTGGTCAAGGGTGACCCATCCGAACGGCGCAGGTTCCTGGACGAGTTGCTGGTGGCGACCGCGCCCCGGTACGCCGGCGTCCGGGCGGACTACGAGCGGGTGCTGCGGCAGCGCACGGCGTTGCTCAAGTCGGCCGGGGGGAAGGGGCACCTGCGCGGGGCGGCCCGCGAGTCGATGGTGGCGACCCTCGATGCCTGGGACGGGCAGCTGGCGCGGGCCGCAGCGCCGCTGCTGGCCGGCCGGATGCGCCTGGTGGCCGCGCTGCGGCCGCACGTGGCCGCGGCGTACGAGGCGGTGTCGGGCGGTGCAGCCGGCGATGCGTCAGCCATGTCCTACCGCTGCTCGGCCGCTGATGCCCCGGCGGCCGACGGGCCCGCCTCCGGCCAGGCCGGCCGGGACGACGACGTGGCCGGGCTCGAGGCGGTCATGGTCAAGGCACTGGCGGGTGTCCGGGCCAGCGAGCTCGACCGGGGCGTCTGCCTGGTCGGCCCGCACCGCGACGAGCTTGAGCTCTCCATCGGCGCCCTGCCCGCTCGCGGCTACGCCAGCCACGGAGAGTCCTGGTCGCTCGCGCTCGCGCTGCGCCTGGCCAGCTTCGCGCTGCTCAGGGACGGACGCGAGGACCCGGTGCTGATCCTTGACGACGTGTTCGCCGAGCTGGACACCGGCCGCAGGGACCGGCTGGCCGCCCTGGTCGCCGACGGTGAGCAGGTCCTGATCACCGCCGCGGTGCCGGCTGACGTCCCCCGCCTGCTCACCGGCGCCCGGTTCAACGTCAGCGCGAGCGTGGTCAGCCGTGTCGGCTGACCGGCCAGGGCCGGCCCGGGCAGGGGGGCCGGCCCGGGCAGGGGGGCCGGGCGGATCGGCGGCCGACCGGGTCCGGCTGGCGGCCGAGGCGCTCGCCGAGGCGAAAGCCGACGCGCGGGCCAGGGGCGAGATGCCGGCCGGCCTGCTGCGTCAGCCCGGATCAAACGCCAGCTCCGACCCGCCGGGCGCGCGGGCCCGGACCGGATCGGCTCGCGGCCGGCCCCGCCGGGAGGATCCGCAGCCGCTGCTGAGCGCCATCGACGGGCTGCTCGAGGGGCGCGGCTGGCAGCGGCAGGCCGCGATGGGCTCGGTGTTCGGCCGCTGGGCGGCCATCGTCGGCCAGGACCTGGCCGCGCATACCAGCCCCGATAGCTTCGCCGACGGCGAGCTCGCGGTGCGGGCCGACTCGACCGCCTGGGCCACTCAGCTGCGGCTGCTCGCGCCGATGCTGATCAAAAGGCTCAACGACGAACTCGGCGACGGATCGGTGCGCCGGGTCAAGGTGCGCGGTCCGGCACCCCCCCGCCAGCGCGGCGGCTGGCGCGTCCCCGGCAGCAAAGGCCCAGGCGACACCTACGGCTGAGCGACACGTAGTCAACACGGCCCTGGCAATGGGTATTCGCAGCTAAAATGGAATAGCGCACGCATGGCCAATTCGAGGGGAGCCTGACTGCGCGCTCATGGAGCAGGATGGAGTTCGGTTTGTCCTACGATGCACGCTCGATCACGGTACTCGAGGGGCTTGAGGCTGTCCGCAAGCGCCCGGGTATGTACATCGGCTCGACCGGCGAGCGCGGACTGCATCATCTCGTCTACGAGGTCGTGGACAACGCCGTGGACGAGGCGCTGGCGGGGTACTGCGACACGATCGACGTGACGCTGCTGTCCGACGGCGGGGTGCGGGTGCAGGACGACGGCCGCGGCATTCCCGTGGACGAGCACCCGGTGGAGCACCGCCCGGCGATCGAGGTACGACCCTGCACGCGGGCGGCAAGTTCGACGGCGAGTCCTACGCGGTGTCCGGCGGCCTGCACGGCGTCGGCGTGTCGGTGGTGAACGCGCT
>JBEKGC010000400.1:0-6239 GCA_050013055.1 Streptosporangiaceae bacterium
CGGCCCCGCCGGCCCCGATGCCCGCGGCGAACTCGTGCGGATCTGCGTCCAGGCACAGCGCCCCGAGCAGCACCAGGCTCGACACCTCGGGCCTGGCCGCCGGGTCATAGGTGATGACCGGGTCCGGGTCGGTCTTGGCGCCGCGCAGCAGCCGGGCGGTCTCGTCCGCGGTGGCCGCCAGCGGGATCGTATTGCCTCGGCTCTTGCTCATCTTGGTGCCGTCGGTGCCGAGCAGCAGCGGCGCGGCTGACAGCAGCGCCTCGGGCACCGGGAACACCGCGCCGAACCTGGCGTTGAAGCGGCGGGCGATCAGCCGGGTCATCTCGACGTGCGGCAGCTGGTCCTGGCCGACCGGCACCAGGTTCGCCTGGCAGAACAAGATGTCCGCCGCCTGGTGCACCGGGTAGGTGAGCATCAGGCCGCTGACCGAGGACTGCCTGGAGTGCGCGATCTCGTCCTTGACGGTGGGGTTGCGCTCAAGCTCAGGCACCGAGACCAGGCTCAGGAACGGCAGCAGCAGCTGGTTGAGCGCGGGCACCGCGCTGTGCGCGAAGATCACGCTGCGGGCGGGGTCGATGCCGGTGGCCAGGTAGTCAAGGACCAGCCCGGTTACGTAGTCGTCCAGGTGATCGGCGGTGTCCCGGTCGGTCAGCACCTGGTAGTCGGCGACCAGCACGAACACCTCCGCGCCCAGGTCCTGCAGCCGGACCCGGTTCCGGAGGGTGCCGAAGTAGTGGCCCAGGTGCAGCGCCCCGGTCGGCCGGTCGCCGGTCAGGACCCGGCACCGGCCGGCGTCGATGAGTTCCATGCTCCTCCGATGCTGAGTAGGACCGCCCTAACCGGCCGGCCACCACGCAGCATTCGGTACGCATCGCATGCCAGCAAGCATAAGTCATTGTCCGAACGAACCGTGGTTCGGCGTCCTCGCGGACACCCCTGGCGCCGGCCGGGGGACGCCGGGTCCGGCTGGCGCCCGCCGGTGAGCAGGTACGCGGCCGCGGCGCACAGTTCGGTGCCGGCCGCGACGAGCAGGCAGCTGGTGACGGAACGGCTGGCCAGCGGTCCGGCCAGCGCCGCGCCTGCCGCCATCCCGGCGATCTTCAGGCTGGCCGCGGTGGTGTAGATCTGCCCCCGCATGTGCCCGGGGGATTCCCTGTGCCGTACCGCGAACAGCGCGGTCAGCTGCGGTCCCTCTCCCGCCCCGCCGATCGCCGCCGCGGCCAGGGTCAGCCAGCCGGGGGCGACCGCCGCGGCGGCCAGGCCCGCCCCCAGCAGGAGCGTGCTGGCGAGGATCCGGATGTCCGGCTCTGCTGGCCCGGGGGGACGATCCCCCCCAGACCCCCCCTGCGCGGCTGGCCCGGGGGGACGATGCCCCTGCGCGCCGCGCCACCGGCGGCGGGCCAGGATCGCGTTGGCGGTCAGCGACGCCGCGGCCATCGCGGTGATGAGCAGGGCGCCGCGGTCCGGGCCGCCGAGCCGGTGCGCGCCAAGCACCGGACAGCAGACCACGAACATGCCGACCCCGACGAACGAGATCACCGAGGTGACCGTGGCCCGCCGCAGCTTGGGCCGGGTAGCGATCGCCGCGAAACCCGCGGCTACCTGCCGGTGCGGCGCGGGCACCCGGCCGCGGGGCGACGGCGGGTAGCGGGCCAGCGACAGCGCGGCCGGCCCGGCCGCAGCCACCAGCGCGGCGGCGGTCAGCACCGCGGGCCTGGCCCCGAACCACGCGGCCAGCAGCGCCGCGAACCCCGGCCCAGCCAGGCTGGCCGCGCTGTAGGTCATGGCGTCAAGCGCGGAACCGGCCTCCAGCGCCCGGCCGGTCACCATGCGCGGCACCTGCGCGGTCCAGCCGCCCGCCACCGCCGGATTGAACAGCCCCGCCGTCAGGGCGATGAACACCACGGCCAGGACCGGCAGCCGGCCCACCGCGGTCGCGAGCACGACGAGAGCGAGCGCATAGGCGGCCAGGGTGGCGGCCAGCAGCCGGTCCGGCTGCGGGCTTCGGTCAAGCAGCGCGCCGAACAGCGGACCGCCGGCCGCCGCCGCGATGGTCAGGCTGGCCAGCAGCTCCGACCCGGCGGACGGCCCGCCGGTCACGGCGAAGCCGAGCAGCAGCAGCGCCGGTCCCGACATCTCGTCGCCGGCCCGCGCCGCCGCCGCACCGGCCAGGTACAGGCCAAGTCCCCGGTATGAGGTGTAACGGCTTTTCATATAAATACGTTACACTATGCCCATGGGCAGTCAGCAAGGTCCGTTCGGCCGCAGCCCGCACGATGCCGCCCAGCGCGCGGCGGAGGTGATGGACCTGCTGGTGCCCCGACCGGGCAGCCGGGACGAGGCGACCCGGCTGGCCAGGACCTGGGACGAACGGGCGGAACTGATCGCGGTGCTCCGGGCGCACGGGGAGCCCGAGCCCGTCGAGATTTTCGATACCGACCTGGCGGCGCTGCGGCGAGCGGCCCTCGGCCTGCGGGAAGTGTTCGCGGCCAGTGACGTGGCGGCGGCAGCCGAGCAGATCAACGCGCTGCTCGCCTCGTACGCTCATCCGCCCCGGCTGACCAACCACGGCGGCGAGTACGGCTGGCATCTGCACGTGGACAGCTCCGACGACGCGCCCTGGGCCGAATGGTTCGTCACGTCGTCCTGCCTGGCGCTGGCCATGCTGATAGCCGAGCGGCAGGCCCCCCCGGCCGGGCTCTGCGCGTCCCACTCGTGCGGCAAGCCGTTCGTCAACGTCGGCCGCGGCGCCGCGCGGCGCTTCTGCTCGGCCGCCTGCGGTACCCGCGAGCGGGTCGCCGCCCATCGCGCCGCCCGGGTCGTGAAAAGCTAGGGGGCATGGAATACACCCATCTTGGCCGCTCCGGCCTGAGCGTCAGCCGCCTGTGCCTTGGCACGATGAACTTCGGGCCGCTGACGCCGCCAGAAGACGCGCACGCCATCATGGATCACGCGCACGAGATCGGCATCAACTTCTTCGACACCGCCAACCGCTACGGCGGCAGGCAGGGGCCGCCCGGGCAGATCTCCGCGGACGACCGGTCGCACCCGGGCTGGACCGAGGAGATCATCGGTGACTGGTTCGCCGGCCACAGCGCGCGCCGGGAGCGCACGGTGCTGGCCACCAAGCTGTACGGGGCGATGAGCGAGTGGCCCAACGAAGGCAAGCTGTCCGCGCTGAACATCCGGCGGGCCTGCGAGGCGTCCCTGCGTCGGCTGCAAACCGACTACATCGACCTCTACCAGATGCACCACGTGGACCGGGATACGCCGTGGGAGGAGATCTGGCAGGCGATGGAGGTGCTCGTCGCCCAGGGCAAGGTCCTGTACGTCGGCTCGTCCAACTTCGCCGGCTGGCACATCGCGCAGGCTAACGACATCGCCGCCGCGCGCGGTTTCTTCGGCCTGGTCAGCGAACAGTCGATCTACAACCTGCTGGTCCGCGAGATCGAGCTTGAGGTGCTGCCCGCGGCGATCGACTACGGCGTCGGCGTCATCCCGTGGTCGCCGCTGTACGGCGGCCTGCTCGGCGGCGTGCTGAAGAAGGACCGCGACGGCCGCCGTCGCCTCGCGGGCCGGGCCAAGGAGCTCGTCGAGCAGAACCGGGCGCAGATCGAGGCCTACGAGGACCTGTGCGACGAACTCGGCGAGGAGCCGGCCAACGTGGCACTGGCCTGGCTGCTGCACCAGCAGGGTGTCACCGGGCCGATCATCGGGCCGCGCACCCTGGCCCACCTCGACGACGCGCAGCGCGCGGTGACGCTGAAGCTCGGCGACGACGTCCTCAAGCGGCTCGATGACCTGTTCCCCGGCTATCAGCCCGCCCCGGAGCACTACGCCTGGTGAGGCGCAGCCGTGAGCGACGTGGTGGCGGCGGACCGCCCGCGACTCCTGCGGGACCGTTCCAAGTCGCAGCGGGTCACGAACATCGAGCTGTTCTTCGACCTGGTGTACGTGTACGCGGTCACCCAGCTGTCTCACCACCTGCTGGCCAAGCCCACGCTCGGCGGCGCGCTGCAGACCGGGCTGCTGCTGGCCATGGTCTGGCTGCTCTGGTCCTACACGACCTGGGTGACCAACTGGCTGGATCCGGAGCAGATGGCCGTCCGGCTGCTGCTCGTGCTGCTGATGCTGGTCAGCCTGGCCATGTCGGTCTCACTGCCCCGGGCGTTCGAAAACCTGGGCCTGTGGGTGGGCGGCGCCTACGCGGTCCAGCAGACCGGCCGGACCGTGTTCATGGTGATCGCGCTGCGGGGACACCCGCTGGCGGCCAACTTCCGGCGCATCCTGGTGTGGTGCCTGGTCAGCAGCGCCCTCGCGATCGGCGGGGGCGTGACGCACGGCCTGGCCAGGGACCTGCTGTGGCTGGCCGCGGTCGGCGTCGACGTGACCGGCGGCCTGGTGGGTTTCGCCGTCCCCGGGCTGGGCCGCTCGGTCACCTCGGACTGGACGATCGAGGGCGGCCACTTCGCCGAGCGGTGTCAGGCGTTCATCCTGATCGCCCTGGGCGAGTCGATCGTCATCATCGGCACCACACTGGCCCAGGTGCCATCGCCCACGCCGTCCCTGGTCACCGGGTTCGTCGTCGCGTTCATCACCTCGGTCACCTTGTGGTGGCTGTACTTCGACTCAAGCGCCGAGGCCGCGGCCGAGAAGATCGCCCGATCCGATGACCCGGGGCGCCTGGGCCGTTCGGCGTACCACCTGATCCACCCGGTGATGGTGGCCGGAATCATCGTCACGGCCGCCGCCGACGAGAAACTCCTGGCCGATCCCGGCGCCACCCCGACCACCTCGGCCGCCTGGATGATGCTGGGCGGCCCGGCCCTGTTCCTGGCCGGCCACGCCGCCTTCAAGTACGTGGTGTGGGGCTATGTCTCCTGGTCCCGGCTGGCCGCGGTCGCCGCTCTCGCGCTGCTGGCCCTGGCGGCCAAGGCGATGCCCGCCCTGGCCCTGGCCGGCTGCGCCGCCGCCCTGGTCGCCGTCGTCGTCGCCGCCGATCGCCTGCTTACCGTTCGGGCCGGGGTGCCAGGTCCCGGCGTCCGGTCAGCACGAACCAGGTGAGCATCCCGGTGATGTCGGCTGGGGCGGCGGCGGTGCCGGGGATCAGCTGCAAGATGGCCAGGGACAGCGCCGCGGCGATGGCGGCGCGGATCAGCAGCCGCAGCGGCCGTCCTTGCCGGACCCGGGCCGGGAACTCCCGCGCGGCGGCCAGCGGGTGCCGGGGCGCGGTGCCGGGCGGCGGACCCGGGGCGGGGATCACGGGGAGCGGCGCGGTGACGGGCCCGTCGGCCAGCCCGGCTTGCTCGATGAGGTCGGCGTAGGCCTCGCTGCGGCCCCAGCCGGTGCGCAGCTCGGCGTAAGCGGCGGAGGCGGCGGTGTAGCGGGCCAGGTCGCCGCCGTCCGCGCGGTCGGGGTGGGTGGCGGCGGCGATCGCCCGCCAGGCGGCGCGGACCTGCTCATCGGGCAGGTCCGGGCGGGCGGGCAGGCCGAGCACATCAAACGGGTCAGGGGTCACCGGGTGGCTCCGGGTCCGAAGATGTCATCCAGGCGGGCCGGGTCCGGCCACGGCGCGGGAGCGGGGTCGGGGGCGGGCTGGTGGCGGGGCTGGGGGATGCGGGGGGCGGGGTCGCCGGCGGCGGGCGGCGGGAGCAAGGTGAGCGGGGAGGGCCGGGGGCGGGCGACCTGGACGAAGGTGGCCGCGCCGCGCTGGATGTAACACGCCTGCCCGACGGCCAGGCGGCGGATGATGTCGGGGTCGGCGGTCCAGGCGTGCTGTTCGCGGGTGGTGCCCTCATCGCCCCAGGCGCCGCCGATGAGTTTGTGCGCGGTCTCCAGCACTCGTCTTCGGCCGGCGGCGGCGGTGAGGGCGTCGGGGTAGGGGGTGTGCAGGACGAAGATCCCGCCGTCGGCGGTGCCCGCGATCCGGTACCGCTCATCGTCGCTGGCGCCCAGGCCCTGCCAGGACTGGGCCGAGACCTGCACCCCGATGCCGAGGGACCGGCCCCGCTCGTACAGGTTGGACAGCGGCACCCGGCCCGAGACGGCGGAGTAGTCATCGGCGGCCAGCAGCATGGCGCGGGGTTCGGCGTCCAGGTCGGTGGCGGCCCGGGCGGTCAGCTCGGTCAGCGCCATCGCCTGCGCTTCGGCGACCGACGGTTCGCGGGTGCCTTCCAGGATGCAGTACCAGGCGTCGGCGTCGGCCAGGGTGCCGGGTCCGTCCAGGGCGGGTCCGAGGC
>JBEKGC010000401.1:0-6222 GCA_050013055.1 Streptosporangiaceae bacterium
CGACGTTCGGTGTGCCGGCCTCGTGCCGGGCAGGCGAGCCGGCCCAGTCCGTCCCGGCGAGCCGCACCTCGCGGACAGCTCCGCCTCCGGCCAGATAGGGCGGCGCCGCGTCCAGCCAGTCCGGCCGGCCGACCAGCACACCGGCTCCGAACGGAGCGTAGATCTTGTGCCCGGAGAACGCGAGATAGTCCAGGCCGGCCGCGGCCATGTCGATGCGCCGGTGCGGCACCAGCTGAGCGCCGTCCACCGCGATCCGGGCACCGTACCGGTGCGCTACCTGCGCGAGCTCCGCCAGCGGCAGGCACTCGCCGGTGACGTTGGACGCGCCTGTCACCGCCAGTAGGGCGGCGGGCCGGCCTGCGAGTTCCGCCCGGATCGCGGCGATCGTCTCGCCGAGCGTGGCCCGGGCCGGGACGACGCGGCCCTGCCGCGCCTGCCAGGGCAGCAAGTTGGCATGGTGCTCGATGTCCAGGTACACGACCGGTCCGTCAACGGCGGTGGCGAGCAGGTTGAGCGCGTCGGTGGTATTGCGGGTGATGATGACGACGTCGCCGTCACGGGCGCCGACAAACGACGCGATCTCGCCGCGGGCAGCCTCGTACGCACTGGTACACACCACGGAGGCATATCCCGCGCCACGGTGCACGCTGGAGTACAGCGGCAGCAGCTCCGCGGCCCGGTCGGCCACCGCGCGTAGCGCGGGCGCGCTGGCCGCATAGTCCAGGTTCACGTAGCGGGTCGTCCCGCCCGCGACAACGGGGACCTTCAGGGCGGCTCCGACGAGCTCGGCCAGCGGCAGGTCGCCGGCCACTGAGGGCTGCCGCGCCGCCGGACCGGTAATCCGGGCCTGCGGCGCAGTGAGGGTGATGGTCATCAAGGTCTCCAGCGCAACTCGGGGACCCGAGTCAGCGGGTCCGCGCTTGCCCGTCCCGGCTGGGAGCAGGCCGCGTCCTCACCCGGGGCACCCCACCGCGGAGGAGGGTTGCCGGCCAGCAAGCCGGGGCTTAACGCTGACACTCATGACGTATTCAGCCACGCTACCAGACCGGCACCGCGCCTGCCGCCGGCTGGTTCCGGGGCCATCATCCGGATGTCAACGAGGCGCGCTGCACGGCAGACTGACGATATGACCCGCGGGATGAGAGTTACCAGCGCAAAAGTGGTGGGTGTCATGCCCTCGCGTTCACCGGAGGAGCGCCAGCATCCGCTCGGCATCGCTGAATTCCTGAGCAGCAACGCGATCGCCGCCCTGCGCAGCGGCGACCCTAGCGAACACGAGGAGTTCGCTGTCATCCTCCGGCAAGCCGCCCGGATCCTGCTGGACGGCAAGAATCCCGCTACTGACCTACGGAAGTCGGCGCGGTTCCTCGCCGACTTCGATGTCCTCGCGGCCAGGATGGCTCTGTCCAGCAACGGGATCAGCGCAGCGCTCGCCGACGTACAGGCCGACTTGGAAGGGGCCGCGCAGCGTCTGGCCGCGATCGGCGCGGCCGAGGCCGCGGAGATCCGGCTGCTTTCCGCTGCGCTCCGCCGGTCATCGGGCATCTTGCGTCTTGCCCCTGATCAGCTTCCCGAGCAGATGCTGTTTCGACTGCGCGGCCAGGGCGGCCCGCTGCTGCGCCGGCTCCTGCGGGGAGCTGCGGGCTATAAGGCTGTTAGCTGGCTGCGCCCGTTGACATCTCCCGCCGAGAGCTGGCAGGAGATCATCGGGTACCTGCATGGGCACGCGTCCGCCGCCTGCTTCGATCCAAATGACCTGCTGCTAGTCGTAGACCAGCAGCGGTGGCTCGAATGCCGAGATCTGTCAGGCGGCAAGCAGCCGCAGTTGTTCCGGATCGGGAAAGGCGAACCCACCGGGCTGGCCTGCGACGGCGCCTTCGCGGCGATCCCAACGCGGGAAGGCCCAATCCGTGTTATCGAGCTCGCGAGCGGACCGCGTGACCCCTTGGTGCCTGCGGGGACTGGTGCGACGCTCGCCGTCACGTTCGTCCGCCCCGGATGCCTGGCATCCGGCGGCACGGACGGCCGCGTACGGCTGTGGGATGTCACCAGTGGCACTGAGATCGGCCACTTTGATATCGACAGCCTCGGCGTAGAGGCCCTTGCGCCGCTCGGCGGGGACAAGCTGATCGTGGGCACCGACCCTGCCGAGGGAACACAACATGCCATGCAGATATGGAACCTGCAGACCTGGCAGCGCGAGGCGATATTCGCCAGTCATGACTGGCCGGTCACCGCGATCGACATCCCGGCCGGGGCCGATCTCCTGCTCGCGGTGGCCAACGATGAACTATCGGCCTGGCACCTGCCTGACCTGAGCTGTGCCTGGCGGATTCACTGCCAGGACGTTACCTTTCACTCCCTTGCCTCCGTGTCCGGCCAGGTCCTGGCCGCCGACAGCGGCGGGTCGCTGAGGCTTCTCGGCCTCCGTGACGGGACAGAGATCAGGCGCCTGTCCCCGCACAGCGGGCTGGTGCCGGCGATGGCCGTCGACGCGGCCCGCCAGAGGTTCGTGACCGTCTCCTACGACCAGAGCATCCGGCTGTGGGACGCGGCGGTGCTGGAGCGGCCAGGACCGCCTGGCCATCAGCAGGAGGTGAGTGCCCTGGCGCTCACCGCTAGCGGCCACCGGCTGCTTAGCGGCTCCAAGGACGGACGCGTCCTATCGTGGGACGCCCGGACCGGCGCGTTCGGGTCGGAGGTCGGCTACCACGAACACTGGGTGAGCGCGATCGCGGCGCTGCCCGGCGACAGGGCGATCTCCGCTGGCTGGGATGGCACCATCCGGGTGTGGGACCTGAGCCGTGCCCAGTGCATGACCGTCATCAGGACCGGGGACGACCACCTCACCTGCCTGGCCTGTGCGCCCGACGCGAGCCGGGCGGTGTCGGTGAGCACGGACGGCGCGATGCGGGTATGGGATCTGGTGACCGGGGCCGAGCGGGCAATGATCACCGTGCCGGACAGCCGAGTAGTCGCGGTGGCCATTGACGGTGACCGCGTACGGTGGATCACTGAGTCGGGGCGACTGTCTTCCTGGCATACGCGGTCCACGCCGGTCTGCGGCGATGTCCAGGCGGCCAGCCGGGTCACGGCTTGCGACCTTGGAGCGCCCGGCGACAGTGCCATCGTAGGCCTAGCCGACGGCCAGCTTGTCACGGTCAGGGCCGACGGTACCGCCAGGATTTTCGAT
Organism: Streptosporangiaceae bacterium; assembly: GCA_050013055.1. GTDB lineage: Bacteria > Actinomycetota > Actinomycetes > Streptosporangiales > Streptosporangiaceae > Palsa-504. The sequence goes on from JBEKGC010000401.1 coordinate 3,194, forward strand.
GGTGCTGGATGCGGCCCGACCGCGATCGCACGCGATGCCGTCGGCGAGCTCGTGCTCGCCACCTACGGCGTTCCGCTTATTGCTTCGGACAACACGGCGCGGCTGTGGGCAGGCCCCAACTACTCCTCTGCCGGCGTCCTCGTCGGCGACCTGCCCTGGACGGCGGCGGCGGTCGCTGCCGATGGCCGCTACCTGTACCTGGGTGATGAGTCGGGTGCCGTCCACATCGTGGAGCCGGTTCTTCCTGCGCTCAGTCATCCAGGTCCAACTCCAGACGATCAATGAGCCTATGGCCGACCGTCGAGCTGATTTCCCCCAGGTCAACCCCGGCTGCGCGGACCGTGTCGTTCTTCATCAGGAAGTCACAGAAACTCTGGTGATACAGACCGTACGTCGAGGTACCGCCGCCCGGCTCGATCAGGAGGAACTGCGTCCAGTCTTCGAGCAGGGTGATGACCTTGAGCTCGGTCACGCGCACCACGCTGGCCAGCAGCGATGCCGGAACCGGCGCACGGATGGTGGCCAGGGCATAGATCGTTTGCAGGCTGAGGACCGCGCCGGTCCCCTTGGCCAGCATCCTTCCCAGATGGCGTTCGTAGTACCCGGACAGGCCTTGGGGGAGGCTGCGCAGGTCGTCCGGAGGCATCCGGCCGTCCTCGATGTCGCGCAGCACGTACACCAGGTACATGAAGTTGAACTCGCTGCTATCCAGCAGGCTAGCGACGACCGGCTCCCGGTCGGCCACGCCGCTGAGCCGGGCCGCCATCTCCGGTTTCGCCAGCGAGTTCCGGATGAACCGCTCCACGTCCTTGCGGCTCTCGGCCTTGCGCGCCATCAGGTCGACAACGACCGACGGGCCGTCCATCTGCAGCGGCGCAGTCCGCGATCGCCTGCTCACCAGCAGGTAGAGCCCGGCCTGGAGGACGGTCGGGAGGAAGAGCGCGTTGGCACCCGTTTGCGCAACGCTGGCCTCATCGAGCGCATCAACAACGATCACCAGCTTCTCGCCAGCACTTAGACCGTCGGCTGCCTGCTCAAGCAGGCTGCTGAGGTACCGGCCATCGCCGTCGTCGCCCGCGCTGGGCGGCGCAAGCCGGATGTCATAGCACTCGGCTAGCTGGCCATGCAGGCTATGCATGAACGTCAACGTGCTGTTGATCCCCCCGGCAGCGATGTTGAAATGCGCTGGCCAGTTGTGGCGCCGGACCTCCTCGGCCAGCAGCGCCGTCTTCCCCACGCCCGGTAGCCCCTCCACGACGATGTGACCGCTGGGGTGAGCGTCCAGGAACGCCGCAAAGTCAGCGAACGCGGAGTCCCGCCCCACGAATCCGGACGTCTTCTGCTGGACGTATGCGAGCTGCGGCACCCTTGGCCGCGGTCTGGCGGCACTGGGTCCGCTTTGCTCACCGACGCCTGATGCGATGCTCAGTGTGACCGCAGCCGACCCGTCTCTTTGGCGGCGCGGCAGCAGCCGGCTGGGCAGACGCGACCGCAACCACGACATGGCTCCCCGGCACCAGGGCCAGAAGAGGCCCGCGAACGCAGCGATCGCGACTGCAGAGAAGATCCACACAAGGAAGAAGGCGACCGTACCGCTGTGCATACCGAAGACCGTCGCGAGCAAGATGGCGAGTGTCGCGGCTGCTATTGAGACGGTTCCCCAGGCAATTAGACGCTCCCTCTCCTTCACGCTGAAGAGCGTACGACCCCTGTACCCGGTGTGCGTAAACGTCGACGACGCCCCGCGCTGGCACCGTCGTCCCGGCACGCAGCCGTGCCAAGGACGGGAATGGGAACCGCGTACGTGGTCAACTGGGCCTCGGGCACGGTGACGCCGATCGACATCGCCACCAACACCGCGGGACCGGAAAATTTCGGGTCGGTAACCATCTTGGATGTGCTATCTGCCCCGGCTGCCACCTGCCCGCTCACCGGACTCATCAGCCCCGTTCCCACCGGACTCTTCAACCGCGCGCCCACCAGACTCTTCGTTTCCCTGCGACCCGCCAGCCCACCTCCACGGGGGCTGACGGAACTGCACAGGCAGCGGCCATAGAGGGGACAGCTGAGGCCACCGCCGGACAGGGCCAGGCTGCTCAGGCGGCTGCTGCGGAAAAGTGGTGCGGATCGTAAGCCACGACCGGACAGGACCAGCCGGGCGAGGCTGCGGGCGGACTGACGCGGAGATCGGCTTTATCTGATGCCCTGCGGTGCTCGGCTCTGGTCCCTTCGGTGGAACGGGTTCTTCCGCAGGCTTTGATGCCTTAATCAGAGTTATTCTGGGGAAGAGGCTCATCTGAGATCCTTTCCGCGAACATCCGTCGAGTTGAGCATGCCATAAAACTAGCGGGCGGTCACGTCCGTGATCGAAGGTGATAATGCCCCTGGCGATCTTCAACTTGCGGGTTTCGGTGTGCGGTCTCAGGACTTCCTTGACCATTCGTTTGCGCGCGTCTCCGTGCCCGTTTCTGATAGCGATGTCCTGCGTGACCTTCTCCTGGCTGAGAAGCCGGGCACGGTGATCGAGATCGGGCTTGCCTACGGCAGTTCCGCGCTCGCCATCGCAGAGGCGCTGGTCGCTGCCGGACCGGACCAAGCTCGCCACGTGATCATCGACGCGTTGCACGCCCACGGGCAGGTTGCCTGACAACCGCGACGAGCCGCCGGTCTGGGCGGGTGGTGCCTCCCGGCGCCGGAACAAAGAGGCGCTGGGCTGACTTGGATAAAGGGGCGAGATTTAGAAAATTAGGGGACTCGGAAAGCAGCCAGGGCATGGGGTCGAGGAGGGAAGCCGCAGACGCACAGCCGATGGGCAGGTCCGAGGACGGGACAGGACAGGCTGCCAAGGACGAGCGGTATCACCCATGTCCGGCCGGGCGGCACTGGGGGCCGAGGGGCGCGGCGGGTATCCTGCCGTGGACGGTGACGTCGGATGGGCGCACGTGGGTGCTGCTGAGCCACCGCTCGCCGCATGTGCAGGCGGGCGGCACTTGGTCGACCTTCGGCGGCGCCATTGACGGCGGCGAGAC
>JBEKGC010000402.1:0-9636 GCA_050013055.1 Streptosporangiaceae bacterium
TTCGAGCAGCGCGGCATCGACGTCGACGAGAGGTCGCGTGAGCTGATCGAGTCGTGCACGGACCTGGACACCCTGAACGGCTGGTTCCGCCGCGCGTTCAAGGTGGACAAGGCCAGCGACCTTTTCGAGGAGTAGCGCCGGACAGCCAGGTCAGGGCCTGGACGGGGCCGCGCTGTGACCGCCGGAGCGCTGCACCAGGTCTTCGGCTGGCTAGAGGCACCTCGCCGCACCCAGGGTTCCCGTCCGGGCTACCCTGCACATGGCGGTCGCTTCCCCGCGGGCAATAATGTCCCAATCCCGTTACGGGGTTGCCGACACCGCTGCGCATTCTATGTCGCCTGACCAGGGGAAACCGGCAATTGTGCCACCCGGTAGGCGACGGGCGGGTGGCTAATGCCCGCCTGACCGGGAAGAGAACTGACGGGAGGGGAACGTCAAGGATCACACCCGCCAGGCATGCCTTCGCCTCCTGCGGCGTGCGGAAGGCCCCGCTGCTGGTGCCCTCGCCGGTCCGGGGCGAGATCGGGTACCTCCTCCAGTCGCGGGCGGGACCGCTGGCCATGCGCCGGATGGGATCCGTGGCCCGGATGCCGCCTTCCCTGTCGCGGCTGCGGCACCGGGATGGCGGTCGCGCGGGTCTGGCGGTGGCAGGCTGTACGGGCGGCCGCTCCGGACGGCCTGGACTTATACGGCCAGGTGACCGTGAGCTATACGTCTATATGACCACGTGAGAACCGTCCAGATGACCGTGAACCGCCCGTCCAGGGGACCGCTGCTGCTGCTCCTACAGCAGAATACGAGGATGGCCGCGGTACCTGATCTCGTTCACCGTCATGCCGAGTCCCTGGTGGACGAAGCGCTGGCGGACACCCGCGTCGTGCTGGTCAACGGGGCCCGCCAGGCGGGCAAGAGCACCCTGACACGAATAACCGCCGGGAGCCGGCCGGGGACGGTCATCCGGCTCCTGCACGATCCCGCCACCCTGCGAGCGGCGCTCGACGACCCGGCCGGATTCGTCGATCATGATGCGCTGATGGTCATCGACGAGATACAGCTCGCCCCGGAGCTGCTCCGGGCGATCAAGGTGACCGTCGACCTGGATCCCCGGCCTGGCCGGTTCCTGCTGACCGCGTCATCAAGGGTCCTGGCCCTGCGCAACCTTCCCGATGCGCTGCCCGGCCGGATGGAGGTGACCGAGCTGTGACCCTTCTCCCAAGGTGAGATGAGCGGCGGCCCGGACCGGTTCATCGACGCCGCTTTCCGGCACGGCCCCGGGATCGAGCATTCATCGGCGCTGCGCCGGCGCGACTACCTGGATCGGATCGTCGCTGGCGGCTTCCCCGAGGCGGTCCGCCGCGCGCCGCAGCGGCGGGCAGCGTTCTTCGACTCGTATCTATCCACGCTCATCGAGCGAGATGTGCTGGAGCTGGCCAGCATCGAACGGCGGGGCGACCTGTTCAAGCTGCTCACCTTGCTCGCGGGCCGGGCGGGAAGCTTGCTGGTCCCCGCCGCTCGCGGGCCAGTCCGGTATCCCGCGGACAACCCTGGTGCGTTACCTGCAGCTCCTGTCGGCCGTCTTCCTGATCAAGACCATCCCGGCCTGGGCTTCGGGGCAGACCAGGCGAGCCGTCGGCACCCGAAGCTGGCTTTCGCCGATACCGGAATCGCCTGCCACCTGATCGGCCAGGATGCCGTACGCCTGGGTGAGCCGGGCGGCGCGGGCGGCGCGATGCTGGAGAACTTCGCCGTCATGGAACTTGCCAGGCAGCTGACCTGGTCCGGCGAACGCGGCCGCCTGTACCACTACCGCACCAAAGACCAGATCGAAGTCGATGCCGTCATCGAAACCCCTGACGGCCGGGTGATAGCGGCAGAAGTAAAGGCAGGCGCGACGGTCTGCACCGAGGACCTCGCCGGACTGCGGAACCTGGCAAGCCACCTCGGCGACAACGGCGGCGGCGTCCTGCCCGGCTACCAGGGCATCCTCGTCCGTGACGGCTACCACCAGGGATACGGGCGCCGCACGTCCGCACTGCACGCCTGGTGCGGGGCCCGCGACGCAGCCCGCGCCGCGGGGGCAGAAGGCCCTGGCCCCGGACGTCCTCGGCCGAACCCGTTCTGACCGGATAACCAGCAGAAATAACTCAGCGCTACAGCAAGCCTCCGATGCATGCGGATAGCCGTGAAGGCCCGCCAGTGCTCTGGCGACCGGGCGGGCGGGACGCCGGATTACGATGCCAAGCTGCGGACTGCGAACGTTATTTCCCCCCGAGGAGCTGCCGGTGTCCTGGACAATGAAGCTGACGGCGATCACGCTCGACTGCCCTGATCCCAGAGCACTGGCCTCGTTTTACCAGCAGGCCACCGGCTTCGGGATGCACCCCGCGTCCGACGACGATTTCGTTGGCCTTACCCGCGAGGACGGGCTTCTCATCGGTTTCCAGCGGGTCGATGGCTATCAGCCGCCCAGCTGGCCAGGCCAGAACGTGCCGCAGCAGCTTCACGTCGACTTCGAAGTCGACGATCTGGACGAGGCCGAGGCACAAATACTCAAGCTGGGTGCAGCCAAGCCGCCGTTTCAGCCTAACGGCGACTTGGCGCGGGTCTTCACAGATCCAGCCGGGCACCCATTCTGTCTGGTTAGGAAGCCATCAGTGTGAGGTGTCAAGGACACGATGCTGACGCTTGCTGAATAGCTACCCGACGACAGCGGCGAACCCCTAATTCTGGCCGAAGCGGGAAGCAACCCGAGATCACCCGAGATCCTTCCATTCCGCTGGGTGCGATAAAGAAGGAGCCGACTCGCGACCTCACGGCACGTTTTCCCAGGTCTATACCCATGGTTTCCTTGTCGGCTCGAAGAGAGGAGGCCGGGTGCAGAATTGGGCGATCTGTAGTCACGCCTCAAGCGCAAATAGCGGTCCTGAGCGTTGGGCGGTCGATTTCCCTGTCACGCCCTAGCAGCAATGAATGTCACAATCCAGCAACGGGCTTTCCGGCACCGTTGCGCGTCCTATGCCGCCTGACCAGGGGAATGTGCTCGTCTCAGGTCAGTCAGGCAATTGAGTCGAGCACGATTGACGGTCACCGACCCTTACGAGGCCATCGGCGGCGGCGCTGGTGTGCCGCCGCCGATGGCCGATGTCGTTCCGTGGTCAGGCGGGCTGCCTGGCGGGAGCCGGGTGGGGCGCCGGAGCGAGGCGGTCAGCGCTTGGGGACTTGGAGGGGGCGAGCGCGGCGGCGATCACGCCGATGGCGGAGGCGGCGGCGGCGCCCCATTCGGCCGGCCGGAAACCGTTGATGAACGTGGCGTGGGTGGCGTAGCTGCCGTGTGCGGCGAAGATCGCGGCGAGGATCGCGATCCCGAAGACCCCGCCGAGGGCGTTGAGTGCGTTGTTGGTTCCCGCGGCGACGCCGACGTCGGCTGCCGGGACCGAGCCGGTGACCTGGTTGGCGACGGTGGGGAAGCACAGCGCGGTGCCGATCCCGGCGATGATCAGCGGCGCGACCAGGGTGCCGTAGCCGGTCCCTGCGCCGGCCACCTCGGCCAGCCAGCCCAGCCCGATAGCCTGCATCACCAGCCCGGCGACCATGAACGGCCTGTTGCCGATCTTGTCGGCCATCCACACCAGGATCCGCAGCCCTGCCTGCAGCGGGGAGTAGCCCATGCCAAGCTGGAACAGCTGGGTGATGAAGAACAGCGAGCCGATGACCGAGATGAACTGGAAGAAGACGACCGCGTTGGCGGTGGCGAAGCCGCGGCGGCCGAAGTAGGCCAGCGGCAGCATCGGGTACCGGGCGCGCCGCTCCCAGGCCAGGAACGCGGCCATCAGTACCGCCCCCGCCGCCAGCGCGCCGGTGACCTCGGGGCTGCCCCAGCCGATCGAGGGTGCGCGCACCGGCGCCCAGGTCAGGGCGAACAGCCCGGCCCCGGCCAGGGCCATGCCGGCCAGGTCCAGTTGCGGCCTGGAGCCGCGGCTTTCGGCCAGCCGCAGCCGGGACAACCCGGCGACGGCGAGCCCGACCGGAACGTTGACCCAGAAGATCCACTGCCAGGACAGGCCCTGGACGATGCCGCCGCCGACCACCGGGCCCGCGGCCACGCCCAGGCCGGTGATGCCGCCCCAGATCCCGAGCGCCGCCCCCCGCTTTTCGGCCGGGAACGCGTCGCTGATCAGCGTCAGGGTCAGCGGGACCAGCACCGCCGCCCCGGCGCCCTGCACCACGCGCGCGGCGATGAGCATCCCGGTGCCCGATGACAGGGCCGCGACCGCGGACCCGGCGACGAACGTCAGCAGGCCCAGCACGTACATGCGGCGGCGGCCGAACCGGTCGCCGAGCGCCGCGCCGGTCAGCATCAGGGCGCCGAACACCAGGCTGTAGGCGTTGATCGTCCACTCCAGGTCCGCCAGGCTGGCCCCGAGCCGGTGCTGCAGGGTGGGCAGCGCCGTCGAGACGACCACCACGTCCAGGGCGGCCATGAACGCCCCGAGTCCGCCCAGCGCGAGAGTCCAGGCGCTGCGCGGTGGCTGCTGCGCGAGAGTTGTCTTTGACATATCAGTTTCTCCGTTTCTTGTTCTTCGCTGTGGCGGCTTCAGGGCGCGGGGCTCAGGCCCGCCGCGCCGAGCAGGTAGGCATCCTGGTCGTGGCCGGGGCCGGTGATGAGCCTGGCGATCTCCTGGCCGGCCTGGCCGGGAGTGAGGGCGGGCCCGCGGCTGGCCAGGAAGGTCGCGACGTCCGCGCCTTCCCGCGCCGCGTATGCGGCGACGCCGACCTGGCCGAGCCGGGTGGCCGGCGTCAGGCCGGGAAGCACCGAGATGAACCTGATGCCCAGCCCTTCATGGCGGGATTCCTCGGCGGCGTAGGCGGTGAGGAACCGGATGGTGGCCTTGGCCCCCGCATAGCCGCCCGATATCGGCGAGCCCCGCAGCGCGGCCCCGCTGGAGACCGCGATGACCGTGCTGCCCGGCTCGAGCGGGCGCAGCAGCGCCTCGCGGGTCCAGTGGAACGCGTGCTGGACGTCGACCTCCCAGTTGCGGCTGAAGGTCTGCCAGGTGTGGCGGTGAACCGGCCGCGGCAGCGGGGCCGCGCCGGCGTTCAGCACCAGCGTGCGAGGCTGGTAGGTGTCAATCAGCTGGCCGGCCACCACGGGGTCGGCCGCGTCGGCGGCCACGGGCGTGAAGCCGGCGCCGAGCTGCTCTCGCACCTCATCCAGCGCGGCGGCGTCGCGGGCGACCCCCACGACGCGCGCGCCGGCTTGGATGAGGGCGGCTGCGACGCTACGGCCGAAGCCCCGGCTGGCGCCGGTGACGATCGCCGTCGTTCCGGATAGCTGCTGAGTTGTCATCGTGGCTCCTTGCGGTGTGAGACGGTTCGTCGGTACAGATCCGGGCGGGGAGCCGAAATCAATGCGCGTCGCCCGGTGACTTCCGGCCATGCCGCGGGTCTGTCCAGATGGGCATGCACCTAGGCAGGGAGGCATCACGATGACGGACACGGCGGAGTTCGCGCGGCTCACCGACCCGTACCGGGCCGAGCTGACAGCGCACTGCTACCGGATGCTCGGCTCGGTCCACGATGCCGAAGATCAGGTCCAGGAGACCCTGATCCGCGCGTGGCGGTCTTACGGTGACTTCGAGGGCCGCGCGTCGCTGCGCACCTGGCTGTACAAGATCGCCACCAACACGTGCCTGCGGGCACTGGAGAACCGCGCCCGGCGGCCGCTGCCGTCTGGTCTCGGCGCCCCCGGTGCGGACCCGGAAGGGCCGCTGGCCGCCGGGCAGGGCGAGGTTCCGTGGCTGGAGCCGATCCCCGACGCCCTGGTGCGGGCCGACCCCGCCGACCCCGCATCGGTCGTGGTGTCCCGGGTGAGCCTGCGGCTGGCCCTGATCGCCGCGTTGCAGTACCTGCCCGCCAGGCAGCGCGCGGTCCTGATCTTGCGGGACGTCCTGCAATGGCAGGCGTCCGAGGTCGCCGGCTTGCTCGGCACCACGACGACCGCGGTCAACGGCCTGCTGCTGCGCGCCCGCGCCCGGATCGAGCAGGCAGACCTGGCCCAAGAGGAGATCCGCGAACCTGCGGAAACAAGTCAGCGCGCGCTGCTGGACCGGTACGCGGCGGCCTTCCAGAACGCCGACGTGCCCGCCCTCTCCCGGCTGCTGCAGCAGGACGCCACCTTCGAGATGCCGCCGACCCCCACCTGGTTCGCCGGGCGCGACCAGGTCAGCCGGTTCCTCGGCACCCAGGTTCTCCGCCAGCCCGGGGACTTCACCATGGTCCCCGTCGCCGCCAACGGCCAGCCCGCCTTCGCGTGCTACCTGCGCGGACTCGCACACGCGATCCAGGTGCTCACCGTCACCGACGCGGGTATCGCGCACATCGTCACGTTCCAGCAGCCCGCATTGTTCGCGGCTTTCGGCCTGCCGCCGGTCCTGCCCGCCGCGGCCGGTACGGCCGAGCCACGCCGATGAACGGCGGCACCGGACTGCTGAGCCGGGCGATCAGCTACGCCGTGGAAGCGGTGCTCGACGTCACGCCCGCGCTCCTGCCGTGTCCGACACCATGCCAGGGCTGGAACCTGGAGATGCTGCTCAGGCACGCCAGCGAGTCCCTGGCCGCACTCCGCGACGGGACCGTCACCGGGTGCATTGGCCTGATCCCCGCGGCACCGGACCGCGAACCGGCAGCCGACCCCGCCCGGATCTTCCGGGACCGGGCCGGCCGGCTCCTCGCCGCACGCGCCACTACCGGCGGCCGGCACCAGGTACTCGACATCGGCGACCTCCCGCTCCCGGCCATCGCCATGGAATGCGCGGGAGCCATCGAGATCGCCGTCCACGGATGGGACATATCCCAGGCGTGCGGCCAGCGCAGGCCGATCCCGGACATGCTGGCCGTCGGCCTGCTGGCGATCGCCCCGCTGCTCATCCCAGAAACCGGCCGGCATCCCCTGTTCAGCCCGCCAGTCAGGGCGACGGCGCAGGCCGGCCCGGGCGACCTGCTCGTCGCCTTCCTCGGCCGCAAGCCCCCGACGGCGGCGCGACCCCTCGCCTAGCGATGACAAGCGGGGCGCCGGCCTGAGCTGAACACCTCGGTAAGCGCAAAGGCTCTCGGCAGGCCGGCCCGCGTGGGAGCAGGTGCAGGGGATGATCGCAGGCGCATTCGGCAACGCCGACCTTCACGACCGGCTGACTGGACTGCGTCGGCTTCTGGCCAGCAGCGAACGCCTCACCAGGCCTGCCGGAATCGCCGGGCAACCGGATGCGGGCCGCCCAGTGATTTATCGCCCGCCGGAGGATCTAACCAGGTAGCGGCCCCACACCGGCCGCATGACACAGGACCCTCGACCAGCAGCCAGGAGCAGAAATGAACGATCTACTAGAGAACGCCGTCGCCGCGCACGGCGGTTTGGACCGATGGAATCAGGTCAGGTCGATCACCGTCGACGCCTCTATTACCGGGGCCTTCTGGCACCTCAAGGGCAAGGGTGACGCGCTCAAAGACGTTCGCTTCGAGGTGGACACCACGCGGGAGCTGCTGACGATGGACTTCGCCGGCCATGACAAACGGTCGGTCTTCGAGCCCCTCCGAGTCGTCATGCAGCGCCGTGACGGCGCGCTCATCGACGCACGCGACGACCCGGAGAGGTCGTTTGACGGTCATCAGCCCGAGACCCCGTGGGACGACCTTCATCTCGCCTATTTCACCGGGGAGGCGCTGTGGACGTATCTGACTACGCCGTTCCTCTACACCTGGCCCGGGTTCGTCACCGAAGAGATCACCCCCATCGAGGCCGACGGTGAAACGTGGCGGCGGCTGAAAGTGACGTTCCCCGATCACATCAAAAGCCACACCCGCCAGCAGATCTCATGCTTCGGCCCGGACGGGCTGCTGCGCCGCCACGACTTCACCATCGACATCCTCGGCGGGGCACCCTCAATGCTCTACGCCTCGGACTACCGCGACGTCGATGGCATCATCATCCCCGCCACGCGACGGGGCTACGCCTGGCAGGGCGACTACCAGCTCGTCCCGGAGCCGCTGCTGGTCGGCATCGACATGGGCGAGATCACCGTCAGGTGACTTCACGGTCCCCGGGCCGGATCGCTCGCCATCTGGGCCGGGACCCGGCCCGTTCCGAGCTGGGTCCGTGATCACGAGATCAACACATCGAGAAAGAGAACGGCTATGCGCAGACTGATCGAATCGGTTCTCGTCTCGATCGACGGTGTCATCGAAGCGCCCGAACGGTGGGCCAACTTCGACGCCGAGGACGCGGCGTTGTCCATGGCGGAGCTGGGTAACTACGACGCGTTCGTCATGGGCCGGGTGACTTACGAGAAGTTCTCCGCGCACTGGGGCCACGTCGCCGGAAACCCCTACCTCGACCTCATCAACGCCATGCCCAAGTACGTCGCATCCCGCTCGCTGACCCAAACCACATGGAATGCCACGCTCCTCGGCCCTGACCCGTCCGGCGCGATCGCCCGGCTGAAGAACCAGCCAGGCAAGGACCTCATCAAGTACGGCACCAGCCGCTTCGACGACACGCTCGTGCGAGACCAGCTGATCGATGAGTTCCGCTTCTGGATCAGGCCCGTCGTGGCCGGCGCAGGCCAACGACTGTTCGAAGACGTGGACACCTCAGTGCTCCACCTCAGGCTCACCGACGAGAAGAGGCTGGAGAACGGGTCGGTGATCCTCACCTACGTGCCCGCTGACCTCAGTGCGTAACGGGCGGTCCGGGATGTCGCACCATCAACCTGAAGCCCGGGCTGCGTATGACATTCGTATTGGTTCCAGCACATGAGACAGGAGTCACTAACCGTGGCGAACGCAACGATCAGCGCGAGCATTACCATCAAGGCCCCGGCCGACGCCATCTTCGCGGTCCTCACCGACCCCGCGAAACACACCGCGATTGACGGCACGGGCTGGGTCCGCGATCCCCTCGACCGTCAACCCTTGACGGCGTCGGGGCAGATCTTCCGCATGGGCATGTACCACGCCAACCATCCGGACGGGAACTACGAGATGGCCAATCGGGTCCAGGTGCTCGACCCGCCCCATGCCATCTCCTGGGAGCCGGGGCACGACCCAGGCGACGGCGACCTCCTCTTCGGCGGCTGGATCTGGCGCTACGACCTGGCTCCGCTCGGCCCGTCCGAGACCGAGGTCAGGCTCTCTTACGATTGGTCGGCGGTACCCGAGGTGGTGCGCCAGCAGGGCCAGTTCCCGCCCTTCTCCCCCGATCACCTGGACAATTCGTTGACCCGCCTCGCTGAACTGGCGGTTGCCTGAGCGCGAGGCCGCCGATCTAGGGGAGGTCGGACGACGCCGCGGTGGCCTCCCTCTACTCATAGCCCGGGCGGCCTGCGTGCGGGAACGGAGAAGAAAGTTCGCGGCCGACACTGACCGAGGCGACAAGCCTGACCAGGCTGATGGCGACCCGCGCCCGGCGGCGGTCACGTTTGTGACCACGGAGCACTTCGTGTGCGGGGGGAGCGTTGGCGGTGGGTGCGGGACCGCCGGTCCGGGTTGCCGGGAGGTCGTCGCGGGAGCGCGGCTGCGCCGCTGCCGAATGTCGGTGGGGGCCGGTACGGTGCGGGCATGCCAGCTGAGCCTGACCCTGGTGAC
>JBEKGC010000403.1:0-6513 GCA_050013055.1 Streptosporangiaceae bacterium
CGCGGCGGTCATGGCGTGACGACGACCCGGCCTATGGTGTCACCGTGGGCCAGCCGGTCCAGCACGTCGGGCACCTCCTCCAGGCCGAGCCGCTCGCTGACCAGCGGCCGGATCGCGCCGTCGGCGACCAGCTTGGTCAGCTGCCGGTGGCACTCGTGGCTGGCCTGCGGTTCCTTGGTCTGGTACAGCCCCCAGTGCAGCCCCACGATCGAGTAGTTCTTGATCAGCGCATGGTTCAGCGAGGGGGAGGGGATCTGCCCGCTGGCGAAGCCCACCACCACGATCCGGCCCTCGAACGCGATGCATTTGGCGGACTTGGTGTACGCCTCCCCGCCCACGGAGTCGTAGACGACGTCGGCGCCGCGTCCGCCGGTGACCTCCTTGACGACCGCCACGAAGTCCTGGCTGCGCCGGTCGATCACCACGTCCGCGCCGAGGCCGCGCGCCACCTCGGCCTTGCGCTGGCCGCCGACGACGGCCGCCGACGACACCGATGACGCGGGCTCCGGCGGCCTTGCCGAGCTGGACCGCGCCGCTGCCGACTCCGCCCGCCGCGGCCTGCACGAGCAGCGTTTCTCCGGCCGCCAGCCTGGCCCGCCGGTGCAGCCCGAACCATCCGGTCTGGTAGGTGATGAAGAAGGCGGCGGCCTCGGCGTCGTCGAGCCCGTCCGGGGCGGGCAGCGTGGTGTCGGCGTTCATCAGGGCGAGCTCGGCGTAGGCGCCGGACGGCAGCGCCGGGCTGCCGATGACCCGGTCCTCGGCGGTGAACCCGGTCACGCCGGCGCCGAGGCTGACGACCTCACCGCACAGCTCGACGCCGGGGGTGAACGGCAGCGGCGGGCGGACCTGGTAGGCGCCCTGGCACATCAGCACGTCGGGAAAGTTCGCCGCCGCCCCGAGCACCCGCACAAGCACCTGGCCGGGGCCCGGTTCCGGGTCTGGGACCTGGTCCAGCGTCAGCACGTCGCGCGGGTCGCCCAGCTTATGAATTTGCCACGCCCTCATGACATTTCTCCTTCCGCGCCGCGCTCGACTTCCTCGATGCGCTGCTGCATCTTGTTCATCCCGCGCAGCCATTTGCCTGGCTGGCCGGCCCGCATCTGGTAGTACTCCGCGACCTGCGGATGGGGCAAGATGAGGAACCGGTCTTCGGCTATCCCGGCCAGCAGCGCCTCGGCCACCTGCTCGGGCTCGATCGCGGCGTCGGCGAGGACGACCTGCCCGGCCAGGCCGGACTCGGCCAGCATCTGAGTCTTGACCCCCTGCGGGCAGATGCAGTGCACGGTGAGCCCGCGGTGCGCGTAGGTCGCGGCCAGCCATTCGGCGTAGCTCTCGGCCGCGTGCTTGGTCACCGAGTACGGCGCGGCGCCCAGCATGGTGAGCAGGCCCGCGGCCGAGGCGGTCACCACGAAGCGGCCGCGGCCGCGGTCCAGCCACTCAGGCAGCAGTTCCCGTGAGGCCCGCACGTGCGCCATCAGGTTGACGTCCCAGGACCGCTGCCAGGTCTGCTCCGGGGAGTCCGGGCCGGTGCCCACCCCGATCCCGGCGTTCGAGCAGTAGATGTCGATCGGGCCGAGGTGCTCGCGGGCGGCGGCGATGAGGTCCCGGACGCCGCCTGCGGTCGAGACGTCGCCCGGCACCGGGTAACCGGCCACCTGCTCGGCCGCCGTCGCCGCAGCGCCGGCGTCCAGGTCGTTAACGACGACCCGGGCCCCGGCTGCGGCCAGACCGCGGGCCAGCGCGCGGCCGATCCCGGTACCGCCGCCGGTTACGACCACTCCGGCCCCGTTAAGTTCGTCGAGATTCGTCACGTGCTAACCCTACTGTCCAGTACGCCCCCGGCCGATCAACCCGGTCACGGTGGCCAGCAGCGACGCGATCCTGAGCGGCTTTTCCAGGTACTCATCGGCTCGGTGAAGCCGCATCGCCTGCATCATCGCGGCCGGAGCGTGCGCGGTCATCACGGCGACCGGGAGCGCGGGCGCTAGCTGGCGCAGCGCGTCGAGCAGGTCGAGCCCGCTCATCCCCGGTAGCCGGACGTCGGTCAGCACCAGGTCCCAGTGCTCGGCGGCCACCAGCTGGAGCGCGACCACGGGATCGGCCGTGTGGGTGACATCGAAGCGTCCCCGGTTGGTCAGCACGTGCACGGCGAACAGCGCTGCCTCGGGGTCGTCCTCGACGACCAGGATCCGTTCAGTTGACCTCATGGGCATCAATCTGCCCTGGTCGGCTGTCTGCCGCCGTAGCCACCCCGGTGCGGGACGGTAGCGGCCGCGCCGGTTATCGCGACATGACGTACCGGTAGCCGAAACCCCTGACCGCCTGGATCGAGGCGCCCGCCCCGCTGCCGTCCTGGTCGAGCTTGCGGCGCAGCCGCATGACGCCGAAC
This sequence comes from Streptosporangiaceae bacterium, assembly GCA_050013055.1. Classification (GTDB taxonomy): domain Bacteria; phylum Actinomycetota; class Actinomycetes; order Streptosporangiales; family Streptosporangiaceae; genus Palsa-504. The sequence goes on from JBEKGC010000403.1 coordinate 2,390, forward strand.
TTCACCCGGTCCGGGCCCACCCCCAGCGGGTCGTTCCAGGCGAGCTTGAGCAGCTGTTCGGCGGCCAGGGTCTGCCCAGGGTGCTTGATCAGCGCGACCAGCAGCCGGTATTCGGTCGGGGTCAGCGCGACCGGCGCGCCGCTCACGCTGACTTCCCCCGATTCCAGCTTCACCTGCAGCAGGCCGTCGTCGAAGACCTCGGCCTGCGGCTGGCCGGTCCTCGGCCGCCGCAGCAGCGCCTCCACCCGGGCCGCCAGCTCGCGGTTGGAAAAAGGCTTGGTGAGGTAGTCGTCGGCCCCGCCGTGAAGTCCGCGTACCTTGTCGGCCTCGCTCTCGTGCGCGGTCAAGATGAGGACGGGAACGTCGCTCAGGTCCCTGATCCGCTCCAGCACCGCCCAGCCGTCCAGCGTGGGCAATCCGATGTCCAGGACGACCAGGTCGGGGCGGGTGGTGTGGAAGACGCGCAGGCCCTCCTTGCCGTCGGGCGAGCTGGACACGGTGAAGCCGTTCCGTTCCAGCACGGTGCGGATGGACAGGGAGATGTCCTTCTCGTCCTCCACCACCAGGACCCGGGCCTTCATGCCTGGCCCCCGGCCGCCGCCGGCAGAAAGACGCTGAAGGTGCTGCCGTGGCCCATGGCGCTGTCCACCTCGACGCGGCCGCCATGCATCTCGACCAGAACCTTGACGATGGACAGGCCCAGGCCGGTCCCCGGCAGGCCCGCGGTGCGCGCGTTGGAGGCCCGGACAAAGCGGTGGAAGAGCTGCCCGGCCTCGTCCGGAGGTATGCCGATGCCGGCGTCCGTCACGTCGATCCGCCACTGGCCGTCGTGGTAGGCCGCGGTGACCAGGACCTGGCTGCTGCGGTGCGAGAACTTGACCGCGTTGGCGATCAGGTTGTCGAGCACCTGCATCAGCCGCCGGTGGTCGCCAGGCACGTCCGGCCCCGCCCCGGCCGTGAGCTCGATCGTGACGCCCTGCTTAGCGGCGCCGGCCGCGGCGGAGCTGACCGCTTCCGCGGTCAGCTCGGGGATGGAGACCGGAGCCAGGTCCAGCGGCAGCGCGCCGGCGTCCAGCCGGTCCAGCATGAGCAGGTCGCCGACGAGCTGGTGCAGCCGGTCGGCGTTCCGCTCGATGATGTTCAGGAACTGCACGCCCTCGGGGGTGAGCCCCTGCGCTTCCCCCTTGATCAGCTCGCTGAAGGAGACGATTGAGGTCAGCGGGGTGCGCAGCTCGTGCGACACGATGGCAAGGAACTGGTTCCTGGCCTCGTCGAGCTTGCGCAGCCGTTCGTTCTGCTCGGCCAGCTGACGCTGGGCTTGCTCGGCGAGCGCGGCGTTCGAGCGTTCGGCTTGGAGCGTCTGCCTGCGTCGTTCATCCAGGGCCGCGCGGTCGGACACGTCCGCGACCAGCCACAGGTCGCCGCGGAACCGGCCGTCGACGAGCACAGGCAGGTAGTCGTGGGAGATGGTGCGGCCGTCGGCGGCCCTGAACTTCACCCCGGATATCGGCCGCCGGGAGCGCTGCACCTCGGCGCTGCGCCGGGCGAATTCGCCGGGCTCGCCGGACTGGGCGCCCATCCGGTCCACGATCACGGCGGCCGGGGTCCCCACCAGCTGTTCGGGCTCGCCCAGGCCGAATATGGTGGCGAAGCTCCGGTTGATGTGCGTGATCCGGCCGCACTCGTCGCTGATCATGATGCCGGGGGTGGCCGTGGCGATCAGCTGGTTGAGCCGTTCGGTCTGGTCGGCCAGCGCGGCGTGCGAGCGCTCGATCTCGGTGAGGTCGCGCAGGAAACCGGTGAAGATGACGTTCCCCGCGACGGTGATCTGCACCGGGGTCAGCTCGACGACGCGCTCGGTGCCGTCCGCGTTCAGCGTGGAAATGTGCATCGGACCGGTGAATTCCCCGGGATCTCCGGTGGCCACGTACGTCTGGATGTGCTGCTGGAACCGCGCCCGGTCCTGCTTGGGCACCATGACCTCCGCCATCGGCCGGCCCAGCACGTCGTCCCGCCGGAAGCCGGACAGCGCCTCGGCCGCCGGGTTGAACGCCACCAGGCGGCCGTCGGCGTCCATGGCCAGGATCGCGGTCGGTGATGCGGTGATGAGCTCCCGGGTCAGGGCCTCCCGTTCGGCCAGTGCGGCCAGGCTGTTGGCGTGCCGGATCTGCGTCGCCACGATGGCGGCCACCCCGTGGGCGGTGGTACGGATCTCGTCGTCCCAGCTCGCCGCGTCGCCGATCAGGACCAGGGCGCACAGGCACTTGCCGTCGACCGGGGCCGAGTAGGCCAGCAGCGCGCTGCTGGCTGACTCGTTCGACCCCACCGCCACCTGCACAGGAGCGGCGGGCACCGCCTCGCGCTGGGTCAGGGTCAGCGCGCCGATCCGGGCGAGCAGCCAGGGTTCGACCGCACCGGACGGATGCATCGCCAGCACCTTGCCCGGCGCGTCCCCCGACGGCTGGCCGATGGTCGGCTGAAAGGCCACCGCGGCACGGACTCCGGACATGGTGACCAGCCGGGCCAGCACGGCGGGTAGCGCGCCGAGCGCCGTATCGTCACGCAGAATCTGCGTCACGGCGAAATCGAGCACAGCCGCCGCTGACTGCTCCCGGCGGATCTGGTTCGTGACCAGGTCCGGTCCCGCCCTGGCTCGTGGTGCCCCCATATGACCCTGCCCCCGCGCCTGGCCGTTGCATCATAGAGTACGGATAGTTATCAAGGTAGCACTTAAAGTAACTGCCTGGGATATGCGCTAGCTCACCTGCGCCAGCCGGACCACAGCCCAGGAAAGGGGCCAGCCACAGGAGTATGCTTTCCGATGGTGGTTCCGGCCGCCTCTGGGTCCGCGGACAGAGCTTCAAGCTCACCGGTAGTGTCGATGCGATCTATGGCGAGTCTTTCCCGCCCGAAGCAAGCGGACCCGGGGCGCGAGGGAAGGACTGCCGTGTCCGGTGGGTCGCGTTCACTGCCCAGTCGTCCCAGCCTGCGGTTCCTGCGGCTGGAAGCCAAACGACGCCTGGCCGCGGGCGAGTTTCCCAGCCTGCACGAGGCGCAGGCGGCCATCGCGCGCGAACACGGCCGGTCCAGCTGGGCCGCGCTGAAGCAGGACTGCACCCAGCGAAGCTACGCCCTGGAGCAGGTGCACTGGCTGGTTTCCCGGTTCTCCACCGCCGACGGTCCGGGCTGGATGGCCCCAACGGACGACGAGCTGCGCCTGCATGTCGACGACCGGCTCCTGGCCGCGGCGCCCGATCTGGTGGCCCAGCTCAGCCAGGCCGCCGCGGATCTGCGCACCGAGCTGGTCGTGATCGGCCAGCGGCCGCTGGAAGCGCACGTCAAGCTGGCCGGGTTCCGCTATCTGGCGGTGGTCGATGCCCGGCCGCCGTACCGGCTGACGGCCTTGCAGGGCTTCCCCCTCGCCGAGCGGATCACCGACCCGCGAGTCACCGGGACGGCACCGGTCCGAACCCTTGGCGCGGTGCCCGCCGGGGTCCCCGGCCTCGCCGACCGGGCCTTCGCCGAGCTTGGCCTCGTCGCCCTGGTGCTGGCCGGCGGCGAGCCCGGGCGCCCGCCGTGGGTGATCGCGCAGGGTCACGCCGACCTGGACCGCGCCGAGACGCTTGACCTCGGTCACCGGTTCGCCGCTCCCGGCGTCACCGGGCTCGTTACCGCCACCGCGGTGCTGCGGCTGGTCGCCGAGGGCCGCCTGCGCCTCGACGCCGCCGCCCCGCTGCGGACGGTGCGCCTGGCCGACGACACCATTACCGTCAGGGAATTGCTCAGCCACACCGCCGGCGTCGGCAATCCGGCCGAATTCTACGCCGATACCGTCCCTGACCTGCCCACGCTGCTGGGCCCTGTCGTCCCGTGCAGCGGCAGGCGCGGGGTAGCGCAGCCGAGCAACGGCGGGTACGCCGTGCTCGGGCAGGTGATCGCCGACGTCATGCGGATGCCGTACGCCGACGCGGTCACCCGGCTGGTGCTCGATCCCCTCGGCATGCGCGACTCGCGCTTCCCGGCCCGCGCGGACCAGGTCGGCCCCGGCGCGGTCACCGGCTACACGGTCGCCCCGCCGGGTGTCTTCGTCCCGTTTCCGGCCCAGATCTCCACCGTCCAGGCCG
>JBEKGC010000404.1:0-12658 GCA_050013055.1 Streptosporangiaceae bacterium
CCGCCAGTCCGGCCTCGTCGGCAGGGGCGGTGACGCCGGGCACCGTGACCGTGTCGCCGGGGACGCTGGACCTGGCGGCCGTGAACGGCACGGCGACTGGGAACCTGACGATCACCGCCCACCGCGGCCCGGTCAGCTACTCGATCGCGATCGGGTCCGCGCTGGCCGGCCGGCTCACCGCATCTCCCTCCTCCGGGGCCCTGACGTCCGGCCAGAGCGTCACGGTTACGGTGACGTCGACGAGCCTGCTGGGCCTGAACGGCCAGCTCACCGTGAACCCAGGCGGCGAGAGTGTCACCGTGCTGCTGACCGTTGGTTTGTAAAGGGCGGACTTCGTCGGCGGCCGAATCCCGGCCGGCCTTGGCTGCCTCGTGGGTGGCACGATGAACAGGACCGACGGGTGGCTGAGGAGGAGGAGCGATGCGGCGTGAACTCGACGTGGTGGTCGTCGGCAGCGGGCCGAACGGCCTGGCTGCCGCAGTCACCATGGCGGCCGCCGGGCTGCGGGTCCAGCGGCGGCTGCCGCACCGAGGAACTGACGCTGCCCGGCTTCTGGCACGACGTCTGCTCGGCAGCCCACCCGCTCGCTGTCGCCTCGCCGTTCTTTCACCGCTTCGACCTGGCTGCGCGCGGGGTCCAGCTGGCGCGGCCCGAGGTGGAGTTCGCCCATCCGCTCGACGGCGGCCGGGCCGCGATCGTGTCACGGTCGGTGGCCGAGACGGCCGCCCGGCTGGGTGAGGACGCCCGCGCCTACCAGCGCCTGCTTGGCCCGGTGACCGAGCACATGGACGAGATCTGCCAGGCCATCCTGGCGCCGCTGCGCCGCCCGCCAGCCCATCCGCTTGTGCTCGCCGGATACGGCCGCCACGCCGTGCTTTCCGCTGCCACGGCGGTGAGGCGCTTCCGCACCGACGAAGCCCGCGCCATCATGGCAGGCGCGGCCGCACACGCCATGATGCCGCTCACCACGGTCCCGACGGCGGGGGTCGGCCTGATGCTGACCGGGCTGGCACACGCGGTGGGCTGGCCGGTCGTCGCCGGCGGCAGCGCCCGGATCACCGACGCGCTCGCGGTCGCGGTGACCGACGCGGGCGGCAGCATCGAGACCGGCCGGTGGGTGCGCTCGCTGGCCGAGCTCCCGTCCGCGACCGCCGTATTGCTCGATGTCTCGCCGCAGGCCCTGGCCCAGCTGGCGGGTGACCGGCTGCCGGCCGGGTACCGCGCCGCGCTGCGCCGGTACCGATACGGACCTGGTGCCTGCAAGGTGGACTTCGCCTTGTCCGGCCCCGTGCCGTGGACCAACCTGGCCTGCCGCCGGGCCGGCACGCTGCACCTGGGCGGCCCGTTCGAGCAGGTCGCGGCGGCCGAGGCCGAGGTGGCCGCGGGTAAGCACCCGCAGAACCCCTATGTGCTTGTGGTCCAGCCGGGGGTCGCCGACCCGTCCCGCGCCCCGGCCGGGCAGCAGACCCTGTGGACCTACTGTCACGTGCCGTCCGGCTCCGACGTGGACATGACCGGCCGGATCGAGGCGCAGATCGAGCGGTTCGCGCCTGGGTTCCGTGACCTCATCCTGGCCCGGGCGGTCCGCACCGCGGCCGGCGAACAAGCGCACAACCCGAACTATGTCGGCGGCGACATCGCCGTCGGCCTGCAGAGCCTGCGGCAGACCGTGTTGCGGCCGGTGGCCAGGTGGAATCCGTACCGCACGCCAATCCGCGGCGTGTACCTGTGCTCGTCGGCGACGCCCCCGGCGCCTGGCGTGCACGGCCGCTGCGGCGAGCTCGCCGCGCTGACCGCGCTGCGGGACATGTTCCGGCCCCGCCCGGCTCCGTCCTCCCGCCGCCAGCCCGGCCGCGCCGTAACCTGTCCGCACCGGCGGTGGTGGGTAACGCTATTTCTGCGTGCCCTTGATCGATCCGGTGATCGTCTTGCCGGCCGGCTGGGATGGCGTCGCGTAGTAGGCGATACAATGCAATGCCCGGTCGCGCAGCGCTGGGTTGGTATTCGGCCAGGTGGACGAGTCCGGCACGACATTGGTCCAGGTGTACTGTGATTTCGAGTACGCAATTCCGTCATATGAGGCGAACGCGCTGTCGCATTCCGCATTGGCTTGGTTCTTTATGGCCGCGTCGCCTGGGTAAGCTTCGTTGCCTGCCCAGAAATAGAGATTCGCATAGAAAACTTCCGCGGTATGCGGCTGGCTGCACGGCACGGCCTTCGTGACCTTGGGCCACGGGGTATTTTTGTTCAGCTCCATATTCGAGCCGGTGAGGCAGTCACCGACCTGGAACTCCGTCAGCGGCAGGTCCCCTACGGTTGGCGTCGCGTTCGCGGAGGGCGAGACGCTCCGGGACGGGCTCGGCTGGACCGACGGGGTTGAGCTTTGCCGCGCCACCGGCGTCTTGGGCGAAGAGCCGCCCAGGGCGAGGACCAGCGCGACCACCACGACCAGAATCAGGGCGGCGCCACCCACAGGCAGCAGCCACCGCGGCCGCTTGCCTCGCGGGCTGGGCCCGGCTGGCGGCCGGTACCACTGGTCGGCCGCCTGCCCTACGCCTTGGGCCGGGAGGCCAGGGTCAGGCGCCGACGTGCCACCGGGCGGTCCGTCGCCCGGCTGCTGCTGTGCTGCCCACCACTGGTTGCCTGGGCCCTGGATTCCGGGACCCCCAGGAGCGATCGCATCACCCTGGCCGGTGGAATACCCCTGCGGCGTCGGGTACTGCTGGGCCCCTTGATATCCCTGCGGCACCGGGTAAGCCTGCGGCCCGGAATATCCTTGCTGCCCCGCATACCCGGTCGGACCCGGCGCCCCCGCGGAGCCCGGCGCCCCAGTGGAACCCGGCGCCCCAGTGGAACCCGGCGCCCCCGGCTGGTCTGGCTGACTCGGGTACCCGAGTGCCCCGGAATAGCCCTCCGGTCCAGGCAACCCCGACGACCCGCCAGGCGAGGGAGGCAGCGGCGTATGCGCCAGCGACGTCCTCGTCGGCTCGACCGGTGGGCTGGCACCGGTCACAGGCTCGGCGTTCTCCGACTCCGATTCCCGGGACGCAAACGCCCTAGAAGCCCCGATGGCCCCAGCGCTAGCCGCGATAGCCCCAGCAGCCCCGATGGCCCCAGCGCCGGGCCCGCCGGCCCCAGCGTCAGCCCCGGTGGCGAACGAGGGGCCGAACGTGCCAGCCGCGGCCGGCTGGCCGCCGCTGGAGTCCGCCGACGCCGCCCGCTGCCCGGACAGGCTGACCACCCGTGGCGGGAGCCAGTCGGTCAGGTCGGCGGCCGACGGGTAGGCGGCCGACAGATCGGCGAGAAACTCAGTAGCCGTAGGCCGGCGATTGGCGTCCCGCGACAGGCTTCGCCTGATCAGCGGGCGGAGGTTGTCAGGCACCTGGTCGATGTTCGGCTTGCCGTGCACGACCCGGTACAGCAGGGCGGCGGTGTCGCCGATGCCAAACGGTCCTTCACCCCTGGCGGCGTAGACCAGGACGCCCGCCAGGCTGAAGATGTCGCTCGCCGGGCCGACGGTCAGTCCTTCGGCCTGCTCGGGGGACATGAATCCGGGCGAGCCGATCATGTAGCCGGTGCCGGTCAGCGCGGTGGCCTCGGCGGCCGAGGAGATCCCGAAGTCGATGATCCGCGGGCCGTCCTGAGCCAGCAGCACGTTCGAGGGCTTGAGGTCGCGGTGGATGACGCCCGCCGCGTGGATCGCGCTCAGCCCTTCGGCCAGCCCGGCGGCCAGCGCCAGCACCGACTGGGGCGGCAGTGGTCCCTGCTGCTCGACCGCGTCCGACAGCGAGGTCCCGGGCACGTAGGCGGTGACCAGCCACGGGATCGGGCCGTCCAGGTCGGCGTCGACGACCTGCGCGGTGAACAGGCCGCCAACCTTGCGTGCGGAGGCCACCTCCCGGGCGAACCGGGCCCGGAATCCGGCGTCCTCGGCCAGGTTGGCGCGGATCACCTTGACCGCCACCATGCGTCCGCCCGGTGAGCGGGCAAGATAAACCCGGCCCATTCCGCCGCTGCCCAGCCGGCCAAGCAGGACGTAGGGGCCAACCCGCTGAGGATCACCCGCTTGCAGCGCAGCCAATTGCTCACCCCCGCCCCTGCCACGCACCGTGCCAGCTTGCACCGAATCGCAAGAATTACACATACCACAGATCTGGGCCGCGGTCAGGCCCCCCGGATTGGTGTTAAGGCCGGGTCTGCCGCCCGCTAGCGACACTAGTGGCGATCGAGCCGAAACGGGAGCAAAAGCAACAAACGACGATCACCGAACGGCGCTGGTCCAAGCCGCACCGGAAGGCGGTCTGCCGGTCGAGCCGCGCACGACGAGCTCGGGTTCGAAGAGCAGCTCCTCCGGATAGACGGCCACGTTCCCTGTCTGATTCACCAGCAACGCGACCGCCGCCTTGCCCATCGCCTCGATCGGCTGCCTGACCGTGGTCAGTGGCGGGTCGGTGCAGTTCATAAAGGCCGAGTCGTCGAACCCGACGACGGAGACATCGCCAGGGACGGACAGTCCGGCTCGCCTGACCGCCCGGATCGCGCCAACGGCGGGGCAGGCGTGAACGACAACACCGTGTCCGTGGTCAACCTCATTTACCAGTACGCGTTCGCCCTCAGCGGGGCTAGCAACTACAACAGCGCCTCCGCGCTCGGCGTGGTCCTCATGGCGGTGCTCGCCGTCTTCTCTCCGCCGAATACCTCTGGCTCACCCGAGGCCGAGGGGACGGCAGATGAACCCACCGCCGCCCAGGACCCTGGTGTCCCAGGCGCGGCTGAACCAGCCGCGCGGGAAGATCGGATACCGGGTGGTGCTGACCCTGGTGGTGGTGATCTTCACCCTGGTGTTCATCGGGCCGCTGTACTTCCTGTTCAGCGACGGGCTCAAGTCCACCACCGAGGCGGTCCAGGCACCGCCGACGATCATTCCCGCGCACGTGCACCTGAGCACCTACTCCGCCGCGTGGAGCCGGGTCGGCCTGGCGCGACTGCTGGTCAAGACGCTCTACCACGCCTTCGGCGCGCTGTTCTTCCAGCTCATCTTTGACGTGGGCGCCGCCTACTCACTGTCCAGGCTGCGGCCCTTCGGCGGCCGGGTCATCTTCGCGCTGATGCTGGCCACGCTGATGATCCCGACGACAGTCCTGCTCGTCCCGCAGTACGTCACGGTGGCGGACCTGCCGATCCTGCGCCTGAACCTGATCGGCACGCCGGAGGCGATCTGGCTGCCCTCGGTGGCCAACGCGTTCAACATCTTCCTGCTCAAGCGATTCTTCGACTCGATCCCGACGGACCTGCTGGCCGCGGCGGCCATCGACGGCGCCTCGCCGCTGCGCATCCTGCGGTCGGTCGGGCTGCCGATTTCCCGGCCCATCCTCGGGGTGGTCTCGATCTTCGCGCTGGTAACCGTCTGGAAGGACTTCCTGTGGCCGCTGCTGGTCGAATACGGCTACAACCCGAGCCGGGAGACGCTGAACGTCGGCATCTTCGAAGCCGCGAGCACGACTCCGCAAAACCTGGTGCTGGCGGCCTCGGCCATGGCCGCGGTACCCACCGTGATCATCTTCCTGATCTTCCAGCGCAATATCCTGGCTGGCCTGACCGCGGGCAGCCTCAAGGGCTGAGAAACAAATGGGCTGAGTAGCAGGTAAGGAAACCATGACCTCTTCTGACTGGTGGCGTGCTGCCGTGATTTACGAGCTCTATGTGCAGAGCTTCGCCCACGCCGATGGCGACGGGATCGGCGACCTGGCCGGCGTCCGGGCGCGGCTGCCGTACCTGGCCGCCCTGGGCATCGACGCGATCTGGTTCAGCCCGTGGTACCCGTCGCCGAGGTCCGACGCGGGTTACGACGTGGCCGATTACCGCACCATCGACCCGGCCTTCGGCACCCTGGCCGACGCCGACGCGCTCATCGCCGAGGGGCACGCGCACGGTATTAAGACGATCATCGACATCGTCCCGAACCACTGCTCCGACCAGCACCCATGGTTCCAGGCCGCGCTGGCGGCACCGCCCGGATCCGCCGAACGCGCCCGTTTCTGGTTCCGGCCTGGCCGCGGCCCCGGCGGTGACCTCCCGCCGAACGGCTGGCAGTCGATCTTCGGCGGCCCCGCCTGGACCAGGACCAGTGCCCCGGACGGCACGCCAGGCGAGTGGTACCTGCACCTGTTCGCGCCCGAGCAGCCAGACTTCAACTGGGCCAGTCCGGAGGTCCGCGCCGAGTTCGAGGCCATCTTGCGGTTCTGGTTCGACCGCGGCGTCGACGGCATCAGGATCGATTCCGCCGCGATGCTGACCAAGGACCCGCGGCTGCCCGAGATCGGGCCGGGGGACCCGTCTCCCTACGCCGATCGCGACGACGTGCACGACATCTACCGGGCCTGGCGCGCTGTCGCCGAACAGTACTCCGACCGGGTGCTGATCGGCGAGATCTGGCTGGCCGACGCCACCCGGTTCGCCAGGTACCTGCGTCCGGACGAGATGCACACCGTGTTCAACTTCCCCTATCTGTGCTGTCCGTGGGACGCCGCCCAGCTGCGCGAGGTCATCGACGGCACGCTGGCCTTTCACGCCGCGGCGGGTGCGCCCGCTACCTGGCTGCTGTCCAACCACGACGTGGACCGTCATGTGTCCAGGTACGGCCGCGCCGACACGTCCTTCGGCCTGGAGCGGCGGGACCACAGCCAGCCGGTCGACCTGGCCCTCGGCACTCGCCGGGCCCGGGCCGCCGCGCTGCTGACGATGGCGCTGCCCGGTTCTGTCTATCTCTACCAGGGCGAGGAGCTTGGCCTGTGGGAGGTGGAGGATCTTCCAGGGGACAAGCGCCAGGACCCGATCTGGCAGGCGCTGCGCATCCGCCGCGCCGAACCTTCCCTGGGCGAGCGCCCGGATACCCCGATGACCTGGCGGCCCGCACCGAACGGAGTGCTGTCCTTCGACCGCGGTGACGGCCTGTGCTGCGTCACCAACCTGTCCGCCGCGCCGGTCACCCCGCCCGGCCACGATGCCGTGCTGCTGGCCAGCGGCCCGCTCACCAACGGCCTGCTGCCCCCCGACACCTCAGTCTGGCTGTTTTCTCCCGAACGAACCGTGGCTAAGGCGCCAGCACGCGCAACCCACCGCCCAGCCGGCCCGACCGCGCCTGACGTCACGCTGGCCCGGCCGCCAGAAAGCGGCCGGGCCAGCCGGAGTGACCAAAGGTCAGCAGAGTCCTAGTTGCTGCGGACCCAGGTGGCGCTGAAGTTCTCGCCGCCGCTAAGCGAGGAGATGGTGTCCTTGTCGCGTCCGGAGTTGTCGACCATGGTGATCCCGGTGACGCCGCCGGCGCTGCCGAGAGCGGCCCCGTTAGCCAAGGAATTGGTGAGGTTGATGGTGCCGAAGTCGGTCAGCGGGAGGATGCCGCCGCTTCCGGTGCAGCACGGCGCCTCGACGATGACCTCGGCCGAGGAGCGCGCCGCTCCGGACAGGCTGGCCACGGTGGTGTGGCTCCAGCCCTGGGTGGTGTCGGCGATGTACAGGCTGAACTTGTTGCTGCCTTCGTAGGTCACCGAGGCGTTGAAGTGGTCACCGGCCCTGACCGTGTTGGGGTAGTTCTCCGAGGGGCCCGGGTACATCTCGTACCAGGCGTAGTACTCCGCCGTCCGTCCCACGCAGTCGACCTCGCTGCCGGTCTGCTCAACCGTGCTGCTGCTGTAGCCGTCCAGGCCGACCCAGAACGCGGCGTACTGGTCGCCGGACGAGCACTTGCCCGAGGGCTGAGTCCAGCTGGCCGAGACGCTGCTGTACGTGCCGGTAGTCGCGCTTGAGCTCCCGCCCGCGAGGTGAATGAGCCCACCAGGATTGACCGCTCCCGCGGATGTCGCGGCCGACGCGCTGCTCGCGGTGACGGCCGTGCCGACCGTCAGGGCCAGCATGGCCAGCAGAATGCACCATCGACGTACCATGCAAACTCCTTGGTTCTCATCACAGTGCCCGATGTGGGCAGGTCTTGCCCGTTTCGGGACTTATGTGGGTCCTGTTGGTCTAGCTAGGGGTGGTGCGTGTGGGGCTAGCTAGGGCTTGCGGCGAGTCGACTCTCGGTGAGCGTAACGCAACAGATCCGTCAAGAAAAGATCTCGAAGCAACATTTCGTGACTTTAATGTGACCCAGTTGCCTCCTGCTGCCCCGCTTACCCGCCGTCCGGCCCGCTCGCCCACCGTCACGTAGGGGGTCAAGGTGCCCTTGCACCCCTTAGAAGGGGTGCAAGGGCACCGCGACCCCTTTCGGCAGGGGGGCGGGAGCTGGGGGGCGGGAGCAGGGGGGCGGGAGCTGGCTACCGCCCGGGGGCTACTGCTCAGCTGCTCCCGGCTTCGGCTCTGCGGTCAGCTCGCTGAACAGCTGTTCGTAGTCGTAGGCGGCCTCGGGCTTGGCGCGGACCGCCGCGTCGAGCTTGTTCGCGTCCTCGCCGATGAGGATCCGCCAGCGGCCGGATCGCACCCCGTCCAGGATGATGGTCGCCGCCTCGGCCGCGCTGACCGGCGCCTTGTCCCGGAAGTCGGCGTTGCCCTGGATGAGCAGCTTGCGCAGCTCTTCGGGACCGACGCCTTCGGGCAGCAGGCCGGCCTCGATCAGCTTGGCCTGCGTGTCGCGGGAGATCACCTCTTCCAGCTGGGCCTCGCTCATCTTCTCCAGCTCGGGCAGGCCGCGGGCGCGCAGGCTGTTCGCGATGATGTCGGTGCCCACGTGACCGGGCAACACGACGGCGACCCTGACATGCGGCGCGTGGGCGCGCAGGTCCTCGATGAGAGCTTCGGAGAAGCCTCGCACGGCGAACTTGGCCGTGCTGTAGGCGGTCTGCGGTATGCCCGGGCCGAGCGATGCCCAGAAGCCATTCACGCTGCTCGTGTTGACCAGGACGCCCTCACTGCTGGCGATGAGCAGCGGCAGGAACGCGCGGGCGCAGTAGTACACGCCCCACCAGTCGATGGCGAACGTGCGCTCCCACACATCCCGCCGGCCGGTGATGAAGCTCTCGCCGCCGCCTATGCCGGCGTTGCTGAAAACCAGGTCCACGTGGTCGCTGGCGTGCTGTTCGAGCACCTCATCGCGAAACCGCAGGACCTGCGTCTCGTCGGAGACGTCGCAGGCGTGGCCGGTGACCCGGACGCCGGCCGGGGCGAGCGCCCACGCCGTGGCCGCGGTCACCGCGATGGCCTCCGCGTTCAGGTCGCAGGCCGCGACCGAGCATCCCTGCGCCGCCAGCTGACGGACAAGCTCGCGGCCCATCCCGGAGCCACCACCGGTCACCACCGCGAGCTTGCCCGTATACGCGTCCATGGCCACGATCCTTACCTGTTGTGCCACTGCTGGTCAACGCTCCAGGGTGCCTGCACCTCGACCACGCGCCGAGATGCGTGGTTCATGTCCTGAACGGTCACGCGGATCCGGTGCCACGTTCCCCGGAGCCGCCCGCGGTCGGTCGCGCCGGCCGGCTCTGCGATCGTGGCCTGAATGCTCTCGTCGGTAAGCTGTGCGGTCATCGCACGTCCCCTATCTGCTTTCTGCTGGCCGGTTTCTCCGGCCCTCAGCGATAGGTTCCACCGTCGAGCCAGGTCGGTGGCAGGGGTGGGTTTCCCCCTTCGTGCCGTGGGTCACGGCCGGGGTGGAATCACCCACATCGCGTCAGACCAGCCCGGCGCTGAGGGCCAGCCGGGTGAGGTCGGCGCGGCGCCTGCATCCGGTCTTGTCGCGGATCCGGTCCAGATGCGAGCTGACGGTGCGCACGCTGATGAACAGCTGACCGGCGATCTGCGCGTCGGTGTGCCCCTGGGCGACCAGGGTGACCAGCTCCCGTTCCCTGGGGCTCAGGGTTTCCGTTCCTGACGGCGCGGCCGGCCGGGACGGGCCGGCGGTGGTGAGCATGAGGGCGTACTCGGCCGCCGTGGCCAGGCTCATCGCCGCGCCGCGGTCCTCGGCCGCCTGAGCCTGGTCCGGTCCGAGCGCCCGCCGTGCTTCGTGCAGGGGTTCCTGCCGCTGGAACCAGCCCTCGGGCATATCCGGGTGCGCCGGGGATGAGAACCCCTCGTGCCCTTGGAGCACGACCACCGCGGCCCATATCGTGACGGCCTCGGCGCTGCGCCCGGTCATGGCGCACAGGTAGCCGCAGCAGTCCAGGTCGTCAAGCACCCTGGCCCGTGATCCGGTCCGCAGCGCGGTCTGCAGCGCTTCCCGCAGGTGCGCGGCGGCCTCGGCGAAACGGGCCGAGTTCAGGTCGAGAACCACCATCTTCTCCAGCAGGTTACCCAGACTCCACAGGTCGCCCGCGTCCCGGGTCGCGGCCAGCTGCGGCGCGCACACCCGCTCGGCCGCAGGATGTGGCCGCACACCCGGGCCACCGGGCCGTGCCGGCCGACGGTAATCTGCTCGGCCTGCCCGGCCATCTGCATGGCGCCGTTGCGGTCGCCGGAGGCACAGGCCACGAGCCCGAGGACGGCCAGGGCCAGCGCCTCCGCGAGCGGGTAACCGCTCTCCCTGGCCACGGCCAGGGAACGGCGGGCATCGGTGGCCGCCTCAGCGATCCGGCCCATGCCAAGCAAGGTCGCCGACCGGCCGCTCAGGCACCTGGTCAGCATCGGGGACGGCCCCCGGTCCGCGATGGCGTCACGGACCACGGTGAAGTGGCGAAGCGCCACGGCCGGATTGGCCGCGTCCAACGACGCCTGGCCGAGCCAGGCGTGCCCGGTGCACCATGCGTCGCTGCCCGCGGGGGCGCGTTCGACGGCCCGGCGCAGCTGCGGCACCTGACCCGCCAGCCGCCCCCGGATCTGCCACCACCAGGCCAGCGCGGCCGCCAGCCGTGTCGCCACCGCCGCATCGTGCTCCGTGGCCCAGTCAAGCGCCTGGCGCACGGTGGCGTCCTCGGCATCCAGCCACCGGGCCGAGGCCACCTCGCTCGTGTCTGCGGTCAGCCCCGCCATCGCGTGTTCGGCCACCTGCAGGGCGTACCCGGCCAGCGCCGCCGCGGCGGCGTCATTCTCCCCGGCCTCGGCGAGCAGCCCCGCCCCGTAGGCCCGCAGCGTCTCGAGAATCACATACCGGGAACGGCCATCGGGGCCGGCCCGCGGCGGGACAAGGAGCGAGCAGTCCACCAGGTGCAGCACGGCCGGCCCGGAGCCTGGCCCGGCGACCGCCTCGGCCCCCTCCAGCGTGAACGGCCCGGAAAACACCGACACCGCGCGGAACACCCGCTGCTGGCGCTCATCCAGCAGCCGGTAGCTCCACTCCACGGTGGCCGCCAGCGACCGCTGCCGGGCCGCCGCCAGCCGGTCGCCTGCCTCCAGCAGGATGAACCGGTCACTGATCCGGTCACTGATCCGGTCAAGCAGCTGCGCCACGCCCAGCGACTCGACCCGCGCCGCCGCGAGCTCGATCGCCAGCGGCATCCCGTCCAGCCGCGCCACTAGCCGAGCCACCGGCGGCGCGGTCTGTCCGTCAAGGACGAAACTCGCGTCGGCTTGGCGGGCCCGGTCCGCGAACAGCGTTACCGCCTCCGACCCGTCAGGATCCGCCGGATGAGCTGGATCAGGCAGGGTCAGCGGCGCCAGCCGGTACCGCGCCTCCCCGGCTATCCGCAGCGGCTCCCGGCTGGTGGCCAGCACCCGTACGTCGTCGGCAGCGAGCAGGAGCCTGCCGCACAGCTCGGCCGCCGCGCCGATCACATGCTCGCAATTATCCAGCACCAGCAGCAGCTGCCGCCGGGCCAGCGCGTGCGCCACCGCGTCAGCCGGCGCCACCGAGGGCACGTCGCGGATCCCCAGGGCCGCCGCCACCGCGACCGCCACCTGCGCCGGATCCCGTACCGCCGCCAGCTCCGCCAGCCACACCCCGTCAGCGAACCGGCCTGCCACCTGCCTGGCGACCTCGCCTGCCAGCCGCGTCTTGCCTGCCCCGCCGGGCCCGGTCAGCGTCACCAGCCGGTACTGACCGAGCTGGCCAGCGACCTCGTCCACCACCGCGGCGCGGCCCACGAAACTGGTCAGCGCAGCCGGAAAGCCATGCATGCTTCCCGCCACGTCGGGCACCTCGGACCGCCCCACAGCGATTACCATAGCTGCGGCGCGCCGCCGGGTACAGCCAAGGTCAAGACGGCGGCCGCCAGCTGGGCGCTGTCACGAGGCGACTTCGGTTTCCGCGGGCCGGGGGAAGCGGCCGCTGATGAATTCCGGCGTCTTCTCGAGCATCCTGATGGCCCGCATGCGCATCGGGCCGATGCTCCCGATCGGTATGCCCATCCGGTCAGCGACAGTAGCTCAGCCCGAGGTCGCAGGACAGCAGCCGCAGCAGCGTCCGGTAACGGGCAGGCAGCCGGTCCAGGGCTTGCTCGACGACCCAGTCATACCCCTGCTCGACCGCGTAGACATCCCGGACGGCTGTCCGGTGAGCCATGGAGTGCTCACCCGTCGGGTCAGCGCAGAGCAGGTATTTTCTGGCTGCCGTGGCCACCCTGATCGCCTCCCGGCGGGCCGTGGAGACCAGCCACGCGGCCAGGCGGTCAGGTTCCCTGACCTGATGACCGTGCTTCCACAGCTGCAGCCAGGTCAGCTGGGCCACATCCGCGGCATCGCTGTGGTTAAGGCCGGCTCTCATCGCCGTGTGGATGACCAGCCCTCCATACCGGCT
>JBEKGC010000405.1:0-6488 GCA_050013055.1 Streptosporangiaceae bacterium
ATGCCCATGTCGCGGCGCGCGGCCGGCACCGAGGAGATGTCCTTGCCGTCGATGAGGACCGATCCGGCGGTCGCCGTCTCGAAGCCGGCCACGATACGCAGGGCGGTGGTCTTGCCGCAGCCCGACGGGCCGAGCAGGGCGACGAGCTCGCCGGGTGCCAGCTCGATGGACAGCCCGTCCAGGGCCCGGGTGGCGCCGAAATGGCGGCTCAGGTCGTGCAGCCGCACGCTCGTCCCGTCGCGGTGGCTTATCTGGCCGGCATCGACATCCACGGCGGCGCTCCTGGCGGTGTTGGTGCTCATTTAATCTCCCCGCGTTTCTTGGCGTGCGGCCGTGAACAGCGTGACCGAGCCACCGCCGGTCCTGCGTGACCGCCTGGTTCCGATCATGGTGATGACCATCAGGACCAGCCAGGTCACGATGAGCGCGAGCAGCGAGGCCGCCACCGAGACCTGGCCGCTGCTCTGGCTGTTGACTGACGTAGATCCAGACCGGGAAGGTCTGGTACAGGTCCAGGCTGGCCATGGTGAATTCGCCGAGGACCAGGGCGACCGTCAGCACGGTGGCGGACAGCAGCGCGGTGGAGAGGTTGGGCAAGATGACCCGCAGCAGCGTGGTGCTCCAGCCCGCGCCGAGCGAGCTGGCGGCCTCGGTGATGGTCTTCAGGTCAAGCGCCCGCAGCCCGGCGTCGATGGCGCGGTAGGCGAACGGCATGGCCAGCACCACGTATTCCAGCGCCAGCAGGTAGGGCGTGCTCTTGAGGAAGCCGGGGGCGATCTGCAGCACGCCCACGATCAGCACCACCGGCGGGATGACGATCGGCAAGATCGTGATCCCCTCCAGCAGCCGCCGCAGCTTCGGCAGCCGCAGGTGCACGTAGACCGCCGTGGGCAGCATGAGCGCGATCGTGATCACGGTCGCGATGACCGCGAGCCGGGCGGACAGCCCGAGGGCGGAGGTGAAGCCGGGCTGGCTGATGACCGAGCCGAAGGCGCTGATCCCGGCGAACCGGAAGGCCGCGATCAGCGGGATGAGGAAGTACACGCCGGCCAGCACGAGGATCACCCAGCGCCAGACGGGAAAGGATTCCCGCTTCCGTGTTCGCGATCGCCGCGGCGGCCTCGCCTCCTCGGTGGCGAGCGCCGTCAAGCCAGTTACCTGAGCCATTTGGCGGACCTCCGCTGCAGCGCGACGTAGAGCAGCATCGCGATTGCGATGATGACGACCATGCCAAGGCCGAGCGCCTTGCCGATGTTTTCCTGGCCGGCGATGACGTTCCCGTTCAGGAACGACCCGATCTGGATCGCGGTCAGCGGGATGGTCCCGGTGGTCAGCGCCTCGGCGGTGGCGTAGGCGGACAACGCGCTGCCGAACAGCAGCAGCACGCAGCCGAGGAAGGACGGCAGCAGCACCGGGCCGCCCACGAAGCGCCAGTAGTCCCAGCTGCGGGCGCCCAGGTTCTCCGCGGCTTCCCGCCACGCCGGGCGCAGCCCCTCCAGGGCCGGCAAGATGACAAGCACCATCAGCGGGATCTGGAAGTACATGTACACGACCACGACACCGGCCAGGGAGTACAGGCTGAAGCCGTGATCGTACGGGTTGAACCCGAGGTCGGTCAGCCAGCTGGTGGCGAGCCCGCTCGAGCCGAGGGTAGCGATGAACAGGAAGGCCAGCGGGACGCCGCCGAAGTTGGCGAACACGCCGGAAGCGGTGACCGCGACCTGGCGCAGGATCGTGCCGCGCTTGGCCGTGAAGATCGCGTACGCGATCAGCAGCCCGAAGATCCCAGGCACGACCGAGGCGATCACGGACAACTCGATGCTCTGGGTAAATCCGTGCAGGTAGACGCCGTGGGTGGCGGCATGGATGTTGCTCAGCGTGAAGCTGCCGTTGTCGGAGTTCTGAAAGGCCCCGACCGCGACCGCGACCATCGGCAGCAGCAGGCCGAGCGTTACGTAGGCGCCGAAGGGCACGATCCCGGCCACCCGGCGCAGCCAGCGCACGGCCCCCGCCACGGTCAGGCTCGCGGGCGGTCCGGGGTCGGTGACGGGGCCGGGAGCCCCGGGATCCGCCAGGAATCCCGGGGCCGTTGCTGGCTGGCCCACTGCTAGCCGATCACGCTGGACCACTGCTGGGCGACGATCGACTCCGCCGCCGACTGCTGTGCCTGGGTGGGGAAGGTGACGCTGCCGGCCGGGGCCGGCGGCAGCGCCTTGTAGGCGGTCTGGTCGACCGTGCCCGCCGTCACCAGCGACGGCAGCTCGATCGGCCGGGCCATGCCCTGAAGCCAGAGGTTCTGGCCGGTGGTGGAGTAGAGGTACTCCTCCCAGAGCCTGGCCGCGGCCGGGTCCGGTGCGTACTTGCTGATGGCCTGGTCGTAGTAGGCGGCGTAGGAGGCGTCCGACGGGATCACGATCTTCAGCCCGGGAACGCTCGGTCCGATCTCGGAGGCCAGCAGGTAGTCCCACCAGATCACGATCGGCGTCTGGCCGCTCTCCATGGTGGCCGCGCTGGCCGTGACCGGCACGAAGTTGCCCACGCTGTGCAGCTTCTTGAAGTACGTGATGCCCGGCGTGATGTTGTCGAGCGAACCGCCGTTGGCCAGCGACGAGGCGAAGACGGCGGAGAACGCGGCGCTCGCCTGGGTCGGGTTGCCGTTGATGGCGACCTCGTTCTTGTAGATCGGCTTCAGCAGGTCCGCGAACGAGGTCGGCGGGGTCGTCACCTTCGCCGAGTTGTACCCGATGGCCACGTAGCCGCCGTAGTCGGCGTACCAGGTGCCGTCCGAGGCCTTGGCGTCGGCCGGGATGTTGCTCCAGGTCGCCACCTGGTACGGGGCCAGGATGCCTTCGGAGTCACCCTTGACTCCGAACGCGGTACCCACGTCGAGGACGTCGGGGGCGCGGCTCTGGCCCTTGAGCTGGTTGACCGCGTTGAGCTCGTCCTGGCTGGAACCGTCCGGGTTCGCGTCGTTGATCTTGATGCCGTACTTGGCGGTGAAGTCCTTCATGATCGTGCCGTAGTTGGCCCAGTTGGAGGGCAACGTGATGACGTTGAGCTGGCCCTCCTTCTTGGCCGCCGCGATCAGGGCCGTCATGCCGCCCCCGGCCGAGACGGATGTGGCCGTGGCCCAGCTGGCGGTGCTGCTGCTCGTGTTACCGGTCGTGCTGCCGCTGCTAGAACTCGAGGAGCTGCAGCCGACGGTAAGCAGCAGGCTGCCGGCAACCGCGGCGCTTGCCGCCATGGCGTGCCTTGCGCGCAAAATATTCCCTCCCAAACCACAGTCCCCTTGGACGGGGACCAAAATGCCGAATCTTGGCTAGACAAGTTGAGATGATGGCGAGGTCAGGCAAACCGGAGGTAAACCGTCCATGACGGGCGTGCGGCAGTTAGCGGTCAGATTGACGGCGCCCTGAGCTGCGCAGCAGCCACGGCCGCCGGCTCATCGTGGCTGACATGGCAGAGAGGGCGTCGTCTGGCCGGCGGGCCGCCGGGTGGTTAGGATGTGCGCTCAGCGACGTGCATCCGCTCCTTTCTGGGGAGGCAGAGCGTCCTATCCGTGGATAAGGCGATGACGAATCAGCAGGGCGGATCGCAACGGCCGGCCGGAATTCGCGACGTGGCCAGGAAAGCCGGCGTGTCCGTCGCCTCGGTGAGCTTCGCCCTCAATGGCCAGCCCGGCGTGGCGGCCGAGACCCGGCGGCGGATCCTGGCGGCCGCGGCCGAGCTCGGCTACCACGCCAACCCCCAGGCCCAGGCGCTGCGGCGAGGACGTACCAGCACCTACGGCCTAGTCATCCGCAACTTCAGCAATCCCTTCTTCCTTGAGGTGCTCACCGGCGCGGAACGGGCGGCGGGCGAGGCGGGCGCCACGTTGCTGCTCCTCGACTCGCACTACTCGATCGAACGCGAGCACCTGCATGTGCGGGAAATGGCTGCTCAGCGCCTAGCTGGGCTGGCTATCGCACCGGTCGGCGACGGCGAGTCTGTGCGGCTGTGGCAGCAGCTGCGGCCCGGCACCCCGGTGGTGGCGCTCAACGCATCCGGGAAAGGGCTGCCCGGCGTATCGCGGGTGCACCCCGACAACGCGGCCGGGGTCAAACTGGCGATGCTCCGCCTGGCCGAACTCGGTCATACCTCCGCCGCCTTCGTGTCCGCGCCGCGCGGCATGGCCGCCGACACGGACCGGCTGCGTTATTTCCGGCGCCAGGCCCGCGAACTCGGCGTCCGGGCCTGCATCATGTACTCACCCCTGACTATCGCAGACGTGCGCATGGCCGCCAGCACCTTGCTGGCCCGGCCGGACGCGCCCACGGTCGTCATCACCAACTCCGATTACACGGCGCTCGGAATCTACGAGACGGCCCGTGACCTGGCCCTGCGGATTGGCCCTGATGTCTCGGTCATCGGACACGACGACCTGGCGACCTCTGAATTCCTCGATCCGCCACTGGCCACGATCCGTATCGACGGCCAGGAGATGGGCCGGGCGCTGATGATGCGGTTGCTCGATGCCGATCGGCCGCGTGATTACGTCGCTCCGGTCGACCTCGTCGAACGCCCGTCACTGCAAGCGCCGGACCTTTCCGCTGGCCGCGGGCTTGCCCGGCTCAGTGCGGCAACTCGGTAACGTCGCTTGACACCCCTCGCGCGGCTGTGTGAGCATTCGAACGCTAAACGTTTTAGGTGCGTTTATCCTGCACTCTTAGCTGGGGGATAAGTGGGTCGGTAGACCTCCTCGGCACCGCCGCCCGGGAGCCCTTCGGGCCGCCGTGATCCACTTCGGGACAGAGAAGCTTTCTGGAGGCAATAGTGCGATTGTCCTATCGATTTGCGGCCGCCGGAGTCGCGGCCGCCGCCTTGTTCGCGGCCGGATGCTCGTCGAGTTCGTCATCGGGCTCAAGCAGCGGGGTCAACTGGGCGAACGAGAGCTCCGCGTCGGCCGGAGGCGGCATGGCCACCTTGGTCAAGGCGGCCAAGGCGGAGGGCACGCTCAACGTCATCGCCCTCCCGCCGACATGGGCGAACTACGGCACGATCATCTCGGACTTCACCAAGACCTACGGCATCAAGGTCAACTCCGCCCTTCCTGACGGCACCAGCCAGCAGGAGGTCGACGCGGTGAAGACCGAGAACGGCACCGCCAAGGCACCGGACGTGCTGGACATCGGCATGGCGGTGGCCCTGGCCAACACGAACCTGTTCGCGCCGTACCAGGTCAGCACCTGGGGTTCCATCCCGACGGCGCAGAAGGCGTCCAACGGCCTGTGGGTCCAGGACTACGGCGGCTACATGGCGGTCGGTTACTCGAGCAAGTTCGGCACGATCACCTCGCTGAACGACCTGCTCAGCTCGAAGTTCAAGAACGCGGTCGCCCTGAACGGCAACCCGACCTCGGCCAACGCGGCCCTGAACGGCGTGATGATGGCCAGCCTGGCCGAGGGCGGCTCGGCCGGCAACATCGCCGCGGGCGTGTCGTTCTTCCAAAAGCTCAAGGCGGCCGGAAACTTCTCCCCCGTATCGGCGACCGGGGCCACCATCAAGGCGGGCACGACTCCGGTCGTGTTCAACTGGGACTACCTCAACCTGCCGAGCTACGTGGGCGTAACGAACTGGAAGGTGTTCATCCCGGCGAACGCCGTCCTGGGCGGGTACTACGCGCAGGCCATCAACAAGAACGCGCCGCACCCCGCCGCCGCCAGGCTGTGGGAGGAGTTCCTCTACTCGCAGGCCACGGCGGGCGGGCAGAACCTCTGGCTCCAGGGTGGTGCCCGGCCGGTGGAGCAGGCGGCCATGGCCTCCAACGGCAGCATCGACTCGAGCGCGGCCGCCCTGCTGCCCTCGATCACGGGGACGCCGACGTTCCTCACCCCCTCCCAGGCCACCGGCGCCGCGACTTACCTGGCGACGAACTGGGCGAAGGCCGTCAGCTAGCGAGGGAACGTGGCTGTCGCTGCGACACCTGAGACCGGCGCCCGGCCTGCACGGGCCGGGCGCCGGCTTTCCGCCCCCGCCTGGGTCGGTACCGTCCCGTTCCTCGCCTACGTCGCGATCTTCCTGCTGTTGCCGACGGGGATCGTGATCGTCGACGCGCTCAAGAACCCGAGCGGCGCGTGGGCGTTCTCCAACGTCACCGAGCTCGGCAACTCGCTGGTCCGCGGGTACTTCATCGGCTCGTTCAAGCTCTGCCTGATCTCGTCGGTGTCGGGGTCCGTGCTGGGCGCGATCCTGGCCTACGCCATCGCGTCGGGCAACCCGGACGGCGTGGTGCGCAGACTGTACCTGGCCGCCTCGGGCGTCCTGGCCCAGTTCGGCGGGGTCACGCTGGCGTTCGCGTTCCAGGTGCTCATCGGCCCGACGGTGGGATTGCTTTTCCACGCCAGCTGGTACTACGACTTCCCGTGGGGCATCGCGCTGATCTACACCTACTTCCAGATCCCGCTGATGGTGCTGGTCTTCCTGCCCGCGATCGACGGGGTGAAGGTCCA
>JBEKGC010000406.1:0-6127 GCA_050013055.1 Streptosporangiaceae bacterium
GAGGTAGGTGGCGTGCGCGGGCAGGTAGATCCACGCGGTCAGGGTGGCGATCCCTGAACAGGCCAGGGCGGGGAGCATGATCGGCAAGGCGATGGTGCCGCAGAGGATCTCGGCGGTGAACAGTGCGCCGCCGAGCGGGACGTTGTAGACGGCGGCGAGCCCGGCCCCGCCGCCGCAGGCGACGAGGAGCCGTTTCTGCTGCGTGGATAGTCCCGCCCAGCTGGCCAGGGCACTCGCGGATGCGCCGCCGAGGAGCTTGGGGGCGGCTTCGCGGCCGATGGAGGCGCCCATCCCGATGACCACTTCGGAGATCAGGGAGGTGCCCAGGCAGCGCCGGAAGGACAGCTGTCCGTCGCCGTCCCAGATGACGTCGTCGATCTCGGAGTGCTCGCCCTTGGTGTGTCGGCGCAGCAGGTACCAGGCCACACCGCCGAACGCGCCTGCGATGAGCAGGGAGCTGACCCGCCGCAGCGGCGTGGCGTGCTCGATGGCTGACTGCAGGCTGCCGGAGTGGTAACCGAACGCAAGATACTGGACGTTGAACAGCAGCGCCATCATCAGGTCCCCGAGCAGGCCGGTGGCCACGCCGGTCAAGGCCACCATCGCCCAGAACCTGGGGTTGTGGGCCGCTTCCCAGTCGGTGGCGATGTTCGGCTGTTCTATCGCGCCGCGCCCTGACGGCAGCCGCCGCCTGACCAGCGGCGGCGGATTCCGCAGCCGCTCGCTCTCCCGTCCGCGCCGGGTGGCGGCCGCTTCCACAAGCCAGCGGGGCCACGCGCCTCCCGGGCGTCCTCGGCGGCGCCCCTGGTGCTCAGTCATGGCGATATCCAGCCGCGTCGGCGCGGGCGGCTGAGTCGCGCAGGAACCGGGCGGTGCGGGCGGCGCGTGCGGCCCACCATCGGCTCGCGGGATCGCCGGCCCAGTCGGCGTGCCGCCGTTCCCAGCGTCGGGCCTCGTGGCTGAGCCAGGTCAGGGTGGCGGGCGGGTCCTGCTCGGCGGTGTAGACCTGCCCGGCAGGCCCGATGGCCACGTCGCGCAGTTCGGTGTCAGGTACCTCGCGTTCGTGCAGGGCGCCCTGGCCGCTGGCGATCTCGAAGGCGCCGTAGCGGCGCATCCACGCCAGCGGAGACAGTCCTTCGGCGGCGGCCCGTTCGGGCAGTCCCGGCACCGAGTTCTCGAACATCCACCCGTAGTACTCATCGACGGTCAGCTTCTCGCCGGGGTGGGCGCGGGACTCGTGGTACTGGCGGATGCCCATCGAGCCGTCCGGGTCGATCCGCCAGGACAGCTCGGTCCACCACTCGTTCTCCTCCCAGACCTCACCGGGGTTGACCTGCCGGGTATCGGTGACCTTTTCGCCGAGCCGCTCGCGGGCCGCCCGCAGGACCGGCTGCCGGAACCCGATCCACTGCCCGTCGTACTGCTCGTAGGAATGGGTGTGGTGCCGCTCGGAGCCGTGCCCCATCGGCAGCACGTAGTCGGCGAAGTACGCCGACTCGTTCCAGGTCGGGGTCAGCGCGACGAAGCAGCCCACCTTCTGCTCATCGGTGAGCACTTCCATCCAGGACAGCCCGTCGGGGTTGGTCCAGACCGGGTTGTACACGCGGGTGAAGTAGGTGTCTAGCCGCCCGCGGCCGTCCTTGAGGAAATGCGGCAGCAGGAAGCTCATCTCGTTCTGGGCCAGCGGGAACTCCAGCGGCCAGGACAGGTCCTGCCACACTCCCGGGTGCGGCGGCGTGTGGATCGGCCGGGGCACGAACTTGTTCCAGGCGTTCGGGAACGTGCCGCCCTCGGTCGCCACCGCGCCCAGCAGCGCCGAGATCAGGAACAACGTCCGCGACACCTGCCAGCCGCCGAGGTTCCCTGCGACCGCCGATCGCCACGAGTGGCACGCGAACCGGGCGCCCGCGTCGGCCACCACCTCGGCGACCTCGGCGAGCACCGCCGCGTCGATCCCGGACCCGGCGGCGGCGTACTCGAAGGTGAACCCGGCGTAGAGCCCGGTCAGGGCGTCCTGGAATGCCTCGAACGTGGGCGGCAGGTCGGGGCGGCACCGGGTCAGGTACTGCTCCCAGTTCCACCAGCGGCGGACGAACCCGGCGTCGTACCGGCCGGTGCGGATCAGGTGGCTGGCGATGGCCAGGTTCATGGCCGCCTCGCTGCCCGGCTGGGGGGACAGCCAGTAGTCGGCGTGGGTGGCGGTGTTGGAGGGGCGGGTGTCGCACACGATGACCTTCGCGCCGTTCTCGCGGGCCTGGGTGATCCGCTGGGCGTGCGGGTTGAAGTAGTGCCCGGTCTCCAGGTGCGCGCTGGTCAGGTAGATGACCTTCGCGTGGGCGTAGTCGGGGCTGGGCCGGTCCATGCCCATCCAGAACTGGAATCCGGTCCGGCCGCCGAAGGAGCACACGTTGGTGTGGGAGTTGTGCCCGTCGACGCCCCAGCTGGCCAGGACCCGCTCGGTGTAGCCGTCCTCGCCGGGGCGGCCCAGGTGCACCATGATCTCGTTGTGCCGTCCCTGCGCCAGGCCGCGCGGATCCGCGCCGCGATGGCGTCCAGCGCCTCATCCCAGGTAACCCGCTCCCACCGGCCCTGGCCGCGCCGCCCCGCGCGCCTCATCGGGTACAGGACCCGGTCCGGGTCGGTGACCTGGTTGATCGTGGCCGGCCCCTTGGCGCAGTTGCGGCCTCGTGATCCCGGGTGCTCGGGGTTTCCCTCGAACTTCCGTACCTGGCGGGTCTCGCGGTCCACGTAGGCGAGCAGACCGCACGCGCCGTTCCTGGCCGCGGCCCGGCTGAACCCGACTTCCTCTGCGGCAGCCACGACGTAGGTCGCGCCCGTCTCCCGCGCCAGCGCCAGCCCGCCGGTGACGTAATCGTTGTGGATATGCGTCCCCAGCACGTGCGAGATCCTGGCCCCGGCGGCCTGCAGCATCCGGCCGATGTCCCGCTGCGGGTCGATGACCACCGCCAGCCGGCCGTCGTGGATCAGGTAACTGCGATCGCCAAGCCCAGGCGTCTCGATGGTCACCACCTCGTGCATCAGCCGGCTCCTCGATCGCCGACGCGGGCTCAGGCCCCCGCCGGGAACCTACGAATGTACGTACATTTAAGGCCCGGGCCGTGACACTAGTCAATGACCCCGGCGGCTTTCCCTGCTCCCCGGCGGGACTCCATACTGAGGGCGTGATCGTCGACCGCGACAGCGCCCTGCCGCTGTGGGCCCAGGTGCTGGCCGACCTGCGCCGCAGGCTCGCCAGCGGCGAGTTCGGCCAGCGTGTGCCCGGGGACGAGGAGCTGACCGCGCAGTACGGAGTCAGCCGGCACACCGTACGGGAGGCGGTCCGCCGGCTGCAGATCGAGGGCGTCGTCGAGCGCGGCCGGGGGCGGGGCACGTTCGTCAGGGACACGATGATCGAGCAGCCCCTCGGCGCCATCTACAGTCTTTTCCGCTCCGTCGAGGACCAAGGTTTCGCTCAGCGCAGCATCGTCCGGCGCCTCGAGGAACGCTCTGATGCCGAGGCCGCCGGGGTTCTCGGCTGCCCGCCCGGCGCCCCGCTGATCTACCTGGAGCGGCTGCGGCTCGCCGACGATGTCCCCATCGTCCTGGACTGCTCGTGGCTGCCTGCCGCGCTGGCCCGGCCGCTGCTGCCCGTGGACTTCACCCACACCGCCCTATACCACGAACTGCACATCCGCTGCGGGGTACAGCCGGACGCCGGCTGGGAGCGGATCCGCCCCGTGCTCCCCAGCCCGGAACAGCGAGGGCTGCTCCGCCTGCCGGCCCGCATCCCCGCGCTGGCGATCGAGCGCCTGGCCACCTGGCAGACGACACCGGTGGAATGGCGGCACAGCCTGGTCCGGGGCGACCGGTTCTGCTACGTCGCCCGGTGGTCCGCGCAAGACCAGGCGGCCCGGTTCGAGCCCGTCACCGGAACCGGGTAACCGCCAGGACAGGGTAACTGCCCAGGCCGCCGCGGGCGGGACCAGGGTTAGCTGAGGCCGAGCACGGCCGCGGCCGTGCGGGCCGCCGCGCCGCCGGCCTCGATGGCGTTATCGATGACGGCCTGCACGTTCAGGTCCGCGGCCAGCAGGCGCCCGATCCCGGCTCTGGCACCGGGGCTGGCCGGGGCGGTGCGGCCGGCCGCGCTGTACAGGCTTTCCAGCCGCCCCGCGGCGGCCTCGAGCAGGTCAGGCCGGTAGTCCCAGTCATCCGCCCAGGGCCGGTCCAGGATCATCAGCCGGATAGCCGCCGCCGGATAGCCGGCGAGCAGGTCGCTCACCAGGACCAGGTTGCCGGCCGACTTGGCCATCTTGACCCCGCCCGTGGTGACCGTGCCAGCGTGCATCCACGCCCGGGCGTACGGGCGGACACCGGTGAAGCTCTCGGCCATCGCCGCATGGTAGGCGTGATGCGGGAACCGGAGATCCTCGCCGCCAGCGTGAACGTCGACGCCCACGCCGAAAACCGACAGCGCCATCGCGGCGCACTCGGCATGCCACCCGGGGCGCCCCGGGCCCCATGGTGACTCCCAGGACGGATGACCCGGCTCACCCGCCTGCCAGACCGCGACGTCCAGCGGGTCCTCCTTGGCCGCGTCATCAGGCCGGCCACCGTACTCGGCGGACAGCCGCACGGCCTCAGCCTGGCCCAGGCCGGCCCGGTCCGCGGCCGCCCGGCCCCGGAAATAGACGCTGCCGCCACGCTGATACGCGGCGTCGCCGGCGAGCAGCCCCTCAGCCAGCCGGATCACCTGCCGCACGTACCGGTGCGCACGGGGCTCATGCGACGGGGGACGCACGTTCAGGGCCGCCATGTCCTGCTCGAAGTAGAACTGCTGCACCGCCGCGAACGAGTCGTACGGCGCGCCGGCCCGGTGAGCCGCTGCGTCCAGCACATCGTCCACATCGGTGACGTTCCGGCACACCTCCGGTTCGGCTCCCAGGAAGCTCAGGGCACGGCTCAGCGCATCGACCCAGACGAACGTGGCCGCGTGCCCGAGATGCGTCACGTCATACGGGGTGATCCCGCACGCGTAAATCCGCGCCCGGTCCAGGACCGGCAGCCGCCGGCCGGCCAGAACCAGAGCGGGAGCCGGCCCGGCACCATCGTGCGTCGTGCCACAAGCCAGCTGCATGTTGCTCATAGGCCTAGTGTCGGTCATCGTTGCCGCCGTCTCCCTGGCGCCGCGTCTCAGGCGAGCGACAGGAAGAGCCGCTCGAGCTGCGCCCGGTCGGCGTCGCCCGCCTCGCCGGCGTTGAGCGCGCACTGCTGCAGGCCGGTCGCGATGATCTTGAAGCCGGCCCGGTCGAGGGCCCGGGATGCCGCGGCGAGCTGCGTCACCACGTCCGCGCAGTCCCGCCCGTCCTCGATCATCTTGATGACGCCGCCGACCTGGCCCTGCGCCCGCCGGAGCCGCTTGAGCACGCCGGCCATCGTCTCGCTGTCCACGTCCATGCCGGCTCCCCAGGGGTCGCGCACCCGGCGCGCGAATCATCATCCCGCACGCTCCTATAGTGTCCTACCATACCCGACGGGGTATCAGATGCTGGGCGGCGAGTGGCCTTCGCCCATGCCCGGCGATGCTGTAGCCCGGGCACCGGTGATCACGTTCCGCGCACCGCTCAGCGTGCGGTGCCTTCCGGCGTGAGCTCGGCCAGCGCGCCCGCCAGCCTGCGCGCGACCTCGTCGGCCATCGGCTTCAGCTCAGGCCGGCCCGTGAGCGTGACCATGACCTGCGGGTCGAGCGCCTGGCTGGGCCCGTGACGAGCGCGGTCTTGCCTTGAGGTCGGTCATGGCCTTGGTTTGGTGGCTTCAGGCTCTTCCGTGAGGCGGGTACCCCCGGGCCTACTTGGCCTTTACTCGGCAGGTTCCGGGGCGGCGATGAATTCCCGGCCAACCGGGCGTCTGAGCTGGCAGACGATGAGGCGGGCGTCCAGGGGCCGTCTCCGACGAAGGAGCCATCCATGGCACGAGTCAACACATACCTCAACTTCCAGGGCCAGACTGAGGAGGCGTTCGCCTTCTACGCCAAGACCTTCGGCACCGAGGTCACCATGCTCAGCCGCTACTCGGACATGCCTGCCGTCGGGCCCGGCGAGCTGCCCGCCGGAGAGCGGAACCTCGTGCT
>JBEKGC010000407.1:0-6125 GCA_050013055.1 Streptosporangiaceae bacterium
GCCACCGCCACGCCGAACCCGGTTCCGTCTCGGCGGACCCGGCTGTCCCAGCCGCCCAGCTGCGCGGCCTCGGCCAGCACCCTCCGGGCGCGCGGATCGGCCAGCTGGTCCAGCCGGAACCGCACCGGGTCGGCGCCGGCCGTAGCGGCCAGTTCGTCCATAAACGACTCGATGGCGAAGACGTTGAGGTGCGCGCCGAGCGAGCGCAAGGAGGACGTCCTGATCGGCATCTCCAGCAGCCGGTGCCGGGTGACACGCAAGTCCGGGATGTCATAACCGGGCACTGCGTTACGGGTGGATCCCATCGCGCCGGTGGGCGCCCCGTCCAGCGCGGCCGGCATCGAGCCGCCGTACCGGCCGTCGGCTAGCTGGGTCAGGGCGAGCAGGCGCGGCTCCCCGCTGGTGCCGGGCCGGCCGATGAAGCCGTTGCTCCACACGTCCTGCCGCCAGCTCACGATCCGGCCCGCCGGATCCAGGCCGGCCGACAGCTGAGCCAGCATGGCAGGACCGAACGGAGCCCAGCGCATCTCGTCCTCACGGGTCCACTGGACCCGGACCGGCCGGCCCTCGGCCGCGCGGGCCAGCAGGACCGCGTCCATGGCCGCGTCGTCCGCCCCGTTCTGGCCGTAGACGCCCGCCCCCTCCACGTGGTGGACGGTTACCTGCCCGGCCGCCAGCCCCAGCCCGGCCGCGATCGCCCCGCGCAGGGCGAAGATGCCCTGGCTATGGCTCCACACCGTGACGGACCGGCCGTCCCAGCGAGCGATCGCGCAGCTGGGCGCCATTGACGCGTGGGCCACGAACGGGCGGGTGAACTCCGCGGTCAGCGTCCGGGTGGCCGAGGCGGCCGCGCCAGGATCGCGCTGCTCTACCACCGGCTCCGGTTCCGAGGGTGCGGCCAGCAAGAATGCCCGCAGGTCGCGTTCGTCGGGCAGCGGACCTGGGGAGTCTGCCAGCTTCCATTGCGCTGCGCGGGCGACCCGTCGCGCCGCCCGCAGCGCCGCCCGGTCGGTCTCGGCCAGCACTCCGACGAACGAACCATCGCTCACCAGCGCCTCACCCGGCCCCAGCCCGATGGGCGGGAGTTCGCTGAGCTCCGCGGCCAGCGCAGGCGGACGCACCACCCGGCCGAACATCATGCCCGGCAGCACCAGGTCATGGATGAACCGCGGCCGCCCGGTGACCTTGTCCGGGAGATCCAGCCGCGGGGCAGGCCGTCCGGCCACGGTCCACTCGCCGGGCGGCCGCGTCGGCACCGGGTCGCCCGCCGCCCGGTCCAGCGTCCCGGCAGTGGCCAGCGACCAGTAGCTCAGCCCTGTCGGCCGCCCGGACGCCAGGATCTGCCCGTCCGTCACGGTCAGCGCGGCCGGGCTGACGGCGAGCCGCGTCGAGGCCGCCGCGAGCAGCAGCGCGCGGGCCTGCGCACAGGCCTGACGGAGCGCCGAGCCGGAGTCCTGCACCGACCGGCTGCCGGCGGTAAATCCCTCGTCGGGGCTCATGCTCGTGCTGACCGGGGCCATCCGCACCCGGGTCAGGCCGAGCTCAAGTTCCTCGGCCGCCACCTGTGCCAGCGCGGTCCAGATGCCCTGCCCGTACTCGACCTTGCCGACCCGGACCGTGACCTCCCCGCCGACGCCGAAATCGAGCCAGCGGCCCAGCACCGGGTTAGCCGCCAGGCTGGCCGGCAGCGCGCCCGCCGACGCCGCTGTGGCGCCGCCCGCTGGGGCGCCGCCCGCTGGGGTCACGCCCGTTGAGGCGCCGCCCGCTGGGGTCACGCCCGCTGGGGTCACGCCCGTTGAGGCGCCGCCCGCTGGGGCGCCGCCCGTTTCCGCGGGGGCCGGTCCGGGCGAGGCGTCATTGGCCGGCCGCGGTCCGCTCGGCGGGGCGGCCGTCCCGGAGACCTGCCCGGCGGCCCGCAGGACCGCGCGGACGATCCGGCCGTGGCTACCGCAACGGCACAGGTTGCCCTCCAGCGCCGCCCTGACCTCCTGCTCGTCCGGGGCGGGATTCTTCCGCAGCAGGTCCACCGCGGCCATGATCATGCCCGCGGTGCAGTAACCGCACTGAGCGGCCTGCTCGTCGAGAAAGGCCTGCTGGACCGGGTGGAGCAGACCGTCGGACGACAACCCCTCCACGGTCGTGACCGGGCCGTCAGCAGCCGAGACGGGCAGGTCGCACGACGAACGGGCCTGACCGTCGACCAGCACCATGCACGCGCCGCACAGGCCGAGCCCGCAGCCGAAGCCCGGCCCGGCCAGGCCAACGTCGTGCCGCAGGACGTCAAGCAGCGGGGTGTCCGGCTCACACCTGACGGTGTGCTCGGCCCCGTTGACGACCAGGAAGAATTCTTCCGTCTCCATAATCTCCCTCGAAGAGCAGGGCCTGTCGGAGCGGGCCCTCGACGGCACGCCGGTCAGGGTCCTGGCTGTGGCGGACCGGCCACGGTGTTGACCCACGTCTCCCACCAGGGTATGCATTCGTTTGCAGAGACGTTGAAGCGACCGCTGGAGGGACCTGACATGGATGACAGGCTAGCCATGGCCATCTCGCACTGGGCGCCGCGATTCACCACCAATGGCGTGACCGCGGCGGACTTCGACCGGATCACCCGCGATCTGCCCTCCTGGGACGAGTGGTGCTCGGCCTGGAGCGCGGTCGCCGCCGAACACGAGCAACTCGGCCGGGACGCGCTCAAAGCGGGCCGGACGATCTCGGCCGGGGAGCACCTGTCCCGGGCCGCCCTCTACTTCCACTTTGCCAAGTTCCTGTTTGTCAGCGACCTGGACCAGATGCGGGCCGCGCACGGGCGGGCGGTGAGCTGCCTGACCGACGCGCTGCCCTATCTGGATCCGCCCGGCCGCCGGGTCGAGATCCCGTTTGAAGGATCGCGGATGGTCGGCGTCCTGCGCTCACCGGCCGGCCCTGGACCCCATCCGGTCATGATCATGATCCCCGGACTTGACTCGGCCAAGGAAGAACTCCGCAGCACCGAGGAGCTGTTCCTCCAGCGCGGTATCGCCACCTTCAGCGTGGACGGGCCCGGCCAGGGTGAGGCCGAGTACGACCTGGCCATCAGGGGTGACTGGGAGGTGCCAGGCGCCGCCATCATCGACCAGCTGAGTGCCGAGGAGGGGCTCGACCCGGACCGGATCGGCGTCTGGGGCGTCAGCCTCGGCGGGTACTACGCGCCGCGGGTGGCCAGCGGCGACCCCCGGGTCAAAGCGTGTATCGCGCTGGCCGGGCCGTACTCCTTCGACGACGGCTGGGACAGTCGCCCCGTCCTCACCCGCGAGGCGTTCCGGGTCCGGTCCTTCTCGCCGGATGAGGACACCGCCCGCCGCCGGTCGGCGGAGCTGACCATGGCCGGCCGGGCCGAGCTGATCACCTGCCCGCTGCTGGCGATCATGGGGAAGCTCGACCGGCTCATCCCCTGGCAGCACGCGCAGCGGCTGGTGGATGAGGCGTCAGGTCCGGCCCAGTTGCTGCTGCTCGAAAAGGGCAACCACGGCTGCGCGAACCTGGCCCCGTTCCACCGGCAGGCCACCGCCGACTGGGCCGCCGAACAGCTCGGCGGGACGGTAAGCCGGGCCACCGCGCGCTGATGCAGCCGCGAACCCCGGTCGCGAGCTCGGCCGGCCTGAGGCTGCTGGCCCGCCACGACCTCGGCGGTTACGGCGACGGCATGCAGGTCGTCCGCAGCGGCCACGCGCTGTACGTAGGGCACACCGGGACCACAGGGATGGGCACCTCGGTGCTTGACGTCACCGATCCGGCCCGCCCCGTCCTGGTCAGCCAGTGGCCGGCGCCCCCTCGCACGCACACGCACAAGGTCCAGGTCGCCGACGGGCTGCTGCTCGTCAACCACGAGAAGTTTCCCTACCGGGCGGTGATGTCCGGGCCGTTCTCGGCCGGCCTGGCGGTCTACGAGCTGACCGACCCGCTGCGCCCGCGCGAGATCGGATTCTGGCGCAGCGGCGGCCGGGGTGTGCACCGGATCGTCTGGACTGGCGGCCGCTACGCGCACATGTCCGCGATCCCCAGCGGATTCCGTGACCGCATCTGGGTGGTGCTTGACCTGGCCGACCCGGTCCGGCCGGCCGAGGTGGCCCGGTGGTGGTGGCCGGGCCAGCGGGAGGACGAGTCACCCGGCTGGCCGGCCGGTGAGCGTTACGCCGCTCACCACGCCCTGGTCGCCGGCGACCGGGCCTACCTTGGCTACGACGACGCGGGCCTGGTGGTCCTTGACGTCTCCGACCTGACCAGGCCGCGCCAGGCCGGCCACCTGAGCTGGGCCGGCGGGTCCACGCACACCTGCCTGCCGCTGCCCGGCCGGGGACTGGTGGTGGCCACCGACGAGCAGGTCGCAGACGGACCGCACGCGCCGCGGCGGGCGGTCCGGGTGATCGACGTGGCCGGGCCCGAGCCGCGGGTGCTGGCCGTGTGCCCGCACCCGGACGGATTCGACGAGCTTCCGCTCCGCTTCGGCGCTCACAACCTGCACGAGAACTCACCCGGCGGCTACCGCAGCGAGCAGCTGGTGTTCGCCACCTACTTCAGTGCGGGCGTGCGCGTCTACGACCTGGCCGACCCGGCCCATCCGGCCGAGGTCGCGCACTGGGTGCCCGAGCCGCCCGACGGCCAGCCGGTGCCGCAGGTCAACGACCTGTTCGTGGACGAGGGCGGCCTGCTGTGGGTCACCGACCGGATCGGCGGCGGTCTGTACGTGCTGGCGCCGGAACCCTCGCTGGCCGCGCTCATGGCCCAAGCCAGCTCGACCCCCGCCCCAAACCCGCGCCCCTAGCCCATGCCCTTACCCAAATCTGCGCCCCTAGCCCATCCCCCTACCCCAAACCCCCGCCCCGGAGGCCCCGCCCCGCGATTCGGCGCCCCTACTAGGATGCAAACGATTGTGATAATCTCGCCGAGTGATGAGGCGCTGGTGCGATGGTCACTGCGGTAGGGCTATGCAGGAGGGGACGTCGTGATGGCATACCGTGCGCTTGAGCGGCCGAGGATCGGCTGGATCGGGGCAGGCCGGATGGGCCTGCAGATGGCTTCCAGGCTCCTCGACGCGGGGCACGACGTGGCCATCTACAACCGGACCGCGGCCAAGGCGGCCCCCGTCGTCGAACGCGGAGCCGTCGCCGTGGACCGGCCCGCGGCCCTGGCCGACCGCGACGTGGTGTTCATCATGGTGTCGGGCTCCGATGACCTGCTGCAGGTGACGACAGGGGTTAACGGGGTGCTGACCGATCCCGGCCACTCGCCCGCGCTGCTCGTGGACTTCTCCACGGTCTCGATGGACGCCTCCGCCGCGGTCCGGGACGCGGGCCGGGAACGGCGGACCGATTTCCTGGCCGCGCCGGTCAGTGGCAACCCGAAGGTGGTGAGCGCGGGCAAGCTCTCGCTGGCGGTATCGGGCCCGGCCGGCACCTTCGCGGCGGCCGAGCCGCTGCTGACGCTGTTCGGCGCGCGGGTCACCTACGTCGGCGACGACGAGGTGGCGCGGCTGGTCAAGATCTGCCACAACGTGCTGCTCGGCGTGGTGATCCAGGCGCTGTCTGAGGTAACCGTGCTGGCCGAGAAGGGCGGCGCCAGCCGGGCCGCGTTCCTTGAGTTCATCAACCACTCGGTGCTTGGGTCCATGTTCACCAGGTACAAGTCACCGGCGCTCGTCAACCTGGATTTCACCCCCACGTTCACCAACCCGCTGCTGCTTAAGGACTTTGACCTGGGTCTGGCGGCGGCGCGTGACCTGCAGGCACCGATGCCGGTGGCCTCGGTCGCCGCGGCTATGGTGGCCTCCGCGCTGGGCGCCGGCTACCGGACCGAGGACTTCGCCACGCTCCTCCTGGAGCAGGCCAGGCGCTCTGGCATCACCCTGGCCGCCGAGAACGTCAAGGTCGACGACGGGCTGGCGGGCTCGTGAGCAGCGCTCGCCCGCGCAGTGCCCCCGGAGCCCCGCTCCGCGCCCCGGGACACGGCGGCGTCGACTTCGAGGAACGCGTCGACTTCGGCCGGCTGCGCCGCTACCGCCTGGACCGCGCCCGTGCCGCGCTGGATGCGAGCGATTGCGGCGCGTTCCTGCTCTTCGACTTCTACAACATCAGGTACACCACCCAGAC
>JBEKGC010000408.1:0-10753 GCA_050013055.1 Streptosporangiaceae bacterium
TACATCCGGAGAGGGGAACTCACATGTCCGTTGAGTCAGCTGACGACGCCACCACGACCGCCGCCGATGAGCATCGGCAGAGCCTCAGCACCGCCGCGGCCAGGAATCTGGCCACCACCACCAAGACCGTTCCGCAGATGCAGGGGATCAGCTCCCGGTGGCTGCTCAGGCTGCTGCCGTGGGTGCAGGTATCCGGCGGGGTGTACCGGGTCAACCGGCGCCTGACCTACGCGGTGGGCGGTGGCCGGGTGGCGTTCGATCAGACCGCCGACCAGGCCTCGGTGGCGCCGCCCAGCCTGCGGGAGATCCCGCTGTTCGCCGGGCTTGACGACGACGCGGCCCTCGGCACGGTCGCGGGCGCGTTCACGCAGGAACAGGTGACCGCGGGCACGACCATCGCGGAGCAGGGCCAGGCCGCGGACCGGCTCTACCTGGTGGTGCACGGCCGGGTGAACCGGCAGGGCACAGGAAAATTCGGCCAGGACACGCACCTGGGCGTGGTCAGCGACGGGGGCTACTTCGGTGCCGACGCCCTGACCGCGGACGACACCAGCTGGGACTACTCCGCCGTCGCGGCGACCGACAGCACGCTGCTCGTGCTGACCCGCGAGCAGTTCGGCGGCATGGCCGGGGACTCCGCGGCCTTGGCGGGCGCGGCCCAGGCGTTCGCCAGCCGGAAAGGACAGCCGCAGAACGCCCGCGGCGAGGCTGACATCGCGATCGCCTCCGGGCACAGCGGAGAGCCCACCCTGCCGAACACGTTCGCCGACTACGAGCTCGCGCCGCGCGAATACGAGCTGAGCGTGGCCCAGTCCGTGCTGCGGGTCCACTCCCGGGTGGCCGACCTGTTCAACCAGCCGATGAACCAGGTCCAGCAGCAGCTGCGGCTGACCATCGAGGCCCTGCGGGAACGGCAGGAGCACGAGATGATCAATAACACCGACTTCGGGCTGCTACACAACGCCGAGTACGCGCAGCGGATCCAGACCCACTCCGGGCCGCCCACCCCGGATGACCTGGACGAGCTGCTGTCCCGGCGCCGCAGCACCCGGTTCATCTTCGCCCATCCGCGCGCGATCGCCGCGTTCGGCCGCGAGTGCAACCGCCGCGGCCTGTACCCGAGCAGCATCGAGGTAGAGGGCGCCGGGGTCCCGGCCTGGCGCGGAGTGCCGATCTTCCCGTGCAACAAGATCCCGGTCACCGGCGACCGCACCTCCAGCATCATCGCGATCAGGACCGGAGAAGAAGACCAGGGCGTGGTCGGCCTGCACCAGGTGGGCATCCCGGACGAGTTCGAACCTGGGCTGAACGTCCGGTTCATGGGCATCAGCGACCAGGCGATCATGTCGTACCTGGTCAGCTGCTACTTCTCCGCCGCCGTCCTGGTCCCGGACGCGCTCGGTGTGCTGGAGAACGTCGAGGTCTCCGGTCCGTACAGCTAACCGGGAGCCTGACATGTCACCAGCGCAGGAGCAGCCCTTCGAGCTGCCCGACTTCTACCTGGCCTACCCGGCCCGGCTGAACCCGCACCTGGCCCGCGCCCGCGAGCACAGCCGGGGCTGGGCCGCGGAGATGGGTTTCCTCGAGCCGCAGCAGGGCCGCCACATCTGGGACGAAGCCGAGCTGGAGCGGCATGATTACGGGCTGCTGTGCGCTTACACCCACCCGGACTGTGACGGCCAGGAGCTCGACCTGATCACCGACTGGTACGTGTGGGTGTTCTACTTCGACGATCACTTCCTGGAGATGTACAAGCGCACCAGGGACACCGAAGGCGCTCGTGAGCACCTGCTGAACCTGCGCCAGTTCATGCCGGTGGATGCCTCAGGCGGCGAGCCGCCTGAGGCATCAGATCCGGTGGCGCGAGGGCTGGCCGACCTGTGGGCGCGCACCATCCCCGCGATGTCGATGGCCTGGCGGCACCGGTTCGCCGACCGGACCAGGAACCTGCTGGAGGAATCGCTGTGGGAACTGGCCAACATCAGCGCGGACCGGATCGCCAACCCGATCGAGTACATCGACAAGCGCCGCAAGGTTGGCGGCGCGCCCTGGTCGGCCAACCTGGTCGAGCACGCGGCCAGCGCGGAGGTGCCCGAGGCGATCGCCGCCACCCGGCCGCTGCGGGTGCTGGCCGACACCTTCGCCGACGCGGTGCACCTGCGCAACGACATCTTCTCCTACCAGCGGGAAACCCAGGTCGAAGGGGAGGTCAACAACGGAGTGCTGGTCTTCGAGCGGTTCTTCGGCCAGACCCCGCAGCAGGCCGCCGACGCGGTGAACGACCTGATCA
Source organism: Streptosporangiaceae bacterium (assembly GCA_050013055.1). Classification (GTDB taxonomy): domain Bacteria; phylum Actinomycetota; class Actinomycetes; order Streptosporangiales; family Streptosporangiaceae; genus Palsa-504. Next base: position 2,291 of record JBEKGC010000408.1, read on the forward strand.
CCTCGCGCATGCAGCAGTTCGAGCACACCGCGGTGACCGAGCTGCCTTTGCTGTTCGCCGACCGCGGCGTGCCCCCGGCCGGGCAGGCGGCCGTGCTGGCCTACGTCAAGGGGCTGCAGGACTGGCAGTCCGGCGGGCACGAATGGCACATGCGTTCCAGCCGGTACATGAACGGCGCAGCCGAGCCCGAGGCCAGCCCGGTGGCGTTCCTGGCCGGGCCGACCGGCCTGGGCACGGCCAGACTGCGGTTTAAGTCACCTGGTGCGCTCGGCCTGACCAGGTGGTCCCGCTTCACCCACGTCCCCTACCAGCCGGTCGAGGCGGCCCCGCGGCCGGAGTTCTACATGCCGTACCAGGTCAGGCTTAACCCGCACCTGGACGAGGCCAGGGAGAACCTGGTCAGCTGGAACCGGCAGATGGGGATCCTGGACCAGCCGCCATCGACCCCGCGCCAGGCCGCCTGGACCGAGCAGGACCTGCGGGCCTTCGACTTCGCGCTGTGCGGGGCCGGGCTGGCTCCTGAGGTGACCGCGGCCGAGCTCGACCTGGTCTCGGCCTGGCTGTCCTGGGGGACCTACGGCGACGACCTCTACCCGGCGGTCTTCGGGGCCGGCCGCAACCTGTCCGCGGCCCGGGAGCAGAACCGCCGGCTGGCCGCGCTCATGCCGGTCAGCGGGGACGACGCCGCGGACGGCGCCCTGGTGCTCCCCGCCGCGCCGCTTGAGGTGGGGCTGGCCGACCTGTGGGGCCGCACCGCCGGGCCGATGACCGCCGGCCAGCAGCGCCAGTTCCGGGCGGCCGTGGTGGTCATGGTGGACAGCTGGCTGTGGGAGCTGACCAACCAGATGCTCAACCGGATCCCCGATCCGGTGGACTACGTGGAGATGCGCCGCAACACCTTCGGATCCGGGCTGACCATGGCCCTGACCAGGATCGCCCACAGCGAGGGGGTACCCGCCGAGATCTTCTCCTCGGCCGTCCTGGCCAGCCTGAACGACGCCGCCGCCGATTACGCCTGCCTGCTCAACGACGTCTTCTCCTACCGCAAGGAGCAGCAGTACGAGGGCGACGTGCACAACGGGGTGCTGGCGGTCAAGCACTTCTTCGGCTGCGGCGACGCCGCCGCCGCCGAGGTCGTCAACGACCTGATGACCGCGCGGATGCGCCAGTTCGAGCGGATCGCAGCGGACGAACTGCCGGCCCTGTGCGACGACCACGACGTGGACACCCGCGGCCGCAAGAGCCTGGAGGAGTACGTCGGCCAGCTGCAGGACTGGATGGCGGCCATCTTGCACTGGCACGACCAGTGCGACAGGTATACCGAGCGCGGGCTTGAGCAGCGCTACGGCACCAGCCCGGACGCGCCCGCGGCCGTGCCCAGTTGGCCAGAGACGGCCGGGCTGCAACCCGACGGGCTGGGCATGGCCGCAGCCCGGATTGTCCGGTGATCCAGATCGGTTAGCCGCCGCGGGAGGCGCGGCCGCGGGCGCGGCCGCGTTCCTTGGCGTCCAGGATGGTCTTGCGCAGGCGGACGGCCGCGGCGGTGACCTCCACGCACTCGTCGTCGGCGCAGAACTCAAGCGCCTGCTCCAGGCTGAGCAGCCGCGGTGGCACCAGCCGCTCGAGCTCTTCCGAGGTGGACTGGCGAACGTTGGTGACCTTGCGCTCGCGGCAGATGTTGACGTCCATGTCGTCGGTCCTTGAGTTCTCCCCGACGATCATGCCCTCGTACACCTGGGTGCCGGGGGTGACGAAAAGCGAGCCGCGTTCTTGCAGGTTGAACATCGCGTACGCGGCCGCGGGACCGGACCGGTCGGCGACCAGCGAACCGTTGGCCCGGCCGCGCATGGCCCCGGCCCACGGCTCGTAGTCCTCGAAGACGTGGTGCGCGATCCCGGTGCCGCGGGTCTCGGTGAGGAACTGGGTGCGGAAGCCGATCAGGCCGCGGGCCGGCACGATGAACTCGAGCCTGACCCAGCCGGTGCCGTGGTTGGTCATCGACTCCATCCGGCCCCGCCGCACCGAGATCAGCGACGTGACCGCCCCCAGGTATTCCTCGGGCACGTCCACCGAGAGCCGCTCGACGGGCTCGAAGACCTTCCCGTCCACTTCCCTGGTGACGGCGGACGGCCGCCCCACGGTCAGCTCGTAACGCTCCCGCCTCATGGTTTCCACCAGGATGGCCAGCGCCAGCTCTCCCCGGCCGCGGACCTCCCAGGTGTCCGGCCGGTCGGTGGGCAGCACGTCGAGCGAGACGTTACCGACAAGCTCGCGGTTCAGCCGGTCACGGACCAGCCGGGCGGTGACCTTGGACCCGGCCGTCTGCCCGGCCAGCGGCGCGGTGTTCACGCCGATCGTCATCGAGATGGCAGGCTCGTCCACCGTGATCAGCGGCAGCGGCCGCGGGTCGTCCAGGTCGGCCAGCGTTTCCCCGATCATGATGTCCGGGATGCCGGCGATGGCCACGATATCCCCGGGCCCGGCCGAGTCGGCCTGGACCCGCTCCAGCGCCTCGGTCAGGTACATCTCGGAGATCTTGACCCTTTGTATCGATCCGTCCCTGCGGCACCAGGCGACCTGCTGGCCGCGGGAGATCGTGCCGTTGCGGACCCGGCACAACGCGATCCGGCCCAGGTAGGACGAGGCGTCCAGGTTGGTCACGTGGGCCTGCAGCGGCGCGCCGACCTCGAACGCCGGGGCCGGGACGGTGGCCTTGATGGTGGCGAACAACGGCTCCAGGTCCGGCGAATCGGGCATCTCGCCGTCGGCGGGGCGGGTCAGCGAGGCCCGCCCGGCCCGCGCCGAGGCGTACACGATCGGGAACTCGATCTGCGCCTCGCTCGCGTCCAGGTCGATGAACAGCTCATAGCAGGCGTCCACCACCTCGGCGATCCGCGCGTCGGGCCGGTCCACCTTGTTCACCACCAGGACCACAGGCAGCCCGGCCTCCAGCGTCTTGCGCAGCACGAACCTGGTCTGCGGCAGCGGCCCCTCGCTCGCGTCCACGAGCAGCAGCACGCCGTCGACCATGGACAGGCCGCGCTCCACCTCGCCGCCGAAGTCCGCGTGGCCCGGCGTGTCCACGATGTTGATGGTCTGGCCGCCGTGGCTCACCGCGGTGTTCTTGGCCAGGATCGTGATGCCCTTCTCCCGTTCAAGGTCGCCGGAGTCCATCACCCGCTCGGCCACGTGCGCGTTCGCGCGGAACGCGCCCGACTGCCACAGCATGGCGTCCACGAGCGTGGTCTTGCCGTGGTCGACGTGCGCGACGATGGCGACATTGCGCAGGTCATGCCGGGTGGCGATGAGGTCCTGGGGTGGCGCGGTCTGATGCGGTACGGGCATGCGCGGGTCTCGTTCGTTAGGCGTGCGTGAGCTGTCACCCGACCGGGTGGCAGCTTCCAGTCTATTGAACGCACAATCTTGATTGCCCGAACGGTCCGTCCTGCGTGCCCAGCGGACCTCTTCCCGCGGGCGGTACGCCATGATGGGGGCGTGGAGTTCGAGCCGTACCGGGGTGAGCCCTCGCGGGGGTAGGTGACGCGGGCGAGGTCACCGAACCGGACGATCCCGCGGTCCGCGCGGTCATCCAGCGAGCGTTCGGCCGGCATTACCGCGAGGTGCACATTCCGCTCGGCCGCCGGCTGCCCGGGCTGCGCCGGTACACCGTCAGCCGGGACGTCACGGCCGTCCGCGGCGGCCCGCCGTACTACCTGGTCGCCGAGCTGGACCGGGACACCATGGACGAGCTGCGCGCCGCGTTCGCCTCAGCCGAAGGCCGCGCCACCGCCGCCGACGCGGCCCACCTCGCCGGCTCGATGAGTACATCGCTTGCGGGAAGCTCCCACGCCGACGGGCCAGCCAGACCCGAGCCGACCGGCTTTCCAGACGGGGCTAGGACTCTTGACGGCAAGAGGGTACTTGTTACCGGCGGAACACGCGGTATGGGCGCGGCCATCGCGGACCTGCTCATCGCGCACAAGGCTCGCGTGGTCGTGACCGCACGTCGTCAAGCCGGCGGATCTCCGGCGAGGCTGATCCCAGCGGATCTCACCTCGGCCGAAGGCACGGACTTCGTCGCTGATCAGGTGATCAGGATCCTCGGTGGTCTCGACGTCGTGGTGCATTGCGTCGGGGCCTCCTTCGCGAAACCAGGCGGAGCGCTCGCACTCACCGACGACGATTGGATGCAAGCCCTCAACACCAACCTCCTGTCCGCCGTCCGGCTGGACCGGGCCCTCCTGCCGGGCATGGCCCGGCAACGCTCGGGCGCCATCGTGCACATCTCCTCGCTGCAATGGAAGCGCCCGCACGAGTCGTCGCCAGCTTACGGACCCGCGAAAGCGGCCCTGAGGAGCTACAGCAAGGTCCTCGCCAGCGAGTTCGGACCCTTGGGTATACGGGTGAATACCGTCACGCCCGGATACATCGCTACTCCGCTGGCAGCGGCCAGGATCACGCAGATCATGGATCAAGCTGGAATCAGCCAGGCCGAGGCCGAGGCCGCACTCCTGGCCACCATCGGAGGGGTGCCGCTCGAGCGTCCAGGCACGGCGGCCGAAGTGGCTCAGCTCGTTGCCTTCCTCGTCTCGGATGCCGCCGCCTACATCACCGGATCTGAATTCGTGATAGACGGCGGCAACAACCGGGTCCTGTGAGCGGTGCCACCCACGTCTTTGCGTTTCCCGTCTGGTAACCAGGTAGTCTCACGGAGGTTGAATGGGACGGGCGCCAGGCCATTCCTGGACCTCGGTGAAGGCACGCGCGGCAAGTGGAAGCGACTGATCCGGGGTGCCCGCCAGTCACCCCCGCCCGGTCGCCCAGGCGCGGAGTCGGTGAAAGGCCGATGCCACCACGGGAAGGCCGATCTCCGCCACCCCAAACCCGACGACCGCCGCCCCGCTCATGATGACCGCCGCCGCGAGGAGGGGCTGCCTGTCGGCCTGCCAGGCTAGCCCGCTTCCGATCATCATCGCCCCGCTGGTGATGACGGCCGCACATCCAAGCGCGCGCTTGTCGGTCCGCAAGGCGACCCCTCTTACGATGATCATCACTCCCAGCCAGATGACAAGCGCGCCGACCACGGCCTGCCTGGCGGCTAGCAGGGTGGCCCCTGTCCCGATGATCGCCACCCCGCTCGCCATGTACGTCAGGCTGTCCAGTACGGGCCGGCCGGACCGCATGACCGCGCCGAGAACGACGAACACCACCCCGATGCCGATGAGCGCCGCGTAGCGCAGGACATGCTGATCGGCCAGCATCACCGTGCCGAGGCCGAGGTACCCCCCGCCGATGCCGATGACGGCCGCCACCAGGAACACTTGCCGGTATGCGCGCAGCGCAATCCCCGTCCCGATAACCGTCAGTCCGAGCCAGGTGAGTGCCGCCCCGACGAGTAGATGCCGATCGGCCAGCAGGGTGGACCCGCCTCCGATGAATGCCGTTCCACCCCCAACGAGCGCCGCGCCACTCAGGAGTTCTGCGGTGCTCGCCGGGCTGTAAGTAACCATGGCCGCGCCCGTTGTCAGGGTAAAGGCCACCGCCGTAGGAGCGACAGCAGCCAGCCCCTGACTGAACGTAGCTACCAGCGCTGCGGCGAACGCAGGTATCAAGAACAGCCAGGACGGATATCGCCGGAGCCCCGCGCGGGCATTCATCCGCCGGATGGAAATCGCCGCGGCGGCCACCCCGGCGAGGGCAAATACTCCCACCAGCCAGTGATGGCCAAAAGCGGCCCGCAGACCAGTGGCCGCCATGTTAGCGGCCGTTCCGATAAGCACAAGGACACGGATCAGCTCGCCCCACCACCCGGGCGAACGGCCGCCCCCGCTCTCGCCGTTGTTCATGCTGCTGTACCCCGTCCTTTCGTCTCTGCTGCCCCAGTCAGTGTTCTTAGCTAGTATGCATCTAGCTGTAGGCAGTAAACAAGGGTCAGAAAGCTACTAGCAGATCGCCACTAGCAATTTGGAAACAAGAGTGATGAGAATAAATTACTGTGACTACAGGGGTCAATGGGGGCTGTGCTTTATTGCCGCGGGGCGTGCTATAAGAATTGAATGGCCGGGTCTGCGGTGTCCGTCTCGTGTCATGGCGGGTAGCATTCGGCCCCCGCTTCCGGCCGCCGCGACGGTGCCAAGCCCTGGGCGTGGCCGCGACGATGGACCGTGGTGACGGGGTGGATGCGGGGCCGGACGGATCGCGGGGCCGGACGGATCGCGGGGCCGGACGGATCGCGGGGCCGGACGGATCGCGGGGCCGGACGGGGTTTGTCTGGGCTGGTGACCACGTAATCGGGCGAACGCTGTTCGCTGGGCTCAGCCTCGAACCTGAACCGCCGCGGACCCTGACCTCCGGCTTTCAATTCCTGTCGTTAGCGCGCGTGACCTGAGGAGCGAGCGTGACGTGGAGGCCCACTATGCCCTAAGCTATCCGCCGCACCGCAAAGTGAGAGGTAACGTGATGCTCATAGCAGGTCGCCATACGGCCACCAACGAGTGTCGCGACTGCGAGGGAATCTTGTGACTACCAGCTCCAGCCCTCTCGTCCAGCGTCGGCGTCTGCGCGCTGAGCTCAAGCGGGCACGCCTCGAAGCAGGCTTGACGCAAGAGAGCGTGGCGGAAGAGATGGACTGGTCGCTTTCCAAGATAATCCGGATAGAGACTGGTTCCGTCGGGATATCCAGAAATGACTTGATCGCATTGCTGCGCCTCTACCAGGTCAATGACCCGGAACACGTCGCGCATCTGACTGTGCTGAGCAAAATCGCTAGGCAACAATCATGGTATAGCACTTACCGTGACCTGGTTCCGCCAATCTATTTTCAGTACATTGAATACGAGACGTCGGCTTCTGTTATACGAACCTACGAGAGTCTCGTGATACCTGGATTGCTGCAGACGGAGCAGTATGCAACCAGGATAATGAGCCTCTACAGGATTCACATGGAACCCGATCTGGTGAGGGCCCGGGCCGAAATCCGAATGAGACGCCAGAAATTCTTGATGGAGCGGGAAGACCCTCCGCAGCTCTTCTTTGTCCTCGACGAGGCAGTTATTCGCCGATTGGCCGGGGACAAAGAGACCAGGCAAGGCCAGCTCGACCGGCTAATCAGTACGGCCCAGAAGCCGGGAGTGACAATCGAGGTCATACCCTCTTCGTTCGGCCTCCATTCCGGGATGGGCGAGAACTTTACGCTGCTAGAGTTCAGTGATCCTAACGATGACGATGTCTTGTACTTCGAGAGCGCCCGCGAGGCCATATTCAGTCAAGACGACGCCGAGGAAATTAGCATCTATCGTGAGCTCTTCCAGCATGTCCGAGATGCCTCACTCGGCCCCGAGGGCACTCTCGAACACCTCAGGAGGGCAGCGGAACTCTGCTAATTTTTGGCGTTCAGCCGCCCTTCCTTCCTTAATTGGATACCATACGCGTGTCCGATTAGTCCAACGGAGGCAGAATATGACGCAGGGTCAGGCTCCCGTTCTGTGGCGTGTAAGCAGCTGGTCAAACGGGACCAACTGTATAGAGGTGGCAGCCCAGAACGAATCGGTACATGTTCGTGATTCTAAGAATCGAGGCGGACGGACTCTCTCTGTCCCAGCCTCCACGTGGCAAGCTTTCATAGAAGGCGTGCGGCGCAGCAGCGGTGCGTGACCAGACGGACGCCGATCCGCGGCAGGACAAAAGGACCTTTGCCGCGGATCGGCATTTTCGTGCGATTCTTTGGCTTTGCAGTTCGGTGGCCGCAGGGAACCGCTAGCAGATTATTTCAGAATCCCGGACCCAAAGCTCTAGAACCGGAGGTGCACGACCACGCCAGTCGACCGCCCGCCAGGTGGACAATGTGTGTCGTTATCGTTTGCACGGTTGGCTGTCGTCACACGCACATCCAGGCAGCTCGTGTGCGCCGTGGTGAGCTTGCCCATCTGGATTCCCGCCGATGCACGTCAGGCTGCCCAGATCATGGCTGTACGGTTTCCCAGTAAAGAGCTGCTAGATTTCCCAGGAAAGACCTGTAAAGTTTCCCGGGAAACGCACTTGAGTGTTCCCCGGCCTGGCATTGTGAAGTGCATAAAGGCTACTAGTACCGCATAAATGAGCGTTGGCCCGGGTAACCGGCTGCGAAGGGTCACGCCCGGCGACGACTGGCCGCCCGCGGTCCCCGTGAGCCCAGCCCGCCCCATCCTGCACGCCCGTGCTGCCCTGCTCCCGCTCGCGAGGCACCACGATGTTCCACCGTTGTCGTCCCAGCAACAACAACGGTCCATCGTCGTGGCCGCGCCCGGGGCTGACGGCGGCTGGAAGCGGGGCGGACGTTACGTGCCGCGGCACTAGTCACTTCCGGCGAGTTTCGCCCGGCGCGATGAGCCGGGCCGGTGCCGCCGGTATGTACAGGTGAGCATCGGGAGGCCCATCGTGAGCGTCATCGTCATTCAGTTCATCACCCTGGACGGGATCGTGTCC